>JBJOOF010000058.1:0-2995 GCA_046051425.1 Bacteroidota bacterium
ACCAGATCTACCGGACTGATCCGAAAAATACGGCATGGATTCTAGGCGGTGTCATGCTCACTATTCTCTTGGCTGATCAGGTGAGTTCAGGCTTGATGAAACCCTACTTTGAGCGACTGCGCCCCTGCCACGACCCACGCTGGGAAGGAATGCTCCACTTGTATGGGCGATGCGGTGGATTGTTTGGCTTTGTATCTTCCCATGCAGCCAATACTTTTGGGTTGGCTACTTTCCTAACCCTCAAATTAGGTAAAAAGCAAAAGGCCATCGCTTGGTTGTTTCTCTATGCCCTAATAGTGAGTTATACCCGAATTTACCTCGGAGTCCACTATCCCTTAGATCTATTTTTTGGCGCTGTAGTAGGCGTGCTTGCAGCTTACTTTTCCTGGTTTTGCGTGGTCGTAATCAAGCGGAAAATCGTGAAAAAGGTCCTCGAATAAGAAGAAGAATCTTAGAAAAAATTAGCTGGGTGTTTCCCAAGTTCCGTCCTGCTGGTACTGAATTTCTCCAGATTGCACCAGCAATGGGGATTCAAGGTTGTTGTGATACAATTTACCCGTACCCAATCCCTGCGGAAGGCTAGGCAGATAAGTGGAAGTAAGTTGGGAGATGGCATTGAGACCAATGGAACTCTCCAATGCGGAAGTCATCCACCAACCAATTCCCATTTCCTCGGCCAGGCGAATCCATTCCCGGGTTTCTAAAATCCCACCTACCAGGCTAGGCTTCAAAATGATAAACTGGGGTTGAATAAAATTCAGTACCTCCTCTTTGTTGGATCTGCCAATTAATTCCTCATCTAAGGCAATTGGGATGGGGCTTTGCTTAGCTAGCTCACGCATGGCTTCCCACTGCCCTACTCGGATGGGTTGCTCGATGCTATGAAGGTCACAATCCTGCAGCTGCTCCAGTTTAGAGAGTGCTTCTTGTACAGAAAAGGCACCATTGGCATCTACTCGCAGGGTAAGTTCATTTGAATTTTTTTGTTGGCGAATGAATTGAAGCAATTCAAGTTCCTGGTCAAAATCAATGGCTCCAATTTTCATTTTTAGGCAGGAATATCCTTCTCCTAATTTTTGGTGAATCTGCTGGAGCATAAATTCCCTCGTTCCCATCCAAATCAGCCCATTGATCGGTATGGGGGTGCCTTGATCAAAAAATGCATTGGCAAGGATGCGTTTAACTCCGCCATTTGCCAAATCAAGAAGAGCAGTTTCCAATCCAAAACGAATGGATGGAAGGGAAAAAGGGACCAGATCACTTACCTGTTGCAAGCACCTTTCCTCCGCCAAATCCCAGGTTCGAGCACTTGCTTGCTGCAAGACACCTTTTAACTGGCCTTCAAAATCAGGCCCAAAATCTGGGCTCAAACCCGCTAAAGGAGCTGCTTCACCCCAGCCCACCTGATCCAAGTCTCCTTTTCGATGCACCTTAATCCAATAAACATCCCGAGTCCGCATCACCCCACGAGAGGTGCCCGCCTCAAATCGGAATTGAAGGGTTCGTTTCAGGTATGAAAATTCAAGGCTCACAGGTAAAGTCATGGAAGTGTAACCAAAAGTAAACGAAAAGGGTTAAACGAGTTGACTATATTTGCCGACCAATTGCCTCTAGTTATGGAAATACCGAGTATTGATCTTAAAGCGTACGAATATACTTTACCAGAAGAACGAATTGCTAAATTCCCTTTAGAAAAACGGGATAGCTCCAAGCTTTTGGAATACAAAAGAGGAACCATACATCACCGACATTTTTTTGATCTTCCCAAACTTTTGGATGCGGATAGCCTCCTGGTTTACAACAATACCAAGGTAATTCCTGCTCGCTTAATCTTCCAACGGCAAACTGGGGCACGGATTGAGGTGTTTTTATTGCATCCAACCGCTCCCTCTAGGATCATGTCCGAGATCATGACTTCCAAAAAGCCAGTGATCTGGGAAACCATGATTGGCAACCTAAAAAAGTGGAAAGATGAAGAAACCCTTCAAGGGATCATTCAGATTGATGCAAAAGAAGTCATCCTTAATGCGCGATTGGTGAGCAAGGAATTGATGCAGGTTGAATTCTCATGGAATGATGCGGAAATCGCATTTGTAGACCTGGTCGAAGCCTGCGGCGAAACTCCCCTCCCGCCTTACTTGAATCGAAAAGCAGAAGAAAACGATAAATCTCGGTACCAAACGGTCTACTCTGAAAAAGAAGGTGCGGTAGCGGCGCCAACTGCTGGCCTTCACTTTACAGATGAGGTATTTGCGGCTTTACGAAAAAAAGGAATCCAGGAAGCCGCATTGACGCTTCATGTGAGTGCGGGAACCTTCCAGCCTATCAAAGTAAAGGCTGTGGAAGAACATCCCATGCACAGCGAGCAATTAGAAATCAAACGGGAAACCATTGAAAAGCTCCTCAGCCACTCTGAAAAAATAGTTGCCGTAGGCACTACTTCCGTAAGGACGCTAGAAAGTATGTATTGGTATGGGGTTCAATTAATTGAAAATCGAGGAAATCGATTTGAAATCGAAAAACTTGCTCCTTATGCAAAAAGGACCTACCTACCCAACCGAAAAGAGGCCTTGCAAGCCATCCTGAAAGAGTTAGATAAAAGTGGCTCAGACACCCTCTTTGGAACCACCTCGATCTTTATTTTTCCAGGATACAAATTTCAATTGATAGATGGATTGATTACCAACTTTCACCAACCTGGGTCGACGCTCGTTTTATTAATTGCTGCGCTTGTGGGGGCCGATTGGGAAAAAATATATCAGGAGGCCCTGGATTCCGACTACCGATTTTTAAGCTTTGGGGATAGCAGCTTGTTGTGGATTTAATCCCCTATGCTTCCTATTTTTCGAATACCACTAAGTAGTTGGTGGTAGAAAGTCCGACCTACAGGAACTAGATCTGTTCCAACAATGACCTCTTTGGTATTGATAGATAGGATTTCTGAAACCTGTACGATGTAACTTTTGTGGATCCGTAAAAATTGATTGGTGGGCAA
>JBJOOF010000059.1:0-4988 GCA_046051425.1 Bacteroidota bacterium
CAGACCATGGGAAAAAACTAGGGTCTCTGGACCAGTACCGACTTCTTCGTAATAAAGGCTAAGGGAGGGAAGGGAAAGAAAAGGCATAAATTGGGGGCAATGAGTTTGTTGATGCTGTCAAAAAAAGGAGGAGAGTACCTAATTGCTACCCTCCTCCTACTTTAAATTACTTAAGCTTACCAATCCAGACCTGGCTGGGTAATGCGTGCATTTTCTCTAGCCTTGTGCTGGTCTACGATCGTACGAACATCCTTTAGGAGCTGCTTTGCATCATATACAATACCATCTTTCACCGTATACTTCACACCACCTACACGAATAGGCTCGTTAGCTTCACTAGTGCGAATCGCACCTGTGCCATACAATACCTTTAGATTCTGGAGAGGGTTCTCTTCTAAGATGACAAAGTCAGCCAATTTCCCTACTTCCACTGTGCCCAAGTCCTTATCCAATCCCAATGCTTCCGCACCATGCATGGTCGCAGCACGAATGACTTCCAAAGGATGGAATCCTGCCTCACGCAACATTTCCAGTTCGCGGATGTAAGCAAATCCATACAATTGGTAGATAAATCCAGAATCAGATCCTGCAGTCACTCTTCCTCCACGGTTTTTGTACTCGTTGACGAAGGTCATCCAAAGACGGTAATTGTCTTTCCACAATACTTCTTCTTCTGTAGTCCAGTCAAACCAATAAGAGCCGTGAGACTGACGGTTGGGAGCATAAAAACGCCAAAGCGAAGGCAAAGTATACACTCCATGCCATTCCTGCGTACGTGCACGCATCAAGTCTCTATTGGCTTCGTAAATATTGAGCGTAGGATCTAAAGTAAAATCCAATTCCAGCAATTCATTCATCACCTTGTTCCAATGTTCGGAGTAGGGTGGAGCAGCTTGCTGCCAAAGCTTACCAGCTTCTGCAAAACGATGCTGCTCGTTCTGATAATTGTAATCCAATCGGAAATTTTGAATGGTGCGATCCGTGAAAAGCGCCTCAGGAAGTCCATACCAGTGTTCCATAGTAGTAAGTCCTGCACGTGCGGAGTGAAGCACATTCCATCTGGCCACATCCAGCTGCTGGTGGTGCATTGCTGAACCCAAACCTATCCGCTTGTTCTCAGAGATAGCGGCTTCCATCACCTCTGGCTTGGCACCAAAGAATTTGATTCCATCTGCACCTTTGGCTTTGTTTTCATTTACCCAAGCTTTGGCCTGTTCGGCATTGGTAATGGGAGATTTTGCTCCCTGACCAAAGGAAGTATAAGCCAAAATTCTAGGTGCAGTAATCTCATTAGCCGCTGACTTCTTCTTGTGTTCTAGCACCCAAGAAAGTCCATTGCCCGCAGATGGATCCCGTACCGTAGTAATGCCATGTGCCATCCAAAGTTTAAATACATATTCAGCAGGAGTACCCTGTCCGGATCCACCGATATGCCCATGCATATCAATCAAACCAGGCAATAAATAATGTCCAGTAAGGTCCATCACTTTGGTCTTATCGTCTGCTTTGGGACGACGATTTTCATTGATGGGCACACCCGGGTAGCCTACAGCCTGAATCTGCGTAATGCGGTTTTTCTCAACCACAATATCCACAGGTCCCAAGGGCGGTGCCCCAGTACCATCGATAAGCGTGACACCACGAATAATCAATTTCTCGTAAGGCCCATCCCCTTCTGCTCGCGCAGGGGAAGGCATGATCTGGGCTAGCGACCAAGTGGCGGTGGCTACCAGTGCAAGACAGAGTACGGCTATTTTTTTCAACATAGAAGGTTGGGGTTCATGAAGGGTATAAGTTAGGGGAAATCTAGAAATGAAAAAATATTTTTATGATTAACTCAAATCGTCGACAGACGACGGTCCACAGTCGACTGCCCACTATATTGAACTTCAACCTTTATTTTCTTCGGTTAGTGGTGAAGAAGTGAAGATTCATGAATCCTATTTATAAGTAGGGACAACAAAAAGCCCCGTATGCACGGGGCTTTTAATTTGTTAAACGGATTGAATCCCTTGACTTAGCAAAAACTTATCCAATCGATCAGCAGTACGATTTATTAATGCCTCCCCTGCTGTCGACAGTGGACTGTCAACCGTTGACTATCGGCATTTTAAAGATCCTTGAATTTGTCCATGATTTCCTCGGAAATCCCAGTGTAGGAATAGCCGCCATCGTGGAAAAGATTTTGCATGGTCACCATGCGGGTCAAATCTGAGAACATAGTCACAATGTAGTCTGCACAAGCATCTGCAGAGGCATTACCCAATGGAGAAAGCGCTTCCGCAAAATTGTAAAACGAATCAAAGCCTCCGATGCCGGTGCCAGCTGTTGTTTTGGTTGGTGACTGAGAGATGGTGTTCACTCGCACTTTTTTCAGTTTACCATATCGGTAACCATAGCCTCTAGCGATACTTTCCAACAAGGCTTTGGCATCTGCCATATCCGTGTAGAAAGGGAAAATACGCTGTGCGGCAATGTAAGAAAGCCCTACTATAGAACCCCATTCTTTCATGACGTCCATTTTCTCGGCAACCTGCATCATCTTATGAAATGAAATCGCAGATACATCGTAGGATTTCATCGCCCAATCGTAGTTAAGGTCCCCGTAAGCCTTTCCTTTACGGATGTTGGGAGACATCCCAATCGAGTGGAGCAAAAAGTCAAAATCTGCACCTAAAAATTCCTTTGCCTCAGCATACAACTTTTCAATATCCTCCACCACGGTAGCATCCGCCCCGATGACGATGGTGTTACACTCTTCAGCAAGTTCTTTGATGGCCCCCATACGCATGGCAATGGGTGCATTGGTCAAGACAAATCTTCCGCCTTGTTCCTTTACTTTTAGCGCGGTTTTCCAGGCGATGGAATTTTCATCGAGCGCTCCAGTAATGATTCCTACTTTTCCTTTTAGTAAATTTTGTGACATAGCGATGGGGTTGAATTCAATAGCTTCGGTAAAACTACATAAAATTTAGGAGTTAGACCCTCAATTCATCAAGAGCTCTTTGGCGCTGGCCTGAGCAGCAACAGACGGGTTGGCTCCAGCAATCATTTTGGCTAACTCGTGCACGCGTTCCTCCGGGCTCAATTGCTTCACCTTGGAAATGGTTTTAGCTGCACTATGGTCCTTGTATACAAAGAAATGTACCTCTCCTTTTGCTGCCACCTGCGGAAGATGTGTGATGCAGATTACTTGGTGATTTTTAGCAATTTCCTGCATCATGCGCACCATCTGCAAGGCTACCTCTCCAGAAATACCAGAGTCAATCTCATCAAAAATAAGAGTAGGTAAGGCCATTTTATCGGCCATCAGGTATTTTATCGCGAAGAGTAAACGGGAAAACTCACCTCCTGAAGCCACTTTTTTAAGCGGCTGCAAGGGGGTGCCCTTGTTGGCGGAGAAAAGAAGTTCCACTCGATCTATCCCACTCCCATTGGGCTCAACAATCTGCCTTTCAAATTGAACACGGGCATTCTCCATTCCCAAATCCTGCAACAAGGCTTCCAAGGCCTTTTCAAAGGATGGAAAACAAGCGCTACGCTTTTGACTGAGAGCCTCACCTGCTGCGAGCATGGCTTTTTCGTTCAGGAGGCATAGTTGATGCGCATTCGCCAACTGATCATCCACCTGCTGAACCTGAAAAACTTTATCCGCCAACTGGCTCTCCTGTTTCAGGAGTTCTTCTACAGTCTGGAGCCCATGCTTTTTCTGCAAGAGGTAGATTTTGCTCAGGCGCTCACGTGTTCGTTCCAGCTTCTCCGCATCTACTTCGACTCGACTGTCCTCATCTGCCAAGGATTCGGCCAAATCCTTCAATTCAATCCATGCTTCTTGAAAGCGTGTTCGGTAGGTACCAAAGGCCTGTGCCAATCGTTCGAGCCCCTGCAAACTGGATTGGATTTGCCCCAACCCCTGCAGTACGCCAAATTGTTCCTCTTGAAAAAGAGAAAGAATCTCATTGATCTTCAACTTAATATCTTCGGCATTTTCCAGGATTTCCTGGCTAGACTCCAATTCCTCTTGTTCTCCTGCAACTAGAGCCAAACTACTCAGTTCATCCAATTGAAACTGGTTGAAATCGTATTCTTTTTTAAGCGCTTCCGCTTGACGGGTAAGTTCGGTCAGGGCTTTTTTGGCTTTTTTAAACTCCGTGAATGCTTGTTGGAAATTAGTGCGCTCAGCACCTGTTCGAGCATAGGCATCTACCAATCCCAATTGAAAGTCTCCTTCGCCCAAAAGCAAGGTGTCGTGCTGGGAATGTACATCCATCAGCTTTTCTCCCAATGTTTTTAATGGCTCTAATAGAACCGGGGTATCGTTGACAAAAGATCGGGACTTACCATTTGGGCTGATCTCCCTTCGAATGATGCAGGTATCTTCGTAGTCTAGCTCCAGCTCCTCGAAATACTCCTGAAGTCCATAAGATCGAATATCAAATACCCCTTCGACTACACATTTCTTGTCTTCGTGAAGGAGGACCTTGGTATCGGCTCGATTGCCCAACAAAAGTCCTACGGCTCCTAGCATAATTGACTTACCCGCACCTGTTTCCCCTGTAATCATACTCAATCCCCCACTGGGCTGCATTGCCAGCTGATCGATTAAGGCATAATTGGAGATTTTAAGTGACGTAAGCATGAATTAAAGCGGGCTTTCAAACAAAACTAAATGATACTACTCAGCTTTTGAGCAGCTCATTGTATTTTCTGGCGTTATTCGGATCAATTTCAAGTAGCAATGGCACTGCTTTTTCCCGAATCTCAAAGGGAGCATTCTTCAGGATCTGTGCGATTTCATCACTTTTTGCATCTACAAAACTAATTGTATAAATCCCATTAGGCTGCTGCTTGTTGGCATCAGCCACAAGTTGAATAGCTTCCAAAATGGAGGAATAGGCCTCCTCTGGCGCAGTAGCAAGTTGATCCACCCCTTTTCGGTGATACAAATAAATCGCCTCTCGAATGGGAGCATAGACGGTAGAAATGTA
>JBJOOF010000060.1:0-16127 GCA_046051425.1 Bacteroidota bacterium
GACAACCTGGACGAGGTCATTCAATGGGACACTTCCAAGCACCTGGCCATCACGGACGATGGACTTTACTTTACGGGAAAAGGAAATATCCTCGCGGACCAACCCGCCATGTTGGAGAAACTTTTTGCTGCGCACAAAGGCCTCATCGCGATACACTCTGAAAAAGAAGAGATCATCGAGAAAAATGAGGAGCTCTACCGCGAAAAATACGGGGAAAATGTACCCATCGCCTGCCACCCGCTGATCCGCAGCGAACAAGCCTGCTACGAGGCTACGGAACGGGCCATAGGCCTTGCCGAAAAGCATGGAGCCAGATTGCATATCCTCCACCTGAGCACTGCCAAGGAAACGGCTCTTTTTCGCAACGATATTCCGTTGGAAGAAAAAAATATCACTACCGAAGTATCGGTACACCACCTCTGGTTTACGGACCAAGACTACGAGCGATTAGGTGTCTTGATCAAGTGGAACCCAGCCATCAAATCCCAAAAAGACAAGGATGGACTACTCTCTGCGCTCCTAGATGATCGCATCGACCTCATCACCACCGACCATGCTCCCCATACGCTGGAAGAAAAGCAAAAGCCCTACTTCCAGTCCATGTCTGGCGCCCCACTGGTGCAGCACTCCCTCAACTGTCTCCTTGAATTCTACGCTCAAGGCAAAATCAGTCTGGAGAAAATCGTGGAGAAAATGTGCCACAATCCCGCCATCCTCTACCGCATCAAGGACCGTGGCTACATCCGTGAAGGCTACTTCGCAGATTTGACCTTGGTGGATCTCAACAGCGAGTGGACCGTAAGCAAGGAGAATATCTTGTACAAATGCGGTTGGTCGCCTCTGGAAGGCACCACCTTTCACAGCAAGGTGCTCAATACCTGGGTCAACGGACACCTGGCCTACGAACAAGGCACATTTCACGAGGAAGTCAAAGGCAAAGCGCTGGAAGTAGCAACCCACTAAACACCCATGAAGGGATTTTTTGAGGGGAGAACCCTAGTCATCGCCAGCATGCACCGCAAGGAAGAAGTCCTGAAGCCGCTTCTGGAGCAAGGACTGGGAATTACTGTGCAGGTGGCAGAAGGACTGAATACCGACCTGCTAGGCACTTTTTCTGGTGAGATCGCCCGTCTAGCCGATCCTCTGACCACAGCTCGCAAAAAATGTGAGTTGGCCATGAAGCTTACCGGTTGCGATCTGGTCCTCGCCAGTGAAGGTTCCTTTGGCCCACACCCTGCTGCCTTCTTTCTGCCGGCCAACGAGGAATGGCTCCTCCTAGTGGACCGAAAAAATAACCTGGAAATTCACGCTCGCCACCTCAGCCTAGAAACCAATTTTTCTGGACAAGAATTTCACAGTATCGAGGAACTGGAAGCCTTTGCGAGCAAAGCGGGTTACCCAAGCCATGGGCTCATTCTAAGGCGAAGCAAGGACGAGCTCGAAGGACTCCTGAAAGGCATCACAGACCCTGACCAACTACGAACAGCTGCATTACAGCTACTAGAAAACCAAGGGGCTGGATATGTTGAAACAGACATGCGGGCCATGTTCAACCCCACTCGGATGCAGGTGATCCAAGAAACTACCCAACTCCTAATTCAAAAGCTGAACTCCTGCTGCCCTTCCTGCCAGCTGCCTGGTTTTGCCGTTACATCTTCAGAGTCTGGCCTTCCCTGTAGCCTCTGCGGCACTCCAAGCAGCGCTGCTTTGGCACACCTGCTCGTTTGCAGCCACTGCCAACACCAAGAAAAAGTCTTATACCCGCACGGAAAAAAAACGGAGGATCCCCAGTATTGCCAGGTTTGCAATCCCTAATTCCCTTCCTAAGTAATTTTAAAAGGTGATTTTTTTGGGTAAAAAAAGTAACTTGGAGCAAATGCCTTGCCCATGACCGCAACCCGATCCATTTTCGCCAGTCTTCTTTTTTGTCTCAGCTTTTCAGGTATTCAAGCCCAACAGAAAGCAGATAAAAATCCAAACCTAAGCTACACCTCCTACAGCCCCAAGGCCACGGACCTAAAGATTGATCGTGCGGCATACGCAAAAAAGCTCGAGGGCTTCTGGCTAGCAACCTGCATCGCCAACTGGACCGGACTTGTAACGGAAATGGATAAAATCGGGAATATTGGGGACATCAAAACGGGACCTTTTTATACCCGTGCCGACTGGGGCAAACCCGATCAAGGCAGCATCTGGGCAGCAGGAATTCCGAGCAACCTCTCCCCGACCATTGACTTTGTCTTAGCCAACGAAGACACGCTTTGGGGATCGGATGACGATACAGACATTGAGTACATCTACCAGGAACTCCTCCTTCAAAACCAAACTTCGATGCTTACTGGGGAGCAAATTCGCAACGGGTGGATGAAACACATCAAAGGAGAAGAAGAAAACTACCTCTGGGTATCCAATCAAAAAGCTCTTGATCTGATGAAGTCTGGCCTGGTTCCTCCAGCTACTGGAGCCCCAGAGCACAATCCGGAGTACGAGATGATTGATGCACAACTCACCACGGAGATCTTTGGGCTCTACGCTCCAGGAAGACCGGACATGGCCGTCAAGATGGCCACGCTCCCCATCCAAACGACCGCCCGAGAAGAAAGTGAGTGGATTTCCGCCTATTATGTTCGGCTGTTTTCACTAGCCAGTACCGCAGATACTTCCCTTCCTATCAAGCAGCAACTTACTAAAATGGCGGAGCAAGCAGCCGTGGAACTCCCAGCCTCCTCTTACCCAGCGGCCATGTACCGCTACGTGAAAGGTTTGTATGCATCGGGGATTCCTTGGGAACAAGCGCGTGACTCTGTCTACCAGCGCTACCAAGTGGAGCAGCTCGATGGCTACGACATCAGCAGTAGAAATATGTACTGCAACGGCTGCTTTGCTGCAGGCATCAACTTTGCCTCCAGCCTAGTGAGCCTTTTCTATGGAGAAGGTGACCTGAAGGAAACCATCAAAATCGGCGCTTTGGCCGGATGGGATTCCGACAATCCTACCGCTACCTGGGGAGGATTGATTGGGTTTATGATCGGAAAAGAAGGGGTGGAAAAGGCCTTTGGGCGAAAATTTTCAAACAAATTTCACATTCACCGCACCAGGGTCAACTTTCCCAACGAAGGCAAAGACACCTTTGAGGCCATGGCCCAAAAAGGACTCTGGATCATCGATCGCGTAGTGCAGGAAGAACTCAAGGGAGGCGTAGACCTAGGGAGCAACAGCTGGTATATCCCCAAAAAGTAAGCTTTCTCTCGACTACAACTACTTACATCCCGTGCTTTTCGCACATCCCTTTGATGAGTTGATAGCCCTGCTCCGCCATCTCCCAAGGAGCGGAAAACTCGCGCCACACGCCGATGGCATTCGCAAAAGCAGGATCGTTGCGGGTGAAACCCTCAATCGTCAACCAGCCTGTAAAGCCTACTTTCTTAAGAGCCGCAAAGGTTTCATCAAAGTTGACATGCCCTGATCCCGGCGTGCCTCGATCGTTTTCAGAGATATGCACATGGCCCAAGCGTGGTGCAATTCGTTCGATGGCAAGGCCCAGTTTTTTCTCCTCCATATTCGCATGATGGGTATCAAACATCGCCTGCACGTTGGGATGCTGCACCTTGGAGAGCAAATAATCCAACTGCTCCATGGTGTTGGCGAGGTAACATTCAAATCGATTCAAGGCCTCTGGAGTAAGCACAATCCCCAATTGCTGTCCATAATCTCCAGCTGACTGCAACACTTCCGCAGACCAGTCATACTCTTCGGAAATAGGTGCCCGAGAAGCAAAGGTGGCAAAAGCAGAATGAAAGGGTCCACAAAGCACCTGAGCACCCAGGTCAGCCGCACGGTCTAGTACCCAATGCAATTTTTCCTTGGCTTTCTCCCGAACGGCTGGATCAGGGGAAATGGGGTTTTCAGCAGCTCCCATCACGGTTACTGCTGTCACTTCCAATCCAATTTTTTTACAATAATCCCCCACCAAGCGACAGGATTTAGCATCCGTATCTCCAATAAAAAACTCAGCTCCATCGTAGCCAATGGCCTTCAGGCGATCTAATATTGGAAAAAGCTGTTCGGAAATTTCTGCCGACCAGGCCAGCACGTTGAAACCTATTTTATTCATGGGGGAAGAGGGTTATAGGAATAAGAAAGGGGAAAATGGAAGAAATAAAATACGAAATACGAGATACGAAATACGGAATAAATGGAGAAGTGAAATATCGAATGATGAATGGCGAGTGAAGAAGTGAAGATTCGCATATCCCCGAATCTCATAGCTTAGCTCACTGAGTCTAACCTGCCTGTCGGCAGACAGGTTTCTTGGCTCTCGCATCTTGCTTCTGTACGGTCTTGATACTTGGTACATTGTACATTGTACTTCATAAAACTATTTGAAATCCTGAACACGCATGCCCTTTCTGAAGGTATCAAACCCAAAGGGAGTAGGCGAGTATTCTCCTACATAGTCCACATTCAAATCCGCAGTGACTGCATCGCCCATGCCTAGAAGCCAGAAAGAAGCATTCAGTACCAGGCGTCTCAAGTCTGCACTTTGAAAGTCCAAGGAGGCACCTAGGGTTGAGGCAAAGGCCATTCCGGGTTTTCCACCTTCAAGTTGATAAGGCTTGGTCCAAGCGATCGGCATCACCGACTTTTCCCAGATGAGTGGGGCTTGGTCATTCATGCCCGCAGTAGACTGTCCATAAACCAAGACCTCTGCATCGGCAGGCAAACTCTTAATTCCATATACATCCGAAGGACCCCAGATATCGTTGACACCACGAAGAATCGGATGATTGGCACTTTGCTTCACGCCATCAATTAATGCTCTTGTACCTTCCTTGGCATGTATCCCATGGTGGTTGATCCAAGTTTCTCCAAAGATGCGTTTTCCAAAGCCTTGCTCCCATCCGGGCACCTTACTCATCCAGTCCCACTTTGCAAATTTGGAATCCTTATTTTTCTGATAGGCAAAACCATGGGTGGAAGTTCGCAAGCCGATAATTGGTTTGCCTGTGAAAAGATAGTCCTCCAGGTACTTAGCCTGGGTATCTGGCAACTCCCGGAATCGAATCAATACAATAACTAAATCCGCTGAAGCCAATTGCTCCAAACCTGGAATGTTAGTTTGATAGTTGGGAACCACATCCCCAGTACTTGGGTCAATGGGGAAGAGAACGGTCGTTTTAAATCCATGACGGGAGGATAAAATCTTGGCCAACATGGGCATAGACTCCTCCGATCGGTATTCGTCGTCCCCAGCTACCAAGACAATGTGCTTGCCTTGACCAGGTCCTTGCCCCCCTTCAAATTGAAGGTAGGATTCCCCTACTTGTCCAAAAAGCCACTGGGGGAGAAGTAGAAAAAGTACAAAACTGAAAAACCAAGTGAGTGAAGCGTTCATGAGAGCGGATTTAGGTGCTCTGAAAATAGGCAAAATCACCGGCTTCCAACAAACGCTTAGCTTGATTTTTTTCGAAGCTTTTGAAAGAGCATGACGGGAAGCAACACCACAATCCCTACGCCCAATCCAAAAAGAAACTCCTTAGCCATATCTGGCCAAGTGGGCAAGAGGTGGTGGAAAAAGGGAATGTTATGTGCAAAAATACCTCCCGAAACCAACAATAAGGCCAGTGTACCCACAAAACCAATTCCTCGAACAAAATGTGGCAAAGCATTCACCAACATCCATCCTATTTTATCTGAGAAGCTATCCTCCCGATCATTGAGTGCAATCAATTTGAAGCCAAACTCATCCATGCGGACTACAATTGCAACTATTCCATATACACCTATTGTGGCAATCAAGGCAATTAGGGACACCACAGCCACTTGATTGAGTAAAGGTCTGTCTACAACTGTGCTCATCGCGATGATGACTATCTCTACAGACAAGATAAAATCCGTGGTGATGGCTGACTTGATTTTCTTCTTTTCCAAGGCCAGCACTTCTTCCTTGCTGATCTCCAGATCTAACTTTTCCTCCTCTTTCACAGGATGAGGAAAAATATAGGCATGAATTTTTTCTGCACCCTCGTAGGCCAAATACAATCCTCCCGCTACCAGAATCACCGTGATGGCTACTGGTGCAAAGGCACTTAGCAGGAAGGCTATCGGAAGAATCATGACTTTATTCAAGGCTGACCCCTTCGTGATTGCCCACAACACAGGAAGCTCTCGATCGGACACAAAGCCAGATGCTTTCTCTGCATTCACTGCCAAATCATCGCCCAAAATTCCAGCCGTTTTTTTTGCGGCCACTTTACTCATCACCGCCACATCATCCATGAGCGTAGCAATGTCATCCAATAAGGCAAATAATCCAGAAGCCATGTATAGGGGAATAAAATCAACCAATTTCAGGACCCCAAACTGAGGTCTACTGCATCATCCAATCTGCTTGTTTCTTACAAAACCTGCAATTGAAGCTCGAATTTAGCTGTTTTTGGGATCAAAAATCAATGGAAAAAATTTACCTTCCATTTTTTCTCCTTTTGGAATTACAGGAACTCCATTAAGCAGGGGTTCATCCGAGTCAGAAATGGTCCCGTCTGCAAAAACATTAAGCACAAAAGCCTTTCTCGAACGTGGAGAATAATTGGCATAGCTTCCATGCACCAACAAAGGGTGGTGAAAGGCAGCATAGCCCGCTTTCAAAGGAATCGCCACGGGCGCAAATTGAGCCTTCTGCTCTTCCGAAAGCATTCCCATCAGCCCATCCATTGCCCCTGCCAAGGATGGCTTTTCCAAAAGTCCCCAGCGATGAGAACCGGGCACATACTGCAAGCATCCATTTTCCTCGGTTGCATCATCCAGTCCACACCAGCAGGTCAAATGCTGCATCTCCACCGTACGAGTCCAGTAAGAATAATCCTGATGCCAAGCTACTACACCGCCATGGTGTGCAGGCTTGCAAAAGAGTTGGTCATGCCAAAACCGAACCCCTCGATCCCCAAGTAGCTGGCTGGCGACCATCCGGAATGCTGGATTCCAAATTGCATCGTGAAATGCCGCTGCAATGCGCCAGTGGCCTAAAGAGTGAAAAAGCACCGTATTTGGATCTGCTGATTCGTTGCTATGAAACTCGTGAAATAAGCTGTGCAACGGATGCTTGGGATCCATCACCTCATCTAAGGCTTGGGATAAAACAGCAATCTGCTTTTGATCGAGAAGCTGAACTCCCGCCAAATAGCCATTTTCATGAAAAAAATCAACCTGTTCCTGGCTCAACCGGTACCGATCCCATTGATCGGAGGAAGTAGGCTGGGCAAAAAGATCGGTCAAAGGATAGGAGTAATCGGCAAGGTCTTTCATGGGTTTCGGGTCAATACAAGATAAAATTATATTTTTTTCAGTACTCAAGGCTAGTCGAAGGCAGAAAAAATACCAAGTCCTAGTGCTCCAAACGTTCCAAGCGTTCCAGCAGTGGAGGATGGGAATAGTTGACAAATACGTACCAAGGGTGTGGATGGATCGTGCTGAGGGTTCTCACCGAAAGGGTCTTCAAGGCCTCAGCCAGCGGCTTGCCCCCATAAGTTTCCTTTGCATAATGGTCCGCCTCAAATTCATGACGGCGACTGAGCCAGTTCATTCCAATCCCTAGGATCATGGAAAGCGGCGCAAAAAGCATGGTGAAACCGAGAATATTCAAGTGGACAGACCAACTGTTTCCTCCTAAGGCCAAACTCATCGATTCTGAAAAAACCACCTGACCCAACAAAAACAGGAGCAAACCCACTTGGAGTACTGAAATCAGCATGCCCCACTTCAGGTGTTTTTTCTTGTAATGTCCAATCTCATGTGCCAGTACCGCGACCAACTCTTCTGGAGGATGCTGCTCCAATAGTGTATCGTAAAGCACTACTTTTTTCCGCTTTCCAAGACCAGAGAAAAAGGCATTTGCCTTCGCCGACCGCTTGCTCCCATCCATGACAAAAATATGTTTCACGGGGAAATTGACCTTAGCGGCATATTGCAGCAATTTGTCTCGAACCTCACCCTCAGCTAAGGGCGTAAGCCTATTGAATAAAGGAAGGATCCAAGCGGTATATCCAACATTCACGAGCACCATAAACACCACTGCAACCAGCCAAAACTGCCACCAGAAATGAGGCCCCATGGAATGGATCAACCAGAGAAATACAAGAAGTAGGCCTCCACCTACAAGCAGGGAAAGTACATATGCCTTCAATTTGTCCGAAAAAAAAGTTCGCACGGAAGTCTTATTGAAGCCAAACTTTTCCTCAATCACAAAGGTGCTGTAGTAATCAAAGGGAAGGCTCAGTACATCTGAAACCACGAAAATCAATCCAAAAAATAAAAGGGAATTGACCAAAGGAGAATAGCCAAATGCTACAATCCAAGTATCGATTGACCCAAACCATCCTTGGGTCACACAGAGAAGGGTCAATAGAAAAGTAAAGCTGCTGGTAACCAGTTTGAAGTTGAAGTTCGCACGCTGATACGCTTTGGCCTCGGTTAATTTTTCCTCACTTAAGTATTCTGCAAGGGAAGCCGGTACCTTGGAAAGGGGCTGGGCCACCTGCAGGTACTCCAAAATTTTGGGTACGAGAAAACCGAAACTCAGTACCCCGATGAGAAGGTAGGTCAAACTTTCAGATCCCATTCCTTTGGATTAAAATTTAGGGCAAGGGAGGATGGTGTCTCGAGCGTTGGGCTTTCCTTGGTTTCGACTAGGGATGGTCCAAGAAAGACTCATCTCATGAGCACCTCCACTTTGAATCCCAAGCTGGGAGACCGTATAGTCAAAGCTATAGCCCACATTTAATCCATTGATGAGATTGACACCCACCATCATGACAATAGCGTCTCGGTTGCTTTGCCCTTCAACGGGCCTGAAAGGAAGTCCTCTGTACCAAGCTCCAAATACAATCGGCTCCACATAAAAATAAGCGCCTACATCCAATTGCTCAAAAGGGCCTTGGCGCTTGTAATTTACAGTAGGGGTAAAGTATCGTTGCTTTCTAATGTGCGTAAAATCTCGTCGCATGCTCCCTGAACCCAAAGAAATCCGATAGCCTGCATGAAAAGAAAGTTTGCTTGGCAAAGGACTTAATCCATCCACAAAAGACTGATTGGGTTCATTCAAGTGATGGGCAGAAAACCCGATCCAAGCATTTTCAGTAAATAATAAACCGCCAGCAGACAGCGAAAAAATACTAATTGGATCTCCTAAGCCTGGAATATCGGCTCCTGGCAACAAGGGTCCCGTGGGATTGGTGGGATCTATTTGATTTGCGAAAACCAAATTTTCATAAAATCCGATTTCCCTTCGGATGTAGCTTGCTTGAAATCCAGGTCTGAAGTACAAGTTATCCGCCAAGCGCAATTCGTATGAATAAAGTGCAGAAACTGAAGTGGAACGTAATTTTGATGCGCCCTCCGTATCTTGCATGACATGCACCCCTATCCCAGAATTGTAATCCGGTAAGTAGGTGTCGTAATAAGCCGAGTAGGTGGTAAATTGCGCATCTAGGGAAGGCCATTGATTTCGGTAGTTAAATCCTACACGTCCCATCATCTCGGCTCCGGCCATGGCAGGATTGAGGTAAAGGGGTGCTGCATAGTATTGGCTATACTGAGGATCTTGGGCAAAGGCCGGTGAAATGGATGCCATGCCCAGTACCAGAAAAAAAACCCACGTCAGCAGAGACCGTAACACGAAATTGTTCGTTTATTTGAATAAGCACTAGCCTTCTAAACGAACCTAGAGTTTGGTTGTTGTAGAAGTAGCGCTAAAAATATGAAAAGCAAGTCGAATACCATACGATTCACACGACTATTTGCAGGCCTGCTCCTGCTCTTAGGAAGTGTTTGGTATGGAACGGCTTGGGGCCAAGGATACAATGAAAACGAATGGATCTTTGGAAATTGCCCCACTGGAGGTCATACCTACCTTTCTTTTGGAAAAGGTCAAACCGCAACCGTCCAGACGCTACCAGCCACCGTGCTAAGCGGCGCTTACAACAATGCCATTGCGATTGATCCCATCACGGGGCAACCCTTGTTCTACACCAATGGGGAACTCGTATACGATTACTCGGGGAGTCCGATTGAAGGTTCAGCCCCTGGATTGAATGGAAATTTTCAAGGCCGACAAACGGTAGCCACCGGATTTTTGGATTACAACCCAGCAGGCAACAAACTTTTTTACATTTTTTACCTCTCCCTAGCGGGACAGCTGCAGTATGCACTTGTAGACATGAATGCCCCAGGCCAGGCGACAGGCAACCAGCCCCCTCTGGGAAAAATCACGAGTAAAAATCAAGTCATTGGTCCCGCTCAAGGATCGGTTTTGGTGGTCAAATCTCCGAGTTCCCCCTCCTACTTACTCAGCTTTGCGGGAGGAAATTTACAAGCCAGACGGTTGGAAACCACAGCAGGTTCCTTTACCCTTACGGATACGCAGGGCATTCCGATTGAGCCTAAGGCCATGGTCTTTGATGAGCCCTCTGGGCAGTTGCTGCTACTTCCCAAAAATCCAGGGGAAGATATTTTCTTGGTTCCTTTTGATACGTCTACTGGTTCCTTTGGAAGTCCCCAAGCCCTAAGCAACTCCGGGGGTGCTGGAGCGATTTCCGGTGCGGCATTTTCCCCAGACGGGGCCTTTGTCTATTTCTCTCGAGGAAACAAGGTCTTGCGCATTCCAACGAATTCCCCAAATGCAGTTCCTGAGGAAATTCCCTTAGACCCAAGCATTCAGCAGGTATATGACCTGAAGGTAGGTCCAGATGGTTCCCTGTATTACTTATATGAGGAGATAGCTGCTGGCCCTCAAATAATGGGTAGAATCACTAACCCCAATGCAAGCGCCTCGGCTTCCCTGCAAGTTGAAGCAGATCCCTTTGCTGGAAGTGATTTTTGTGGGCGCATTTTCCCCATCTTCGCTCCCAATGTAGACATTGAACCTACGATCGATTTCACTTGGGACCCAGAAGAGCCTTGTGCGAATAATCCCGTACAGCTTACGAGTCAAATCACCCCTCAAAACTACCAGGCCCTCTCCTTTCTTTGGGAATTTTCCCCTCCCTTGAGTGATGCAGATGGCAATCCTTTACCAGCAGACTTCAACCAAGAACATTTTTTGGTGCCTGCCGAAGCAGCCCAAGGGAACAGTTTGGAAGTGACCTTGACTGTCACCTTCCCAGATAGCACCAGCAAGAAGGTGACCAAAAGCATTACGCTTACCGAAAATGAGCTGCAGGCAAACTTTACCCCTTCCGATACTACACTTTGTGAGTCCTGCATCGACCTAGATCCCCTCCTGCAAGCGCAGGCTGGCGGGGGTGCCGGCGGAGGAACAGGTGGAGGCACTGGCGGCGGTACAGGTGGTGGTACCAATTACGAGTATTTTTGGTCCAACAAGCGTGAAGAAGGCTGGATAGGCAAGGAAGGCAATGAAGTATGTAAACCAGGACTGTATTGGGTGCTGGTTCGCGAGCCTGGTTCCTCCTGCTATGCCTATGCCGAGATCCGGATCAAAATGTGGGATGTTCCCGACCAAAGCAATAACATCTGGTACTTTGGCAATGGAGCAGGCTTGGATTTTAACCCCGATCCAAACGATGAAACGGCCCCAGTGCCACGACCCATAGCGGAAGCCCATCCACAATCTATTCCTGCAGGCACCTCCACGATCTCGGATCAGGCAGGGCAGGTCTTGTTTTACACCGATGGACAATCCGTCTGGGATCTGAACGGGGACTTGATGGAAAATGGCAGCAACATTGGAGGCAGCAACACCGCCAGCCAAGGGGTTTTGGCAGTAGGCGTACCTACCCAGTCCACCCTCTTCTACCTATTCACCACTCAGGCTTCCACCAGCGGCAGCAATGTCGTTAGCTTTTCCCTGGTAGATATTAAGGCTGAAAATCCCACGGGAGTGGGGAATGTAGTCACAAAAAATAATTTCCTTTTCAGTCCCTCCACCGAACACAGTGCCGCTTTAAGTGCTGGTGATACGACCTGGGCGGTATTTCATGAATTGGGCAACAATACCTTCCGTGCTTATCCAGTATCGAGCCAGGGTATCGGTCAACCCGTCCTGAGCTCGGTTGGCAGTGCGCATGAATTCTCTTCGGGTGTGGGAACCATGAAGTTTAGCCCAGATGGTACCAAGCTGGCTATCACCATTTCCGAAGGAGGATGCAACCGAACCGAGATTTTTGAATTTGACCAGCAAACAGGCGAACTCAGCGAATATGCGCTTCTTGATCTGGGATGCTCAGGGGATATTTATGGACTGGAATTTTCTCAAGATTCCGACCGAATTCTGGTGTCCTACAGAAATGGGGGCCCAGGAATTGAGGAATACATCATCAAAGAAGTCGCGCCAAGCTGCCCGAGTTGCTTCGCTTCAGCAACTACTCCTGCCGCAAGAGCGACCTGCATCATTTCTACGAAAAAAGTCCTCACCGGCACTGCAGGACTGGATTTGGGCGCCTTGCAAATCGCTTCAGATGGACAAATCTATGTAGCGGTGGTAGACGATGACCGCATTGGACAAATTCAGGTCGGTACCGGTTGCACCGCTACCAGCACCTTCAACCAAGACGCGGTGGAAGCCATGCCTGGAACGGCTACCTTGGGATTGCCTTCCTTTGTTCAAAACTCCGGAAGCTCCATTCCTGAACCAGCCCTGGGAATACCCCCAACCCTTTGTTTGGATCCGGTATCGGGTGCTACGGCCACCTTGGAAGGGGGCGGCGAACCCGACATCGATTCCTATTTCTGGACCATCACCCATGAGGACGGAACGGTAGTTCGCTCCAATTTTGGAGGGCCTGGAGATCAATTTCAAAACTTGGAGCAAATCTTCACGAAAGCTGGCACCTATACCATCGAGTTGCGAGTAGACCGCTGCGCGGAAATCGGGTATTTCACCGCCGAAGGCACACTCGAAATCGAAGCGCCTCCTGCACTTACCCTAGCCACGGATGCCACCCTTTGTGAAGGTACCCCCATCACCCTCACCGCTATTGAAGGCTATGATCCAGCAACTGGTTTATACGACTTCTTGTGGACCAATGCTGCCGGTACCGTCTTTGGAGACACCAATTCGAATACCATTACCGTCACAGAAGAAAGCATTTACACAGTAGTAGTTCAATTCCGTGCTCCTGCAGACCCTTCCGAGGAAGAGGAGGCATTTGTGGCAAGTTGCAGCAGCACTGCCTCCATTTTTGTGGGGCCAGCCTTCGAATTTGACCTCACCCAGACGGACACCGAGGTCTGCTTTGAGGAGACTTCTGTCACTTTTGCCCCCAATACGCCTATTACTGGTGAATGGTTTTACGAGCGCAACAACAATGGGATTCAAGTTCCATTGGGTTCCTTTTTTGAGTTGGAGCTGTACATACTATCCCTTCCAGGACCCGGACAATACGAAATCACTTTCCTTGCCCAGGACCCCATTCTTCCGAACTGCAAGGTGTCCAAAAAGCTGAACTTGCTAGTAAACGAACTTCCAGTAGTGCTTGCCCGTGCCACAGCACCAGCCACGAGTTGCAATACAGCAGATGGAGCCATAGAAGTCACCCTTCAAGCGGCAGTGAGTAGCCTTAAGCTAGTGGAACTGGGACTATCCTTCCCGGCATCACCGGCAGGAACAATAATTCCTATCTCGGGTCTGGCGCCTGGTATTTACACACTAGAAGCTGAAAATGCGGCGGGCTGTACCTATTCCGCGGCTGTAACCGTGGAAAACAGCAACCCACCTGCTGCCTATGCCTTCACCGTCCTTGCTAGTGATGAGATTTGTTCGCCTACAGGAGTGGCCCAAGGCAGCCTCCAAATCACCTTTACCGGAGGTATTCCACGCGTAGGAACCTACAAAATTGTACGCCAAGGCGATGGATTGGAATTGACAGGCTCTCTCCCCAATCAAGCTACCTTCCTTGTTCCTGTTTCACATGGGGATTATTTGGTAGAAGTATTGGACCCAAGTGGCTGCTCGATCCCTGACAAAACGCTTTACAGCATCAAGCAAAAATTCGAGGTGCAATTTTCCGTTCCTGCTGTCGTGCAGGGATGTGTTTCTTATGCCTTTACTCCTTCAGGTCCCAAGCCTTTAACCTATACGATTACAGGACCGAGTGGAACTCTTGCCAAAGAGCCAGATGGCTCATACCTAATTACCCAAAGTGGTAACTACACCGTCCTTGGAGAGGACCCGGCAGGTCTGGACTGCCCCAAGGTTCTTCCCATGACTGTCAATCTTAGCCCAGCGCTAGATTTCGAGGTTTCCCCTCCCATCGTGGACTGCTTGACAGGCATCCGATTTGAAGCCATCCTCAAGAATGCGGCCCCTGCCGATGTGATCTTCCTCTGGAGAGATGATTTGGGAATCATTGTAGGCAGAAGGCAGGAATTTGTACCCAGCAAATCTGGAAACTATACCTTGGAAGTGCAGCCTGCATCAGGTGGATTGTGCCCTACCAAAAAATTACCCTTTGCAGCTACGATCTTACCACAGCGTTTGACGGTAAGCCTAGAAGCCAGCCCATTCTGTGTAGATCAAACGACCACCAGCATCGAAGTAAAAGCCACCTTGGCCACAGTCGATAGCTTTGAATGGTTTTTGGTAACAGGCGGCACACGAAGTAGACTTCCGCAGTATTCCACCAATCGTATTGAAGTGGACCAAGAGGGCACCTACGAAGTGATTTTACGAAGTAGCTTAGGTTGCGAGCTGGGTAGAGCCAATGTGGTCGTGGTAAAATCCAGATTGAGCCCCCCTATTCTACCCACGGAACCGCTTGTGATTTGTGCGGTAGAGGGAAAAACAGCCACACTCGATCCTGGCCCTTATGCAAGCTACTCCTGGATCTTGGATGGGAAGGAAGTATCGCAGGATCCTACCTTCAGTCCTGAAAAAGGAGGTACCTATACCCTTCGGGTAGGTGATATTTTGGGCTGCGAATGGGAAGGCACATTCACCGTTGAAGAAGATTGCCAACTAAAGGTCATCTTCCCAAGCGGGATGGTACTTAATGATCAAAGCCGAAACTTTATTTTGTATGCCAACGAATACATCGACGAGGTGGATGTCTTTATTTACAACCGCTGGGGGGAATTGATTTTTTACTGCGAACAGGAAACGATGGAACCCAACAAGCCTTTTTGTCCTTGGGACGGGTCAGTGAATGGAAAATTAGTACCAACGGGAACATATGTGGCTGTTGTGCGGTTTACCTCCAGAGCCCAAGGCATCACCCAAACTGAAACCAAAGCGATTACGATTATCCAGTAACCTCATGCTACTTGTCATTTCTCCAGCCAAAACCCTCGATTACAGCAATCCCGAGTACAGCAGCCATACCCAACTCGACTTTCCTGCAGAAGTAAAAGATTTAGTGGGCGTTTTGAAAAAAAAATCGGCTTCACAAATTTCCAAATTGATGCATTTGAGCGATTCCCTCGCAAGCCTGAATGAGGAGCGATACAAGACTTTTACGGAGACTTTCAGTCCAGAAAATTCCAAGCAGGCACTTTTGGCATTCAAAGGGGAGGTATATGCCAAGATGGAGGCAGATCAATTCAGCGCAGAAGACCTTGAATTTGCGCAACAGCACCTACGCATTCTCTCTGGATTGTATGGTCTATTGAAACCTTTGGATTTGATCCAACCCTACCGCCTGGAAATGGGAACTCCTCTCAAAACCAAGAAAGGAACCAATCTTTACCAGTACTGGGGCACCAAGATCAGCAAGGCATTGAATGAGGCAGGGCAAGGCAAGACCTTGGTCAACCTGGCTTCCCAAGAATACTTCAAGGCCGTAGACCAAAAGTCGTTGAAGCTGCCTGTGATTACCATTCATTTCAAGGAACACAAAGATGGAAAATACCAGGTAGTCGGATTTTTTGCCAAGCAGGCAAGAGGAGTAATGGCTCGCTATGCCATCCTGAATCGGATTACGGATCCCGAGCAACTCAAAGTATTCCGAGAGGAGGGTTACGAATTTTCTGCCGCTTTGAGTAGCGCTCAGGACTGGGTATTTATTCGCTAAAGGGCTACCAAATCTGGAAGGTTGCTACCCCTAATAAAAAAATTAGGGGCTGGGATGTCTATTTTTTTGGATTCGAGGAGGCGAATTCTAATTTTTTACCTACTTTGA
>JBJOOF010000061.1:0-27178 GCA_046051425.1 Bacteroidota bacterium
CGCTTGACATTTTCTTGTTCCTTGGCCACCTGCTGCTGCAGTTGCTTCACCTTATTTTCGTTGGTGATGATGAAGTTTTTCTTGTTATTGGTTTCCTCATCAAATTCCGCCTTGAGCTTAAAGAACTTTTCTTTTGCCTCAAGCATGCGGTCTTTTTTGATGGTTTCCGCGGTCAATTCCGCTTCTCGAAGCATGGATTTAATCTTCTCCTTGGTCTCCCCAACCTGTTTGTTTTGTTTATTTTTAAATAGGAAGCCTGAAATTACGGCTCCTCCACCTAGCCCTGCAAGGGCCGCTAGGATGGAAAATAAAAGTACGTTTGCCATAGTAGTGAATATATATAAGGTTCACCTACCGGCTCCAGAATCATCAAAATGAAAGGGACTTAACCTTAAACAGCCTTGGCAAGCAAGGAGGAAATATGGACAAGACTGCGCTCTATTTGCTCGCTGTCTTCCGCATTTCCAGCATTGGTCTCAAGGGATTCCACCATGCAATCAAAGGCCACCATGGCCAATAGATCGGTGGAATCATCCAAGCCAAACTCGGATTTATACTTTCTTAACTTCTCATTGATTACTCGTCCTGCATGGCGGATTTTGGCCTCATCTTCGGGCTTTACGCGCATGGGATATTCCCTGTCTCCGATTTTTACTTTTATGGCTAATGTTTCCATGTTATTCGGATAGGTGGGTAATCAACTGATCGATTTCTTGTATATAGGAATTGATTAAGTCACTCATTTCGACGGTATCCTCAGGGCTTACCGGTCGGTTGTCCACAATGTTACTAATTTTAATCTTATTTTTAAAATGGTCGAGGGCGACTTCCTTTTCTTGCACCTGGGCTTCAAGCGCTACCAAGCGGGCAGTTAAGCGCTCATTTTCAGCAGTCAAGGCTTCTACCTTTTTACTTACCAGAACAGAAAGTTTTTCAAGTTTTTGTAATTCCTCGTGAATCATAACTTAGCTTCGGATGATGGCCCCCACTTGATTTTGAAAGGCATGAATCAAGTTACTCATTGTTTTTTCAATTTCCTTATCGGTCAAGGTATTTTCTTGATCCTGAAGAATAAAACTCAGCGCATAGGCTTTTTTCCCAGCCTCCAATTTGTCTCCTTGGTACACATCAAATACATCCAAACGCTTCAACAATTTTCCTCCTGCTTTTTCGGCCACTACCTTGACACGGGCAAAGGAAACCTCCTTATCCAGCACCAAGGAAAGGTCACGACGAACCTCAGGAAACTTGGACAGCTCTTGGAATTTTTTCAATCCTGAAGATTTTTTAGCCAGCAAATCCCAGTCGAGCTCTGCGTACCAGACCTCCTGTCTTACTTCGGCCAACTTCAGTTGCTTATCTTCGACTAGACCTAAAGTTGCTAGCACTTTTTCACCCAGTTTCAAACTCAAACCGTAGGCAAAAGGGGCTGTTTCCATCACCTCCACCTCACTTGCTTCTACGTTCAAACGCTCGAGGATTCGAGATACTGTGGCATACAAGTCGGTAAACCCAAATGGCTTCGCTGGCTCTACCCAGCTCTCCGAAGAACGGTTGCCGGACTGAAAAATCGCCAAACGGCGCGATTCCTTGTAGCCCCCTTCCGCCTTCTTCTGGTATATCGTGCCAAACTCAAAGCACTTCAAGTCGGTTTGTCTTCTGTTGATGTTGTGTGCTACAACCTCCAAGCCGGAGAACAAGAGGGTTTGGCGCATGACACCTAGGTCTTCACTCAACTTGTTGTAGATCTCCACGGTGGTGCTGGCATCCAAAAAGCCTGCCTTTTCCACATACTTGGGGCTGGTCAAGCTGTTGGTTACCAACTCAAAATAGCCTTGATTCGCAAGCAACTCGGTGAGTCGGTATTGCAGCTTCGCTACATCCTTTACGGGATGCTCAGCCAAGTAATCCGTGCGTAGGGCATCAGAAAGCAGCACTTTCTGGAAGCCATGAATACGCAACACTTCCTCGATGATGTCCGCTTCACGCGTCACATCTACCCGGTAAGGCTTGACGGTGGCCACAAACCCTTCGGTCGTCAACTCAGACACCGCAATCTCCAAACTATCCAAAATTCCCACCACTTCGGTAGGTTCGATGACTTTGCCAATAAGACGATTGATGTGCCCAAAATTGACTGGAATACGCACATCCTGCTTGGGTTCAGGATAAACATCAATGATTTCGGAGGCAACTTTTGCTCCGGCATAACGCTGCAAAAGGATGACGGCCTGCTTCAGTGCATACACAGGCATGTTGGGATCGGTTCCCCGCTCAAAACGGAAGGAAGCATCGGTCTTCAAGCCATGCACCTGAGAGCCCTTGCGAATCACGTCAGGGGAGAAATAGGCCGACTCCAAGAAGATACTTGTGGTCTGATCGGATACACCTGACACAGCTCCACCAAAGACCCCAGCAATACACATCCCGCCCTTCGGATCGCAAATCATTAATTCTTCGCCAGAAAGCTTTCGCTCTTTTCCGTCTAGGGTCACGAAGGTGCTCCCTTTTGGAAGTTTGCCTACGCGAATTTTCCCCTCCCCAATCTTGGCAGCATCAAAGGCATGCAAAGGCTGCCCCAAATCGTGAAGGATGTAGTTGGTGATATCGACCACATTGTTGATCGGTTCCAAGCCCAGGGAATGCAGAAAATGTTGGATCCATTGTGGGGAAGGTCCTACTTGAATATTCGTCAAGACAACCCCTGCATAGCGAGGGCAATCGTCCGCTTTGTCCACGACTACTTGCACTGCAGGGCCTTGGGCCTCCACAGGAAGTGCTTTTTCCTCAGGCAAACAAAGGTCTCTACGCACAAGGGCTTTCAAGTCCCTAGCCACACCTAGGTGAGAAGCGGCATCTGCTCTGTTGGGGGTAAGTCCGATTTCTAAAATTTGGTCCTGGGTAACTTCAAAATAGGCCGAAGCAGGGGTCCCGTTTGGTAGGTCCGTGTCCAGCACCATGATTCCCGCATGGGAAGTCCCAATTCCGATCTCATCTTCAGCACAAATCATTCCTTCGGAAACTTGTCCTCGGATTTTGGCTTTCTTGATTTCAAAAGGCTCTCCATTGCTTGGATACAGGGTGGCTCCAACAGTAGCTACGACTACCTTTTGGCCTGCGGCCACATTGGAAGCACCACAAACAATCTGAGAAACCTGGTCTGAACCGATGGCCACGGTAGTCAAACTCAACTTATCGGCATCGGGATGCTTCTCACAGGTCAACACCTCTCCAATAACCATCCCTTCCAAGCCTCCAGGTACAGACACAAAAGAATCAATGCTCTCTACTTCAAGCCCAGATTGGGTGAGTAGCGCGGCAATTTCGGCTGGACTTTCAGTCAAATGGATGTACTCCTTGAGTCTATTGATCGATATTTTCATAGCAATGGGTGAGCTACCTTTCCGGTTAGCAAAAAAGGTGCGTGAGCACCTTGTGGGTAAGTTACAAATTTAAAAGATTTGCCTGAGCCCTGGGCATTAATCGTAATTTTTCTCCCCTACAGGAATGGCAATTTCCAAGATATTTTCTCGAGGAGGCAGCGGGCAGGCAAAGTCAGGATTGTAGGCGCAGTAGGGGTTGAAGGCCAAGTTAAAATCAATAGTAATGCTGTTTTTTCCATCTTGGCGAACATTTAGGTAGCGCCCTCCGCCGTAGGTTTCTTTGCCAGAGGTCTCGTCTGCAAAGGCCAAGAAAAAGTTGCGCATATCGGATTCACTCAGGGATTGTAGCAGGAGGACTTTGTTGGTTTTTCCGCCCAACTCAAATTCTGCCCAGGAATGTTCCAAGTAGCGCTCGGTACTTCCATCTGTCAAAGGCACCTCCCGAACTTTCTTGATTTCGATGGGGATTAAGCGTGCTTTGACCCGATAGTCTGGGTTGATGGCATAAAATTTCAAACTTTGTAATCCTCGTTTTTGCTCTTCGGTCAAGGGGGACTCGACATTGAAGCGGATGTATTTGAATTGGCGTTCCCGCTCGGTTTCGATTTTCTCTTGGTAATCTTCCGGACTCTCGGCAGCAGTAAACATGTAGGCAACAGCGGCCAAGACCACTAGCGATGCCAGAATAAGTAGAAGATGACTTGATTTCACGTGTTCTTTTATTTTTAACTATTCAAACTACCCTTCCCTACTCTTGGTTTGAACCCCTGCGAAAGAATAGTCCCAATTCTACATCATCCCTTCATCCGCAAAACTAAAGTACCCCTGATCGGTGTAGATGAGGTGTTCAATTAGTGGCAGTTCCAACTCCCTTCCTATTTGCTGTACGCGTTGGGTGAGGCGCTGATCTGCCTCAGAAGGTTTTAGGTTGCCGCTGGGGTGATTGTGTACCAAAATTAGGGAATGCGCTCCGTGTTCCAAAGCAAATTTGAAGACCACCTTGGGATCAACTACCGAAGCAGTGGTTCCACCTTGACTGATGCGTTGCTTTTTGATCAAGCCATTGGTTCGATTCAGGAGGAGTAAATACACTTGCTCTACCGGTTCGTCATGCAAATCCGGTCGCATAAGCAAATAGACTTGTCGGGAACTGGTGATTTTTTCTCGTTTGGGCAGGTCCTGTTCTTTTCTCCGTCTACCCAGCTCCAATGCACTGACAATCGAAACGGCTTTGGCCTCCCCTATCCCTTTGAATTGGGTGAGGTCTGCTATGGACATGCGTGCCACAGCTCCCAGGTCATTCCCTACCGACGCTAGCAGCATTCGGGCTAGGTCGACGGCACTGCAGGCCGCGGTGCCGGTGCCAATAAGGATGGCGATAAGCTCTGCATCGGAGAGTGCAGCCTTCCCTTTGAGGAGGAGCTTCTCGCGGGGCCGATCTGCTTCGGCCAACTCAAAAATTCTAATGGAGGGGTATGTATCCATGCGTAGGTAAAAAAGTAATGTGATTATCCGCAATTAAGCCAGTAGCTCAAGATGGTTTGATTTACTGCGGATAATCGTCGACGGACGACTGTCCACAGACCACAGCTCACCTACTTGAACCTCAGCCTGAGTTTCCTTGGATTTGGAAAAAAAACTGAAATACACCCTAAACTAAATCTGCGTATTTTTTCCCATTCAGATCAGCGTGAAAAAAATCGTTGACAAACCACAGTTTGCAGGCAGATAATAGACCTTGGTCGACTGCTCACAAAAATGAATTTCAAACTTTCTTTGCTGATAAGAAAGTAGATCTTTTGGAAAGAAGAATGAATCTACGGAAAAAAGGGCATAAAAAAACCCTGCTTGTAGGCAGGGTCTGATTTTTTGGTGGGATAAATTATCCCAAAGCGCTTACCACTTTAGCCAATCTTGACTTCTTGTTGTTTGCGTTGTTTTTATGAATGACATTCTTCTTAGCCAGTTTGTCCAACATGGAAGAAACTTTCTTGTACAACTCCATCGCTTCTACTTTATCGGTAGCCGCCTTCAATCTTTTGATAAAAGTACGGGTGGTCTTAGCCTGATATCTGTTTCTCAAACGCTTTACGTCGTTGGCGCGAATTCTCTTTAGAGCTGATTTATGATTTGCCATATCTAGTTAATTTTCTAATTCTTGTCCGAGTCCTATTTTGAACGGGAATGCAAAGTTATTGGAAATAATTAATTCTGCCAAAGGAATTTTAAACATTCCTTACCAAGTATCGAGGTCTTCGGGGAAAAATAAAAGATTCAATGAAAAAAAGTGGGTAAAAATGGGTTCTAGACCCTATTTATTCGAAAAAATCCAGTAGATTCAATCATGAATTTTTTAATCTTTTCTTTCGCATCTATTTTTTTTTATCTCCTTCCGATGCCCTTCTGGGGCTTTTTTGGACATGCCTTGATCAATCGACAGGCGGTATATTCCCTCCCTCCCGAGATGCTACTTCTCTACAAGAAGGAGCTAGCTTACCTTGCGGAAAAATCGGTGAACCCCGACCGAAGGCGCTATGCCGTCAAAGGGGAAGCAGAAAAGCACTACATCGACTTGGATCATTACGGGGACAGTGTGCGCTACCAGCTTCCAAAATACTGGGCAGCCGCATTGGAGCAGTATCCCGAAGACTCCCTTCGGGCACATGGCATTGGACCTTGGTCTACCTACCTTACTTTTTTGAGTTTGACCAAAGCCTTTGCAACTCAGGATAAAGCCGCCATCCTGCGCCTGTCTGCAGATCTTGGGCATTACCTTGGGGACTTGAATGTGCCCTTGCATACCACCCAAAACTACAACGGGCAACTCAGCGGACAAACGGGTATTCATGGCTTCTGGGAAAGTAGAATCCCGGAGCTGCAGGCCAAGAATTACTCCTTCTGGGTGGGCAAGGCCAGTTATGTCGCGGACCCCCAACAAGCCCTTTGGGAAGCGGTGTACCAAGCTCATGCACAAGTAGATTCCGTCTTGAGATTTGAAAAACTAGTAACTGAGAAAGTTCCTGCGGGCCAAAAGCACAGTTACGAGGAGCGAGGTGGACAGACGGTGCGCGTCTATTCCCGGGAGTTTACCGAAGCCTACGCCTTGGCACTCAACAAACAGGTAGAACGGCAAATGCGTGCGTCCATCAAGATGATAGCTGACTTTTGGTATACCGCTTGGGTTAATGGCGGGCAGCCAGATTTGAGTAGGCTGCCTAATTCTCTAGAAGCACCCCAAGATTCCCTTCGCCCCAACTCGAAAATTCGTATTCGACTGCACGACAATTAGAAGATCAGGAATGAAGGTACCGTGTAATGGCAGCACCCAAACGGGAAAAGGTATCTTTAAATACAGCTTCATTTTCTTCCAAGAGGGTAACTCGGAAGCCCCTCAAGTCGGAGCAAAAGGAAGAAATCGGTACCACGCAAATCCGCTCTGAGGCCAGCAAATAATACACAAATCGCTTGTCTAAGGGCATTTCTGGATCATCCAACCAGGAGTCTACTAACTGTTGCAAGCGCTCGTCTTCAATCGGGAGGGTTTGGCGGGTGGTGAGCAATTGCTCGTCAAAAACTATCGTATTGTAAAATGCTCCTTGCGTGGGGTTGAACTTAATCCCTTCGATTTTTCCTAAAATTTCCCGCATCCAATCGCTCCTTTCACCGATTTGTGCATTGGCTTGCGCACGGTAGGCAGGAAATTCCGGATGGTTCATGATTCTCGGAATGGCTAATTGTGGCAAAATCGTGGAGCAAACCTCTATCATTTTTGCATTTTCGAGGGTTTGGCATAGTTTGGAAAACTCCTGAGAGGATTCTCGATTGTAAAATTCCATCCAACCACAGCGTGCCCCTGGCCAAGGAAATTCCTTGGAAATTCCTTTGAGTGAGATGGCTGGATGATTGCCAATTACCTCGGCCAGTGCTACTGCCTTGATGCCGTTGTAGGTGATGTTTTGGTAGATCTCATCGGCAATCAACAGCAGATTAAACTCCTTGGCAAGCTTTACAAAGCTTTCTAAAACCTCTTTGGGATACACCATCCCTGTAGGATTATCAGGGTTGATGATCAGAATGCCCACGATGGAAGGGTTGTATTTCACCTTGAGGTACAAATCTTCCATATCAGGAAGCCATTGGTTGTCCGGGTCTAGTCGGTAGGTTATAGGAGCCGAATTGGCGTGGGCAGCTTCAGCCGAACTATGGGTAGAGTAGGCGGGCGAAGGGCCGATAATTCGAGCTGTAGGGATTAAAAATTGATACAATTTGGCAATTGCATCTCCTAAGCCGTTAAAAAAAAGAATGTCCTCCGCAGTAAGCTGAGCCCCTCCCTTTTCATTGTTGAGCTTGGCCAAGAATTTCCGGGTATCCAGCACCCCTTTGGAATCCGCATAGCCGTAGGTTTTGTCTTCCTGAAGTAAATCGGCCACAATCCCCTTCATCCAAATGGGGAGCTGATTGCTCTTCTGAATCGGGTCTCCGATATTTTCCCAAGTCATCGAATAGCCGAGCGCTTCGATTTGCCGGGCTTTCTTTACAATGCCCCGAATCTCGTAATTCAATTCTTCAGCTCCGGGTCTAAGGAGTAATTGTCGCATAGGTCAATCAATAGGTCTGGAAAAATTCCAAGACAATTTAAGGAAAACCCAGTTCAAAACTTGGATCAACCAAATATCTGAGTCCCCTAAATTCCTTCCTCAGAGATCATCAGTTAAAAAAAAAGATTGTATTTGAAACACAAGATATTTTGTATTTCAAATACAATTTTTTACAATTAATTGATTTTCAATAATTTAAATGGTTTTTTTTAAGTACCCCTAAGCTAAAAATCTGATCTCTCCTACAAATACAGGAGGTGGATGCCAAAAATACCCTGAATGGCTGATGCTCGCTGCATGTAGCTTCGGTCACTAGGGTTGATGACAATTTTGTTTCCATTCAGAAGGCTGTAATTCCCCCCAAATACCAACTTGAGATCAAAAATGCCCTTGACTTCCTTGGCAACAGTGTACTGAAAGGCCAGCCTTCCAGAAAAATTCCCGTAGTCGAGAATAAATCGAGAGGGACTTAGGCCATGGATTACTTGCAATTGTCCATAACCCAGTTCACCCCGGAGGTCAAGATTTTTGACTAGAGGCACCTGATGGTAGAGGTAAATTCCAGTTTCTGGCATACGCACCTCGGTAAAAAACCCTCCCAAAAACCGGTTGTTTTGAATGCTAGCTTCTTGCTTGTCAAAGTAAATCCCAACACCTGGATAGCCATGAAATCCAAAATCTACGGTGAGGCGGTAGCTCAACCCCACCGCATAGGTATCCCCTAAAAAAGTGCCCTTTTCGAAGGCACGGTATCCCAGCGCTGCCCCTGGGGCAAAGGTAAACTGCCCCTTGGGAAGCCTTCCTTCCTCCTCCTTCACCTCTTGAGAAAATCCGGGCAAAATCGCCCAAAACGAAAGCAGGACAGCAAGAAGAAACCTTCGGATCATTCGCGGATAATTTTTAAGGTACCCAAATCAATTACCCCATCAGCATCCCTTCCGGATGTGGAAAATGAAAAGTACCGATACAGAACAGACATTCCAGTGTCCTCCAATTCAAATTGGTCCGGTGCCGTCAGCAGTAAAAAATACTCCGTGTTGAAAGAGATATCAGTTCGGGAAGGTACAACCAGGAGAAACTCACCACGATTAGTTGTTTTTACTTTATAAATAATGGATTTGGCAACTGGCGGCTGAGCTACCCCAAAATCTAGCTCTTGGGTTACGATTAACTCCAACCCAGCTACTGGATTGCCCTCCACATCCACTATCCGTCCCGTAAACGTATCGAAACTGTTGTGGATAAATTCCTGGCAGGCCCCAAGCGAAAACAGGAGGCTGACCAGTAGAAAAAAAAAATCCTTTGCTACAGATTTTTCTCATTTATTTAGTGAAAAGACGCGAAAGGGACAAATACACCGTTGAGGTTTCAAAAACCGTTGAGGTCTTCAAGAACCTCGACGGTTTAAGGATTAAAACCTTCGAGGTCTAAAAAACCGTTGAGGTTTCAAAAACCTCGACGGTTTAAGGGTTAAAACCTTCGAGGTCTGGAAGACCTCGAAGGTTATTTCAAATTCTTATATCGGATACGCTTCGGCATCACGTCGCCCAGGCGCTTCTTCTTGTTTTCCTCGTAGTCGGAGAAGTTACCTTCAAACCAGTACACCTGGGAGTCGCCTTCAAAGGCCAGGATATGCGTACAGATTCGATCTAGGAACCAGCGGTCGTGGGAAATCACTACGGCACAGCCACCAAAATTTTCCAAGGCTTCTTCCAAGGCACGAAGCGTGTTTACGTCCAAATCGTTGGTCGGTTCATCGAGCAAAAGCAAGTTGCCGCCTTCCTTCAAGGTGATTGCCAAGTGTACGCGGTTGCGCTCTCCACCGGAAAGTACGCCTACTTTTTTCTCCTGATCCGAACCTGCGAAGTTGAACTTGGACACGTAGGCCCGTGAGTTCACTTCCTTGTTGCCCAACTTCATCAGCTCATTCCCATCGGAAATCAGCTGGTACACGGTCTTATTGGGATCCAAGGCATCGTGCTCCTGGTCCACATAGGCCAACTTCACCGTATCTCCCACCTCAAAGTTTCCTGAATCCGCTTTTTCCTGTCCAGTAATCAATTTGAAAAGGGTAGACTTACCCGCACCGTTGGGACCAATGATTCCCACAATACCCCCTTGCGGCAAGGAGAAACTGAGGTTTTCAAAAAGCAACTTGTCTCCGTAGGCTTTGGACACGTTGTTGACCTCAATCACCTTGGCACCCAAGCGTGGTCCCGGCGGGATAAAGAGTTCCAACTTGGCTTCCTTGTCCTTGGATTCTTCGCCAATCAATTTGTCATAGGCATTCAAACGGGCCTTGCCCTTGGATTGTCTGGCCTTGGGCGACATGCGAATCCATTCCAATTCCCGCTCCAAGGTTTTCTGACGCTTGGATTCGGTTTTCTCCTCCTGCTTGAGTCGGTTTTGCTTTTGATCAAGCCAAGAGGAATAGTTGCCCTTCCAAGGAATGCCCTCGCCACGGTCTAATTCGAGGATCCAACCGGCCACATTGTCTAGGAAGTAACGGTCGTGGGTAACGGCAATGACCGTACCCTTGTAATTCTGCAAATGCTGCTCTAGCCAATGCACGGATTCGGCATCGAGGTGGTTGGTCGGTTCATCGAGAAGCAACACATCAGGCTCCTGCAAAAGCAGTCGGCAGAGCGCTACGCGTCTTTTCTCCCCACCGGAAAGGTTGGCCACGTTGGCATCGGCAGGTGGGAGACGCAAGGCATCCATGGCCTTGTCCAGCATCACGTCCAGTTCCCAGGCGTTGACTGCGTCTAATTTTTCTTGTACTTCCCCTTGGCGGGTGATGAGCTTGTCCATGGCATCCGGATCGTCCATTAGGGCGGGATCCATGAATTTCTCGTTGATTTCTTCAAATTCTTTGAGCAAGGCTACCGTACTCGCTACCGCTTCCTCCACCACTTCTTTGACCGTCTTGGTTGGATCGAGCTTGGGCTCTTGTTCCAACATGCCCACGGTGTAGCCTGGTGACCAGACCACCTCCCCTAAAAATTCCTTGTCCAAGCCCGCAATGATGCGAAGTACAGAGGACTTACCCGAGCCGTTCAGACCCAAAACGCCAATTTTAGCGCCGTAAAAGAAGGATAGGTAAATGTCTTTCAAGACTTTTTTCTGTGGTGGGTAGATTTTGGATACCCCTGCCATGGAAAAGATTATTTTTTCTGCACTCATGCCCGAATTGTTAGGAAGTTGGTGTGTAATTGATCACTGAGGCAAAAATATACCTTTCTTAGGATAAGTGAGGGCTAATTGATTATTTTGCATAAAATTGAGCCTCAACACCTATAACTTAGTCTAGTACCATGAAACATTCCTTTGGATATATCAAAGACGGAAAGGTCTTTCTAAAGGGTTTTTTAGGGGGAGAAGACCGGGAAATAGGCGAGGTAAAGGGGGATGAACCCTCTACTCTCCGCTACTTTGAAGCCCGTTTTGCTCAACTTCAGGAAAAAGTGGCCCATTTAAAGGCTGCCATCCAAGAAAATCAAAACAAGGGCTCTTTTTTAATGAAATTGATTCACCTCAAGGAATCCCTCTTTGAAAGTGATGCATTGGGGGATTTCCCTTCCCTTATTGCCGAACTAGAGGAGCAGGAGGCCATTTTGGATGAAATTATTCAAGGCAACCGAAGCAAAAACTTGGAGATCAAGCAAGGATTGGTTCAGGAAGCCCTTCCCCTTCAAGACAGCACCGACTGGAAAGAGACCACAGAAAAATTCAAGGAACTGAAGTTGCGCTGGATCAAGACCGGCCCTGTGGAGAAGGAAGTTCATGAGGATTTGGAAGGGCAGTTCAATCAGGCAGTAAACTACTTCTTTGGACAGCGTCAAGAATTCTACGATCAGATGACGCTTCAGGCGGAAGTAAACATCAAAGTGTACGAATCTTTGCTGGAGCAGGCACGCGAAGCACACGACCTACCCGATGCCAAAATGGCTTTTGACATCAGCAAACGCATTCAAAAAGAGTGGAAAGCAGCAGGAAAAGTTCCTGCCGAACGGCGTCAACCCATTTGGGATGAATTTTCCCGCTTGAATAACCGCATCTTTTCCCGCTACAAGCGAACGCTCAATCCAGGTCCAGAAATGCATCCTCGAGAAGTCCTTCGCAAAATCGAGGGGATGGTAGAGGAGTTGAAAAAAATGGCTCACCTGCCAACTAGCCAAGAGATAACCGTACGCGCCAAAGCGATCCAAGAGGATTGGAAAAAGCTCCCGATACGAAAGCCGAAGGAAGCAACCTTACCTGCACGCTCCTACCAGTTTTTCATGGATATCATCTTTGAAAAAGCCTTTCTGGAGAAACTTGGGCGAAGCAAATACGCAGACTTTGATGCGAAGTCAATTGAAGAGCTGCAACAGATTAAAGCGGCTATTCTAAAGGATTTGTTGCATCGCGACCAGAGTGAATTGGAAACCATGCAGCACAATTCGGACAACTTCCGCGTTGAAACACCTGATTTCGAAATGATGATGAAAAAGAAGGTTTCAAGCTTGAAGCGAAAGATTGATGTAAAAAACTATGTGTTGAGGCAACTTTCTCCGAGAACTTGAGTACAACCATTATATTAAAAAAATTACTATTCTTGCATTATTAACATCCGGAACACCTCCAAAAACAAAAACTATGTACTGGACACTTGAACTAGCCTCCTACCTTGAAGATGCCCCTTGGCCAGCAACCAAGGACGAACTTATCGATTATGCCATCCGCTCTGGCGCTCCACTTGAAGTAGTGGAAAACCTCCAAGAATTGGAAGACGATGGCGAGCCTTACGAGACCATTGAAGAAATTTGGCCTGATTATCCTACCAAAGACGATTTTTTCTTCAACGAAGACGAATATTAATGGAAAGTCCCGCAGCTGCGGGACTTTTTTTGTGAGCTAGTACTATTCAACGGGCCATCAGAGCCCCAACACCTGTCGAAGTCGAGCATAGCCAGTCTTGCTCACAGGAATTTTTTGTCCTGTCCGGAGCCGGAGCAGGTAGGATTCCTTTTCGTAAGGCTCTATCCCAGCTACTTCCTGAAGGTTGACCAAAAAGGAGCGATGCACTCTGGCAAATTTTTCAGGGTCTAGACTTTCTTCCAACTGCTTTAGGGTCATCTTTTTCAAAAATTTCCCTTCGCCCGTGTGGATGGAAATGTAATCGTCATTCGCTTCCACGTAGCGCACCTCCTGCACTTGGATCACTTTCAGTTCATTTTTTACTCGGACCACCAAGCGGGTGCTTTTTCCTGGAAGAACAGGGAAGCCCTCCTCAGGCACAATACTGGAGGTAGCCGGAGTCTGGTACTGACTCAAAAAGCGAGCAATGGCTTGGGCAAATCGTGCCTCAGAAAACGGTTTGACCAAATAGTCCAATCCCTTGGCATCAAAGGCTTGCACCGCATACTGATCAAAGGCAGTAGTAAATAGCACTGCTGGAGGATTTTCCAACAATTCGAGTAGCTCAAAACCCGTGATTTTGGGCATCTGAATGTCTAGGAAAATAAGGTCAGGTTGATGCGCTTGAATCGCTTTGAAGGCCTCGAAGCCATCGTGACAGATGCCGACCACCTCAAATTGGGGATACGCATTTAAAAATTCGTTGACCAACCCAGCCGCTAGGGGTTCGTCATCTACGATTAGTGCCTTGATCATCCGGTAACTGGGATTTTTAAGTGAACACGAAATATGCCCTGGGCTGCGCTTTTTTCTAAGAGATCTGTACGCCCAAAAATAAGGAAAAGCCGGCGCTCCACAGAGCTTAGCCCAAAGCCAGTTCCGGCCGGAACTGAAGCTTGGCCATCAAAAGGATTTTCCACGGTTACCTGGAGGTAGTTGCCTTCTTTTTGGAAGCGAAGGCTAATTTTTACCTCCCCCAAAGTCCCATACAAGCCGTATTTGATGGCGTTTTCTACCAATGGCTGCACAAGGAGGGCTGGGATTTTTAGACCTTCAACCCCTTCCTCCACTTGAAGGTCTACCAACAAGCGGTGCCCAAAGCGGACCCGCTCGATGTCAAAATACATGCTGAGGTACTTGATTTCATCGGCCAAACTGATCCAAGATTGGCCTTCGCTTCGCAGGGTGCCTCTCAAAAAATCCGAAAGCAACAGCACCATGTCTCGGGCACGTTGAGGGCTTGCAAGTACCAAGGCATGAATGGAATTGAGGCTGTTGAATAAGAAGTGAGGCTGCAGTTGCTGCCGCAATTGGGCAAGTTCTGCCTCCTTGGAAAGTTGAAGCAGCTGCCCCTCCCGACGGCTGAGTTCCTCCTGCCCAGCTACCTTCGAGATTACCACTGCCAACACAGCCAGCAGTTGGAATACCAAGCCAAAAACAGTCCAACGGTAAAAAAAACCAGCTTCTAAAAGTTCCAAGTAGTCCGACTCTTTAGCAAACCACCAGGAAAGGAGTTGCGCATGGCCCCATGCCAATCCCCCGCTGAGCAGGAGGGGAAAAAGGACAAGAAGAAATCCATTTTTTCGGTTGGGAGTGTAATGCCGAAACACCCGATCCAAAAGAAGAACCCCTCCCAAAAAGAGAAGGGTAAAAAAGAAGGAGTCCACAAGGACTTGCTCTTCACTTATCCCCTGGTGAAGGAGTAAAAAATAACCTCCCAGAAACCAGATACATCCGATTCCTGGGAGGGTCCATTTCCCAAAGTTTGAACTTGAAAAAGCGGTTAAATACAAGGGATAAGATGATTTTTAGAATGAATTAAAAAGACTTGATTTCCAAACCGCTAAACAATAGGGTGCCTTTCAGGATCAAGACTTTATTGGTGTCTACCCCTCCTTCTCGGAACATGCGCTTGTCCTCAAGTCCAGCAGCTAAATTGGACATTTCAGTACGCACATCCCAATGCGGAGGGACGATCAACTTGACCCCACCAAATCCAACTTCCAAATTCAAGCTGACTACCCCATTAAAATCCACTTGGGTCAAATCTAAATCCAAACCACCAAAAATTACGGTAGCCTTACCCCCTTGGAAATCTTTGGTCATCAACTTTCGGTTGACCCCGCTAAAGATGACTCGCTCATTGATTCGGTCCAAAAATGCAGTGCCCGTAGCGCGAACAAAGTCTTTATCTGCTGCCTTTGCTGAGTCATCCTGAGAGGCAGTTTCCCCCTCAACAAGTACGGCTTCGCTAGTTCCCGCAGCTGCAGCCGCAGCTGCTTCTGATTTCTTTTTTCGAGAGATTTCCCAATTTTTTCTAGCCTCATCAATGACTTTGTACTCCCTCTTTTTATAGGTAATCAAGTAGATTCCCAGAGCGATTAATCCCACAGGCCAAATGAATTGTTCAATACCTAAATCCAAATCAAACTCTCTTTTCAATAAAAAGTAGACCCCAATAAAAAGTACTACGGATCCAAAAAAGCTCTTGAACTGCTGACTGATGAGCGTGTAGGTACCCACAGCTATCAGAATCATCGGCCAGGTCAGTACCCAGTCCGGTATGTAAAGCCCGAACTTTCTAAAAAGAAGGACAATGCCTATTCCCAGGATGATCACTCCAAAAGCAATACTCCCGTCATTTCGTGGTTTTTTGTAGTTGTTCATGTGAATTAAATTTAGTCAAACAAAACTAGTAGTCCAACCCTAGCCTTTAGCAACCCATTCGATGAAGTCCTGTAAAAAATCGGTAAAGACCCCGATCGAGTCGGTAAAAAAATTCGCTGCCAGTTTAGCGAGCCAACACCAAGAATTCTGCAAAGGCTAGGTCCTCAGGTGTGGTTAGTTTAATGTTCTCTGGATTTCCCTCAATCAGGCTGATTTCCCATCCTTGGTGCTCGTAGACAGTAGCATCATCGGTAAAAATTGCCAACTCTTCCACGGCAAAGGCTTGCAGGAGCGGTTTCAATTGAAAGGTTTGAGGCGTCTGTACCAAGCGGAAGTGTGTTCGATCTTGGAAACTGCTCTCACCTGCAGTGCCTACTTTTCGCAAGGAATCCTTCAAGGCTACCACTGGAATGGCGCTCCCCTTCTCTGCCGCCTGTTCAAAACTAGTTTGGATTACTTTTTCACTCACAAAAGGCCTCACTCCATCGTGAATTGCTACTAGTCCTTCTTGAAAGGGAAGTGCCATCAAGCCATTTTTTACGGACTGAAAGCGGCTATTTCCTCCAGCCACCAGCTGATGAGGAAGATCAAAGCCATGGGAAGCACATAAATTAGTCCAGTAGTCGAAGTCCTCCTTGGGTAACACCAAAATCAAGAGTAAACTGGGATCAGCTTGAAAAAAGCGCTCTAGCGTATGCATCAATACAGGCTTGCCTGCTAAGGGCAGGTATTGCTTGGGAAGGGAGGTTCCCATCCGCATTCCTTTACCTCCGGCGACGAGTATTGCTGCTTTGTTCATGTGCATTGAATTGGTACAAAAATAAAGTCCTATTCGAGACCCACCTCCTGTTTTGGGAAATTTCTACTGCCCGAGAGATGAGGGAAGTGCAAAAACGGAAACCAATTTGAATAAAAGTCGACTAGGTATCAAAAAAAAGTCCCGCTAGTGCGGGACTTATTCGATTTACAAGATCAACATCGCATCTCCATAGGAGAAGAATCGATACTTTTCTTTAATGGCTTCTTTGTAGGCCTTCATCACCAATGGATATCCCCCAAAAGCGGAGGCAGTCATCAATAGGGTAGACTCGGGTAAGTGGAAATTGGTGATCAAAGCGTTGGCAATCTTAAAGTCGTAAGGAGGAATGATGAATTTATCTGTCCATCCGCTGCTCGCCTTGAGACGTCCATTAGCAGTTACTGAAGATTCTACAGTTTTGAGGGAAGTAGTTCCCACTGCCACCACACGCTTTTTCTGATCCAAGGAATGGTTGACCAAATCCACGGTTCTATCTGAAATAAAGTAATTCTCGGAATCCATCTTGTGCTTGGTCAGATCTTCCACATCCACTTGACGGAAGGTTCCTAGTCCAATGTGAAGGGTAATTGGAGCAATTTCCACGCCCTTCAATTCCAAACGCTTCAGTAATTGTGGGGTAAAGTGAAGCCCAGCAGTTGGAGCAGCTACAGCACCTACGTTTTTGGCAAAGACTGTCTGATAACGTTCTCTATCCTCAGGCTCAATGTTTCGCTCGATGTACTCCTTCAAAAGTGGGGTTTCACCTAGCGTATCGATGGTTTTGTGAAATTCCTCCTCCGTTCCGTCAAATAGAAAACGGATTGTTCTACCTCTGGAAGTGGTATTGTCAATGACTTCAGCCACCAAGTCGCTATCGCCAAAATAAAGCTTGTTGCCTACTCTGATTTTTCGAGCAGGATCTACCAAAACATCCCAAAGTTTGAATTCAGCATTGAGTTCGCGCAACAAAAAAACTTCGATTTTGGCACCCGTTTTTTCCTTGTTTCCGTATAGACGAGCAGGGAAAACTTTGGTGTCGTTGGTTACAAAAACATCCCCTTCACCAAAGTATTCTAGGATATCCTTAAATGTACGGTGCTCAATTTCTCCAGTTTTTCGATGAACGACCATCAATCTGGACTCATCTCGATTTTCGGTTGGGTAGAGAGCAATCAGTTTTTTGGGAACTTCAAATTTGAAATCAGATAATTTCATAGACGGTGTTTTGGAGTAGTTGACTTATTCGAACTCGATAAGCAGATTCCTTTTAAAAAATGCAAAGATAAGTACAATAATGCCCAATTTCACCTAACTTAACAAATTGTTTTAACCAACTACTTATTCTATGCTCTTTTTAAAGCTTTCTTGGGAAAGTTTTAGGTTTGCCATTTCGGCCTTAAAATCCAACCTTACACGCACCATTCTTTCCCTTTTGGGGGTGACCATAGGCATTTTCGCCATCATTGCAGTATTCACCTTGGTGGATTCATTGGAACAGAAAATCAAGTCTTCCTTTGCCTTTTTGGGTACCAACGTGATGCGTGTTGACCGATTTCCTTTTGCCAACGGACCGCAGGATTACCCCTGGTGGAAATATTTTCAACGACCCCCAGGAACTTATGCCGAATACAAATTTTTAGAGGAGCGCCTATCCAATGCAGATGGAGTGACCATTTCAGCCTCTTCTTCCGCAACGGTTCAAGCAGGAAGCAACTCTTACGAAGGGACTTCACTTTCGGGAGTAGCCTACACCTACCAGGATGTATTTGAAGTTGCCTTGGAAGAAGGCCGCTATTTTTCAGAAGCAGAAATCAACGCTTCCCGCAACTTGATCATTGTCGGTAAGAAAATCGCCAATACCTTATTTCCAAACCAGACAGCCTTGGGTAAAGAAGTGAAAATCAAGGGGATGAAATTTACCATTATCGGGATTTTTGAAGAAGAAGGAGAAGGGTTTTTGGAACTCCCTTCCAAAGATGAAGCCTGCTTGGTGCCTTTTGGTGCATTTAGTAAAATGTACTACACCGGGCGAGATGGGCTCGAACCCACCATCGCTGCCAAAGGTAGGGATACGGATGTGGGGCTTGTAGCTTTGGAAAACGAAATGGCTGGCCTACTTCGTGCCAAAAGAGGATTGAAGCCTACCCAGGAGAATAACTTTGCGCTCAACAAAACCGAGTTTATCCAAAACGCAATCGGATCCATCTTCGATGTGATCTCCGTGGCAGGTTGGGTAATTGGGGGCTTTTCCATTTTGGTGGGGGGCTTTGGAATCGCCAACATCATGTTTGTGTCTGTGCGGGAGCGAACCAACATCATCGGGATTCAAAAATCCTTGGGCGCCAGAAACTACTTTATCCTATTCCAATTTCTCTTTGAGGCAGTTTGCTTGAGTTTGATTGGCGGTGGTTCCGGTATTCTACTAGTCTACCTTCTGAGCTTCCTTCCTTTAGGGAGCTTAGACCTGATTCTCTCCTTCAATAATATCATCCTAGGCTTAGGCGTATCCTCTGCCATCGGGGTGGTTGCCGGCATCGTGCCCGCCACCCTTGCAGCACGGATGGATCCGGTGGAAGCCATTCGGACGAACTAAAAGACAACAAAAAAGGTCCCGTACGGGACCTTTTTTGTTAGATATTCGGCTTCCTTAATCTTCCAAAGAGATAGTCGGTTCAGTTGGCAATAAGCCAGAAGCACCTTTGATTTTTCCTTCCAGCTCATCGAGCAATTCTGGATTATCCAAAAGCAAACTTTTCACCGCATCACGGCCTTGACCTAGTTTTTCCCCATTGTAGGAGAACCAAGATCCTGCCTTCTTGATGATTTCCAGTTCCACTCCTAGGTCAATCACCTCTCCTACCTTAGAGATTCCCTGGCCATACATGATGTCAAATTCCACTACTTTAAATGGAGGTGCTACCTTGTTTTTTACCACCTTCACACGGGTTCTATTGCCCAATACATTATCTGCGCCTTCTTTGATCTGTCCTACGCGACGGATATCCAAGCGCACGGAAGCATAGAACTTCAAGGCATTTCCACCTGTAGTGGTCTCTGGGCTACCAAACATCACCCCGATCTTGTCTCGAAGCTGGTTGATGAAAATACAAGCACAGCCTGTTTTGTGAATCGCTCCTGTGAGTTTACGAAGTGCCTGAGACATCAAGCGGGCTTGAAGGCCCATCTTGCTTTCGCCCATCTCCCCTTCCAATTCCCCTTTGGGAACCAAGGCTGCTACAGAGTCAATCACGATGATATCAATTGCTCCAGAGCGAATCAAGTGCTCTGCAATTTCCAAAGCCTGCTCACCATTGTCTGGCTGGGAAATAAGCAAGTTTTCGGTATCGATGCCTAGCTTCTCTGCATAGTTTTTGTCAAATGCATGTTCCGCATCGATAAAGGCCGCAAGGCCTCCTGCCTTTTGCGCTTCGGCAATGCAATGCATGGTCAAGGTAGTCTTACCCGAAGATTCAGGACCATAGATTTCAATCACTCGACCTCTAGGAATACCGCCAATACCCAGGGCCATGTCCAAGCCTAGGGATCCGGTAGAAATGGCGGGGATATCCAATACTTTATTGTCGCTAAGCTTCATGACAGCTCCCTTGCCGTATGTTTTTTCAAGCTTGTCGATGGTGAGCTGTAATGCTTTGAGTTTTTCTGCGTTGTTCGTACTCATGAGTGAGGTAGTTTTGTATAGGTTAAAACGTTCAAGTTACCAATTGTGTGCACAATTAACAAGGTGTTGCCTGCGCTTGTTTTCGCTGTGCAAATTTGTACTTTTATGCTTTACAACAGCAGATTTTGGAATAATTATCCGATAACTATCTGATTTTTGTCACAAATTGTCACATATCAAATGAAGCGCTATTTTCGGATCCTGCTGTTCGTCTGTTTTCCGCTTGCAGCTTCTTGGGCGCAGTCTACCGCCAAGGACGTCCCCTTCACCTTTGGGGAGGATCTACACTTTGAAGTGACTTATGGTTGGGTGGATCTAGCAGAAGGACGGCTGCATGTCAGCAAGAAGGCAATTCTTGAAAACTCGCAATCCTATTATAAAATTGATGCTTTTGGAAAAACCAAAGGTGCAGTTACCCTATTTAGTAAAGTCAATGACAATTGGGGAACTCACCTAAATACCCAAAGTTTATTGCCAGGACTTTCTTACCGCTACATCGAAGAAGGGCGGTATCGGAGAAACGAGAAGGTCTATTTTGATCAAGTCAACAAGAAGGCTACCCTTGAGCTCTACGACCGAGAAAACAAAAAAGTAAAAGAAACTAAGGTGTTCTCACTTCCCGGAACGGTCCAAGATTTGGTAAGTGGATTTTATTTTTTACGCACCCTAGACCTATCCTCCCTCAAGAAAGGACAAGAAGTTTTAATCCGAGGTTTTTTTGATAAAGAAATATATAACCTAAAATTAATATTTGGAGGGACCGAAACGCTTGAAACGAAATTAGGAAGGAAAGAAACCTACCTCTTTTCCCCCCGAATACCTAAAAATAGCCTGTTCCGCGGGGAGTACCCCGTGAAAGTCTGGATTACCAAAGATGTCCACAAAATTCCTGTCAAAATCAAGGCGGATTTGTTTATTGGTTCATTGAACATCGACATTACTACTGCCAAAGGGTTGAAAAATTAGCAAGGCAATGGGTTTAACACTAACTTAACAAAGCGTAACAAAAAGACCTGTATTTTAGCATTAACTCGATTCTTTCAAGATTAGGTTAATGCAACTATTGGTTTGAAGCGGTAGATATTCATTAATTTTCAGACAACAATTTGGAATTCTTCCCATGGCAGACAAACAAAAAATCAAGGTATTGGTCGTAGATGACGAGCCGAATATTGTCGAAATCTTAAAATACAACCTGCAAAAAGAGGGTTATGAAGTAGCAACAGCAGAGGATGGACTGAAAGCCGTGAAAACCGCCATCAAGTTTCAGCCTGATGTAATCCTTTTAGACATCATGATGCCCAACCAGGATGGTGTAGAAACCTGCCTTCAAATTCGCCAAATTCCTGAGTTGAAGCATGCCTTCATCATTTTCTTAACCGCCAGACTAGAGGAATATTCGGAGGTAGCAGCATTTGATGTGGGAGCCGACGACTACATCACCAAGCCCATCAAACCTCGGGCATTGATGTCCCGTATTGCCGCCCTATTTCGCCGAGATTCTAAAAAAGAACAAGAAAAGGGTCAAATAAAAATTCGCGATCTGAACATTGACCGCAGCAGTTTTACCATCAATAAGGCAGGTAAAACCATCACGCTACCCAAGAAAGAATTTGAACTCCTGTATTTCTTGGCCAACAATCCCAATGTAGTCTACAGCCGAGATGAGCTATTGCATAACATTTGGGGATCCGATGTCTTTGTACTGGCTCGTACCGTGGATGTCCACATCCGAAAGGTGCGTGAGAAAATCGGGGAAGAATACATCACTACCGTCAAAGGAGTAGGGTATAAATTCGAACTAGGATAAGATGCCAACAGGTTCTCGGGGATTATCCTTTTTTCTAGCAATTGCCATAGCCGCTGTGGTGACGGCATTTCTATTCCTCATTCCTTCTACCTCATCTACTGTTCTCTGGGCAGCGCTCTTGCTCTCGTTCTCCATTTCCTACCTTCTAATAAGTATCACCTTAGAGTTTTTGGTTTTTCGAGAGATTGGGAATATTTATACCCTGCTCGAGAAAATTCAAAAAAAGGACCTGACCGAAATCAAAGAGAAATCCTTAGGCTCCAATCTGTCCCCTTTAAAAAAAATCAATGCCGTCATCAATTCCTATGCACTTGCCAGGCAGCGGGAAATTGAAGCGCTCCAAAAAAATGCAGAGTTCAGACGGGAATTTATTGCAGACATCTCGCACGAACTCAAAACCCCCATTTTTGCAACGCAAGGCTACATCCATACGCTCCTGGATGGAGCAATAGATGACAAGCAGGTGCGTATGAAGTTCTTGAAGAAAGCCGCCAAAAGCCTCGATTCCTTAGATCATCTCGTTCAAGACCTGCTCACCCTCAACCAAATGGAATCGGGGGTGATCAAGTTTACCTTCACCGAATTTGACTTGAAGGAATTGGTACAGGAGGTCATCGAAGAATTGGAACACAAGGCATCCAAGCGGGCTGTTCACATCACCTTGGAATTTGATCCAGAAAAAAGTTACCACACCCTTGCAGACCGTCAAAAAATCTACCGGGTATGTCAAAACCTCATCTTCAATGCCGTCAAATACAACCACGATGGTGGTGAGGTGCAGGTTTGCATCAAGTCGAGCAAAAATCAACTTCAAGTAGAAGTCAAAGACAATGGACCTGGGATTCCTCCTGAAGATTTGAAGCGCATATTTGAACGGTTTTACCGAGTGGAGAAAAGCAGGTCCAAGGGCAAAGGAGGCACCGGTCTAGGCTTGGCTATCGTGAAGCACATTCTGGAAGGACATAAGAGTAAAATCTCCGTCAGTTCGGCATTGGGCAAAGGGTCAATCTTTAGCTTTGAACTTCCGCTAGAAAAGGAGAAAAAGAAAGAGGAAGTACTCCCTGCTAGTTGATCTAGGATTCCTGATTTTTCTTTCGTTCAAAGAATTTAGCATCACAAGGACTTAGTTTTCGCAACTTTTTTGGAACCGACAAAGATTGGCTAGCTTTGTGGCCACTTATCGGAGCAAGCCATCCATGAAAAAAATTACGTTTGAAGACCTGATTCTCCTTGAAAACTCGGATTTCTTGGTCATCAACAAACCTCCCTACCTATCGAGTTTGGATGATCGCCACGAGGCACAAAACATCCTGGACTTAGCAAAGACCTATTGGGAGGATGCGCAGCTCTGCCATCGCTTGGATAAGGAGACATCAGGCTGCTTGGTGATCGCGAAGCATGCGGAGGCCTATCGTCATTTGGCCATGCAATTCGAAAGCAGGCAGGTAGAAAAAATCTACCATGCCGTGGCAGAAGGGATTCATGACTTTCAGAACCTACTTGTGGATCGCAATCTGGCTGCCAATAACAAGGGAATTGCCAAGGTAAGCAAGGATGGAAAACCAGCCCAAACGATCGTAAACACGGTACGGACCTACTTTGCTCATACGCTGATCGCTTGTAGTCCGATCACCGGCAGATTGCACCAGATTCGCGTGCACTTAGCTTACTTAAAGGCCCCGATTTGTGGTGATACGCTGTATGGAGGAAAGCCTTTGTACCTCTCCGCGTTGAAGCGACGCTTCAATTTGAAAAAAGATACGGATGAGCTGCCCATCATGCAGCGGGTATCCCTACATGCCTTCAGCATACAGTTTTTGGGCTTGAATGGAAAAAAAATCACCGTACAAGCTCCCTATCCTAAAGATTTTCAGGTACTGGTGCAGCAGCTTGAAAAGAATCGATAAGCTGTCTTTTTCGGCTAGCTTGCGCTTCTTGAATAAAAAAAAGTTTGCTAAACCAATGAAAATTAGGGTTTAGTATCGCAAATAGTTTGCATAGAAAAATAAATGCTCCTATCTTTGTGTCCCTTTTTGGGGTCGATAATTAATTAATAAGCTAAAAATTAAACAGTTACAAAGTGGATACTCTGAGCTATAAGACCATCTCAGCCAACAGCTCCACCGTAGAAAAGCAATGGGTCCTTGTGGATGCCCAGTCTGCGATTCTAGGGCGCTTGGCAAGTGATGTTGCGAAAATCTTGAGAGGAAAGACGAAGCCTAGCTTCACTCCTAACGTAGATTGTGGTGACAATGTCATCGTAATCAACGCAGACAAGGTTCGATTGACGGGTGACAAGTGGGACGCAAAAGTATATGTGCGCCACACCGGATACCCAGGTGGACAGCGAATCTCTACTCCACGATTGTTGAAGGAAAAATCTTCAACCATCTTGATAGAGAAAGCTGTAAAAGGCATGTTGCCTAAAAACAGATTAGGAAGCAAGTTGTACGGCAACTTGTACGTGTATGAAGGTGCTGAGCATCCTCATGCCGCACAACAGCCTAAAGCTATCACCCTTTAATTGCTGACGCATGGAAACAATCAATACAATCGGTAGAAGAAAGACTTCTGTAGCCCGGATTTACATGACGCCAGGGAACGGTAAAATTACCGTGAACAACAAAGCAATTGAGGTTTATTTCCCATTTGAACTACACCAGATTGTAGTAAAGCAGCCTTTGACCCTAGTAGGTGTTGAAGGAAGCTATGACCTACAAATCAATGTAGACGGTGGTGGAATCAAAGGACAGGCGGAAGCCGCACGTATGGCCATCTCTAGAGCACTTTGCGAAGCAGATGAGACACACAGACCTCCATTGAAAAAAGAAGGTTTCTTGACTCGTGACCCTAGAATGGTAGAACGTAAGAAACCAGGACGTAGAAAAGCAAGAAGAAGATTCCAGTTCTCTAAGCGTTAATCGGAATAGACTTCATACAATAGAAAACAATTTCATTCATGTCAAAAATAGAATACAAAGACTTACTGGATGCTGGTGTTCACTTCGGACACTTGACGAGAAAGTGGGATCCAAGAATGGCTCCATATATCTTTATGGAGAAGAACGGTATCCATATTATCGACCTCAACAAAACGCTTGCTTGCCTCGAAGAAGCATCCAACGCAATCAAGCAAATTGTACGTTCCGGCAAAAAAATCATGTTTGTCGCTACAAAAAAACAAGCCAAAGACCTAGTTGCTGCAGAAGCACAACGTCTCAACATGCCTTTCGTGACCGAAAGATGGTTGGGAGGTATGTTGACCAACTTCGCTACCATCAGAAAGTCTCTTAAGAAGATGTCTTCCCTAGAGAAATTGATGAAGGAAGATGGCTACAAAAACTTGGCTAAGAAAGAGCGTTTGATGGTTAGCCGTCAAAAGGAAAAAATGGAAACGATCTTGGGCGGTATTGCCGACTTGAGCCGTCTTCCAGCCGCGCTATTTGTAGTAGACATCAAGAGAGAACACATTGCCATCGCTGAAGCGCAAAAATTAGGTATACCTGTTTTTGCTTTGGTAGATACCAACTCTAATCCAAACGAGGTGGACTTCCCAATCCCAGCAAATGATGATGCATTCAAGTCTGTTTCCCTTCTAGTAAAAGCATTTGGTACAGCCATCGAAGAAGGCCTATCTGAGCGCAAGAAGGACAAGGACGATGCTAAACTTTCTGAAGAGGAAGAGGCAAAAAGAGCCGTGGACGCCGAAACACAGGAATAATCCACTCTACTAATGAATTAAAAAATTGAACATCTGGCGTCAGTCGATGTTCAATTTTTTGTTTAAACTCGGCGCTTGCGCCTCCCAAAAAGTACAACCGATACCCTCCTAGAAGGTATCCGATCTATACGAACTATCTAAACGAAACTTACCATGTCAATTACTGCACAAGACGTAAACAAACTGAGACAAATGACCGGAGCAGGCATGATGGACTGCAAGAAAGCGCTTACCGAAGCCGATGGCGACTTCGAAAAAGCAGTGGACATCCTCAGAAAAAAAGGTCAGAAAGTATCTGCTTCTAGAGCTGACCGCGAAACCAAAGAAGGCGTAGTCGTAACTCGCTTGACCAATGGCAACGCAAAAGGTATTTTGCTTTCCCTTACTTGCGAAACTGACTTCGTAGCTAAGAATGAAGGATTTGGTGCTTTTGCTAACTCTCTAATTGATGCAGCAGTAAGCAACGGCTCCACTACCACTGCTGAAGTACTTGCCCTACCTATGGAAGGCAGCACCATTGCAGAAAAAATCATTGAAATGACTGGTAAAATCGGTGAGAAAATTGAAATCTCTCACTTCGAAGTCATCAGTGCTGATCAAGTAGTGACTTACGTACACTCCAATGGAAAATTGGGCGTATTGGTAGGCCTTGTGAACACTTCTGGTAACAACGTAGAAGAAGCTGGAAAAGACGTGGCTATGCAAATTGCTGCCATGAATCCTGTAGCAGTAGACAAGGATGGTGTAGATGCAACTACCATCGAACGAGAAATCGAAATCGGTAAGGAGCAAGCTAGAGCCGAAGGCAAGCCAGAAGATATGTTGGAGAAAATTGCCCTAGGCAAGCTTCAGAAATTCTACAAGGAAAGCACTTTGCTTAGCCAGCAGTTTGTAAAAGACAATTCTAAGTCTATTGCTCAATACCTAGACGGTGTAAACAAAGGACTTACTGTCAATACATTCAAGCGAATTTCTATCGGTTAATTTACCGCCCAAAAATTTGATATGTGAGGCTGACCCGAAAGAGTCAGCCTCATTTTTTTTTGATAAGTTCAATCTGACTTTTTCCCTAAGGGATAGGAAAGACCAACTACATTGCGCATAAAACCATCACCAAAGACTGAATTATCCATTATCAAATGCATATTTTTCCCATGCACAAATGAGATTGGATATTCAAATCGGATATATAAACCCGCAGAAGGTAAAGCATTTTGCATGAAGGATGGATTCTCTTTGGATTCCAAAGGAATCACACCAACGACTCCACCTCCGATTCCAAGACGTGTATTTTCTTTAAGCTTCAGGGACCAAATTCTTCCGAATTGAAACATCATAGAAAAACTCCTAAATCCATTTCTTGCCACTTCCCCCGAATTCAAACTAAAATAATCCAAATTCAGTTGAGTTTGCCATCTGTTTGGCTGATTACTCAAATTTATTCCAAATCCCGTACCACCTCCAAAGCTCACCTGTTCATTGGGAATGTCGGAATGCACTCCAAGCTTACCAATTGCAAAGAAGTTTGGAGTTGATTGTGCAAATGAATTTGAAGAAACGCCCCAAATGATGAAACAAAAAACCAAGGAAAATCTCATCATAATGTGATTTCTGGAACAAGG
>JBJOOF010000062.1:0-27694 GCA_046051425.1 Bacteroidota bacterium
CAGCTTAAGTTAAGCTATGAGTAATTCACGCCCACTGCTTGTAGGCATTACCGGTGGAATTGGCTCTGGAAAATCCACCGTCTGCAAACTTTTCACCTTACTTGGCGTACCTGTTTACACGGCAGATGAGCGTGCCAAATGGCTCATGAGTCATGACACATTGCTAAAAGAAAGGATTTTAGCCGCATTTGGGGCTGAATCCTATCACTCCACTGGAGAACTCAATAGAGGCTATTTGGCAGAAACAGTATTTTCCAACCCAGAAAAAGTGACGGCCCTCAATGCCCTAGTTCACCCAGCTGTAGGTAAAGATTTTTCTCTCTGGGTAAGTCAACAAAATGCTCCCTACCTAATCAAAGAAGCGGCACTCATATTTGAAACAGGTGCGTCAAAAGAGCTTGATTTTGTAATCAATGTCAGTTCCCCACTGCGCGTACGCATGGCGCGGGTTTTACTTCGTGACCCCCAACGCACCGAAGAACAAGTCAATCAAATCATTAACCAGCAGCTTCCAGACGAAGAAAAAAATGAGCTGGCAGATTTTTCAATTAAGAATTCGGATAACAAGCTCCTAATTCCGCAAGTAATTGCCTTGCATGAGCAACTGCTTCGCAAAGCGGAAATCAGCTAGTTCGAACCAGATTTTGAACCCATCAAAAACAAAAAACACCTCGTCTGAGGTGTTTTTTGTTAGAGAGGAGATCAAACTCCATCTTTCGTTATTCCAATTTGCTAATTCCTTAAATCCGGTCAAAGCCCAGATAAGGATGCAAGACTTTAGGCATGCGAATGCCATCCGGCTCCTGGTTATTTTCTAGAATAGAAGCTACGATACGTGGCAAAGCCAGGGCACTTCCATTCAAAGTATGGGCTAATTGAGATTTTTTATCTTCTCCTTTGAATCGCAATTTAAGGCGGTTGGCCTGGTAAGTCTCAAAATTGGAGACCGAACTCACCTCCAACCAACGCTCTTGAGCTGCCGAATACACTTCCATATCGTAAGTCATCGCAGAGGTGAAGCCCATGTCCCCACCACACAGGCGAAGAACGCGATAAGGCAGTTCCAACTGCTGCAACAAGCCTTGCACATAGCCACTCATTTCTTCCAATGTCGCATACGAGTTGTCTGGATGGGTGATTTGCACGATTTCCACCTTGTCAAACTGATGCAACCTATTTAAACCACGCACATGCGCTCCCCAGGAACCCGCTTCGCGTCGAAAGCAAGGTGTATAGCCCACATTTTTGATCGGAAGTTCGGAGGCATTGACGAGCACATCTCGGTACAAGTTGGTAATGGGCACCTCGGCAGTTGGAATAAGGTATAACTTATCCTCATTGGCAAAATACATCTGCCCTTCCTTGTCAGGTAGCTGACCCGTTCCAAAACCTGAATCTTCATTCACCAAGATGGGGGGCTGCACTTCCATATAGCCAGCGGCCAAGGCCTGATCTAGAAAAAAGTTGATCAATGCACGCTGCAGTCTAGCTCCTTTCCCTTTGTAAACTGGGAATCCTGCACCGGCAATTTTTACTCCCAAATCAAAATCGATGATGTCGTACTTTTTGATCAAATCCCAATGCGGTAATTTACCATCCCATAGGGAAGGAATTTCTCCATGAGAAAGTACCACCTCATTGTCATCGGCTGACTTTCCTGCGGGAACTGCTTCATAAGGCACATTTGGAAGCGTGTAAAGCAATGCTTTTAACTCTTCCTCTGCTTGCTCATGCTGCTCTTCCAACTCCTTGATTTGAGTTTTTAGGAGGGCAGAGCGGTCCCGAACAGCAGTCGCTTCCGCAGTTTTCCCTTCCTTCATCAAGGTCCCAATTTCCTTGGAAATCGTATTGGCTTCAGCCTGAAGTTGATCCCGCTGCGTTTGAGATGACTTTCTCAAATCATCCAAAGCCAATACCTGCTCCAATGCAGCAGCGGCATTTTTTAGGTTTCGCTTGCTGAGGCCAGACAGGACTTGGTCGTAATGATCTCGGATATGTTGTACTAAAAGCATGATGTACTAGGGATTTGAACGTCCAAAGATAGCAACTTATCGAACAAAGATAGTCTTGGTACTGCTTGAGAAAGGACCTTCCAACTCTTTATTGTCCACTCGGAGCAACTGAAATTTGACTTGATAGTCCCCTTTTGGAAGATTGGACACGCGCAGAGGAACTACCTGACTAAGTTCTGTTGTGTGTTCATTTACAGAGACTTTCACCTTCAATCCATCCAGCTTTAAATCTCCCCCAAGGACCAAAAAGTCAAGAATCAGATCTTGCCCAAGGGGAATAATTTGTTCATTTCTAGGCATATTGACCGCCAAATAGGGCTCTGCTGAATAGGGGAAAGGACGGGAATCCCCAACCAAAAAATCACGATCCACGTAATTTCCAAAGTTCTTTAAAGCCAGCCCCTTATCATCCACCAAAAAAGCCACTGTGCGGTAAGTGCCTCGGGTAAGCTCACGCTGAAATATAGGGGCAGAATACCCTTCTGGATCGCTGCCATTCAGAATTAAAGCAAGCCGTGGTGAAGAGGAACCATTTTTTCCAATTGAAAAATTCTTGACATTAAATTCGAATGGTACTTTCCCTGGTCTAAAAACTTGGTTACCAAGTGGAGTATTTAGTTCCAAAATTGCATCAGGAAAAAAGGCAAGGGAATCTTCAGGAAGAAAAGTAATTGGTTCTACTGGCGCTTCCATAATCGTGGAATCACTTGCCTCAACTTGAGCCGATTCTTTGGTTTCTTTGGGATCAGAGGAACAAGAAGAGACCCATAAACTAACGAATACTAGTAAAATCAGGATTTTATTCATGGAATCGCCTAAATTGAGGTTAAAGATATTTATTTTTGAAGAATTTAAAGGAATAACCACCTAAACTACCGCATGAATGGAAATTTTGTTCGATGAAATTCCAAGTTTGGATTTAGCCGATTTCACCTCTGGCAACCCTGAAAAAAAGGCCGAATTTGTTCACAAACTTGGAGAAGCGTATCAAAATATTGGTTTTGTAGCCATCAAAAATCATGGACTCAGCAAAGCCTTACAAGACAGACTCTATTCCTCCATCACTACTTTTTTCTCCCTTCCAGATGCAGTGAAGGCACAGTATGAAAAACCAGAAATCGGATACCAGAGAGGATACACTGGCAAAGGAAAGGAACATGCTAAAGGAAGAAATACGGGAGATTTGAAGGAATTTTACCATGTGGGTCAAGACTTGGGTGATATCCCAGATGCAGATCCCATCAAGTCGGAGTATCCGGAAAATTGCTGGCCTCAAGAACTTCCACAATTCAAAGACGATGCCTTAGAAGCCTACAGAACCTTGGAAAATGCAGGTCGTCAAATGCTCCGTGCCATTGCCCTAAACTTAGGTTTGAAGGAAGACTATTTTGAAGACAAGGTGATTTATGGCAATTCCATCCTTCGCCAAATCCATTATTTCCCGATTGAAAACCCAGATGAGGTGCCTGCAGATGCCGTACGCGCCGCAGAACACGGGGACATCAACCTGATCACCTTGCTAATGGGCGCCAGTGCAGACGGACTCCAAGTGCTTCGTAGAGATGGAAAGTGGATTCCTATCACCGCCCTTCCAGACCAGTTGGTCGTGAATGTCGGAGACATGCTCGAGCGATTGACCAACAAGAAATTGAAGTCAACCATCCACCGCGTAGTGAACCCTCCACGCGAAAAGATGCATACCAGCAGGTACTCGATTCCATTTTTCATGCACCCAAGATCTGAAATGGATCTCAGCTGCCTTGAGAGCTGTATTTCCAATGCCAGCCCCAAGCAATTTACGGATATCACCGCAGGAGAATTTTTGGAGGAGCGGCTTCGAGAACTAGGCTTGCGCAAATAGCATGTCTATTCGGACGGTCCGATATGTTGTCTTTTTAAAAGATACACTGGCCCTCTCGCTAACTTCTTTTGGTGGGCCACAAGTTTTGCTCGCCATGATACTAGAGCGGATGGTCAAAAAAAGAGGGTACATCCAAGAGGAGGAGCTTTGGGAGTTGAATGCACTTTGCAGCATGCTCCCAGGACCCTCCTCTACTCAATTAATTTCCGCCATAGGATTTCGAGTAGGGGGTCCACGCCTAGCCTACTTGACGCTCCTCGTCTGGATTCTCCCCGCAACCATTGCCATGATCTTGGCGGCAATCTTAATCCATTTTTTACAAGAGAATAGCCCTAAAGCCCTGGGCTTTGCAAAGTTTATCCAGCCTATGGCAATCGGTTTTCTGATTTTTGCAGCACAGAAAACCATCACCAGAATGATCAAAACCCCCGAAGCCATCGTACTGATGATGCTCTCGGCCTTTGTCTCCTTTTTCTATAGTTCTCCCTACATCTTTCCAATCATGCTCCTCCTCGGGGGCCTGAGCACTTCCATCAAGTATAAAAATCAACCCAAGGTCGTCGAGGACAAATCCTTGCATATCAAATGGAGCAATTTCTACCTCTGGGCTGGGGTACTGGTAGTAGCAGCAGTTGCAGGTGCCATAACCCAGTACAAACCCATCCTGCTATTCGAGAATTTTTACCGAAATGGTAGCCTGATTTTTGGTGGTGGACAGGTGCTGATTCCCTATTTGTACACCGAATTCGTGGATTTTAAGCATTTTCTGAGTTCGGAAGAATTCCTTACCGGCTATGCCATCTCCCAAGGTATCCCAGGCCCCACCTTTTCCATCTCCTCCTACATTGGCGCACTTTCGATGCGTGATTTTGGACTAGGGGGATTTGTGATGGGAGGGCTGATCGCCACGGCAGGAATCTTCCTACCAGGGATCTTTCTAATCTTTTTTGTCATCCGCTTTTGGGATCAGCTCAAGCTTTATCGCCCTGTACGTGCAGCACTTGAAGGCATCAATGCCGTTTCCTGCGGCATGCTGATCGCAGCTGCTTATCTGCTTTTTGAACCATTAGATCCGAATACGCTGAATATTGTTTTTATCCTTGGGACTTACGCCCTTCTTCAATTCACGAAAGTATCCTCCCCGCTGATCGTAGCTGTTGGTATTTTGTTGGGTATTTTGGTTCAAAATTTCCTCCCTTAATTCGTTCAAAAAATCAGAGCGAACAAGATCCCCAACAAAAGCGTTTTGAGTTATGAATTCATTTCCTAACTTTCATTCATGCAAGCTGCAGATTTTATCCACCCCCTCATTCCATCGATTCAGACTTCCGACCCCGTAGGTTCGGCGTTGAAGAAAATGGAGTCCCTGGAATTGACTACACTACCTGTAGTGGAAGGGGGCCTGTTTTTAGGGTTTGTAGAGGATGAAATCCTCCTTGAACAAGAAAATTTAGATATCCAAATTGCACAGGTAGAGTTAGACTGCGCATCATGCTGGGTATATGCGGATCAACATTTGTATGATTTGCTCCGAGTAGGTACTGAATACCAAGCCAAATGGGTAGGAATATTGGATCGCGAGCAGCAGTACCTCGGGGTAGTTCCTACCCAAGATGCGCTTACTGCCTACGCCGATAACTTCTCGATTCACGCTCAAGGATCTGTCTTGGTAATCTCCTTGCAAATGAACGACTTTCAGCTCTCTGAAATTGCCCGACTGGTGGAGTCCGAAAATTGCAAAATTTTGAGTTGTCAACTCTATGCGGACCCCATGGATACCCAGTCTGTAGAGGTGACCCTTAAGTTGGATAAGCCCGATACCCGACATGTAAAAGCTACCCTGCTTCGTTTTGGCTATCAAGTAAAGGACTACGCGCAAGAGGAAGTGGGGCAAAGTACAGATGAGGAGCGAATTGGGAATCTATTGCGGTTTTTAGACATTTAACGATGCGGGTTGCAATCCATGGCTTATCCTTAAAAGCCGAATTTTTACCCATTCTTTGGGGGCTTTTTGAAAAACTTCAGTCGCTTGGAATTTTGGTTTGCCTGACCCCTAGTTTGGATCAGCAACTCCGATCACTAAGCTCCGTTGTCCCTACCTATGGCGTACTCAATCATCCGGATGACTTTGATGGGCTCGACTTTTTCCTATCCATTGGAGGCGACGGCACCTTGCTTGATTCTGTCTGTGTAGTGGGGAAAAAAGAAATTCCCATTCTAGGACTCAATACGGGAAGATTAGGGTTTCTAGCCACAGTGGCTACAGACAAAATCGAGGATGCAATCGACCAATTGGCAAAGGGCAATTACCAAATCGAATCCAGATCGCTCTTATCCCTTACTAGCAGCAAAAAGCTATTCCATGGGACAAATTTCGCTTTAAACGAGTTTACCATCCACAAAAAGGACACCTCTTCGATGATTACGGTCCATACCTATATCGATGGCAAGTACCTCAATTCCTATTGGGCAGATGGCTTGATTGTAGCCACTCCCACTGGATCTACTGGTTATTCGTTAAGCTGTGGAGGCCCTTTGATCACTCCTGGAGCCAAAAATTTTGTCATTACTCCAGTTAGTCCGCACAACTTGAATGTTCGCCCCATCATTGTATCAGATGAGGCAGAAATCAGTTTTGAGATCGAAGGCCGCACGGATAAGTTTATGATTTCGCTGGATTCTCGATCCACCTCCATTGCCTCTGAAGTGAAATTAAGCGTGAAAAAGGAGTCTTTCTCCGCAAAATTGGTGAAATTGCCATCCTATCACTTCTTTGATACCCTGCGCCAAAAGTTGAATTGGGGCTTGGACATGAGAAACTGAGTCCAGAAGCTTAACAATTATTAACCCGTTTGATACCAGGCCTCGTTTTTTATACGTTAGGTAGTTCATAACTTGCATCGTCTTGAAAAAGGTCAATTTTAAGATTTTCAGTCTCTTAGTAGCGCTAGGTTTCCTAACACTCGCCTCCATGAATTCCAGTTTTGGACAGAGTTACGAGGTGGGAGGAGGTTTGGGAACTTCCGTCTATTCAGGGGACATCATTCGGAAAATTGACCCCGGCCAAGCTGGCCTTCAAGGAACGTTATTTGGCAAGAGAAATTTTGACAATGTTTGGAGCTTAAAGTTAGGTGTAAGTGTAGCCGAGCTCATGGCAGCAGATAGCATCCAGCCCATTGATGCAATGGCAAGCTTAAGGAATGCCTATGTAGATGGCCGAATCACCGAGTTTTCTGCGTTGATGGAATTCAACTTCCTGGATTATGCCAACCATAAGAGTGAATTTAGATTTTCACCCTACGCCTTTTTTGGCCTTGGTTACAGTTTTGTTCAGGGAGAAGGCCGAATCAATGCCAGTTTGCCGGTAGAGGACTACCGCTTGAGCACTTTGGTCATCCCATTCGGTGGAGGAGTTAAATACCTCCTAACGGATCAGCTGACCCTAGGCATGGAGCTTGGTTTTCGACCTACTACTTCGGATTTATTGGATAAACTGGATAGTACCCTGCCCGCTTTGGCCAGATACGACACCCCAATTGATCCAACTTCGCAAGCGCTTTCCAAAGGCTTGAATTACGGCAACCCAAATACCAAAGATTGGTACTATTTTCTGGGAGTGACCTTGAGCTACACGATTACCAAAGCGCGTTGCTACACCTATTAATTAATTGGAGTCTAAGGGGATTTATTGAAAAAGAAATCCCATTTTTGTACCTCCAAAAAAGTGGGTATCCCAGCCGCTGAAATGAAGGAAACGATAGACCGAAACAACATACCGAAGCACATTGCCATCATCATGGATGGTAACGGAAGATGGGCCAAACAAAAAGGCGCCATGCGGATATTTGGGCATCGGAATGCCATCCAAGCCGTTCGAGAAGCCATTGAAGGATCGGGAGAGCTGGGTGTAAACTACCTAACCCTATTTTCTTTTTCAACCGAGAACTGGTCCCGCCCCAAAGAAGAGGTGGAGGCCCTGATGGATTTGTTGGTACAAACCATCGTTGCAGAGACCGGGCTGATGATGAAAAAAAACGTTCGCCTCAACGCAATCGGAGATTTGGAAAGCTTGCCCAAATCCACTTACGACAAGTTGGTCGAAGTAATGAAACAAACTTCAGCAAATACGGGATTAACCGTGAATTTGGCTTTAAGCTACAGTGGGCAATGGGAACTTACCAAAGCTGCACAACGCATTGCTCAAAAAGTCTCCGAAGGAAAATTAAGCCCTGGAGAAATTACCCAACAAACCCTGGCTGATCATTTGGATACAGCGGGCATCCCTGATCCTGAATTGATGATTCGAACCAGTGGAGAATACCGAATAAGTAATTTTCTCCTCTGGCAATTGGCCTACTCTGAATTGTATTTTTCAGATGTTTTGTGGCCTGATTTTAGAAAAGAACACCTGTTTGCCGCGATTGAAGATTACCAAAAGAGAGAAAGAAGGTTTGGAAAAACCGGCGAACAAGTTAAACCTTAAGTAGTAATGAAAAGAAGTTTATTGATTCTGTTTTGTTTGATTTGGTCGGCAAGTGCCATCGCTCAAATTCGTTTGGGCCAAAGCCGCTATGCCTCCACACGACCAGTCAACATTTTGGAATTGAACTATGCCAAGCCCCAGAAATTTAGAATTGCTGAAATAAAGGCAGTAGGATTATCTACCCTCGATGAAAACGCCATCATCTCCCTTTCTGGCTTGAAAGTAGACGATCGGATCGATGTCCCTGGGGATGCCATATCAGGCGCTTTGAAGAAATTGTGGGGACAAGGAATTATCGGAGATGTGAAAATCTTGGTAACCAAAATTGAAGGAGAGGACATCTACTTACTCCTAGACCTGACTGAAAGACCTCGATTTTCTCGAGTGGAATTTGAAGGAATCAACAAAACTCAAGAAGGGGAATTGCGCGACAAAGTCAATATTCGCGGTCGTGTAGTGCGAGACGATGTGCTCAACACAGCCAAACGGAATATTGAAAAGTATTACCTAGACAAGGGCTTCCTCAATACTGAAGTAAAAATCATTCAGGACAGAGACACCACCCTACCCAATAGCGTTAAACTTCGCTTTGACATTGATCCCAAATCAAAAGTAAAAATCAATGAGATCGCTTTTTATGGGAACGATGAAATCAGCGATCGCGCGCTCAAAGGAAAACTTAAGAAAACAAAAGAGCACGCGCGAGTAGCCATCTTCAAGGATTTCTACAGTCGCTTGGTGGATGCTGATGGAAAAAGCCTCACGCAATCACTCCTCAACAGCCAGGTTGCTACCTCTGAGCAGGTGAACAGTTACATCAACAAAAATTTCAAGCTAAACTTTTTCAACGGGTCAAAATACAATCCAAAAGAGTACCGCGCTGACAAAGACAAGGCCATCGCCTTCTACAACAGCAAGGGATTTAGAGATGCCAAAATCTTGGAAGACTCTATCTACAAATTCAGTGAGGACAAGATCAACATTGATATCTCCTTGGAAGAAGGTCGAAAGTACTACTACCGCAATATCACCTTCACTGGGAATTACATCCATGAAGATGCTGTCCTTCTTGCAAAACTAGGGATTGAAAAAGGAGATGTTTACGACAAAGAAAAGCTAGACAAGCGCCTCAACTACGACCCACAAAAGGGTGATGACGTGAGTTCCTTGTACCAGGATAATGGCTATCTTTTCTTCAACATTGATCCTGTAGAAATCAATGTATCCGGAGATTCCATCGACCTGGAAATGCGGATTTTTGAAGGTCCGCAAGTCACTGTTAACAGTGTAAGTATTAAAGGCAACGACCGGACTTCCGATCACGTGGTCATGAGAGAGATCCGAATTCTTCCTGGTCAGAAATTTAACCGAAGCTTGCTCGTTCGTACCATCCGAGAGCTTTCCACCTTGGGATACTTTGACCCAGAAAAAATCAATCCAGACCTTCGTCCAAACTTTGAAAGTGCTACTGTAGACATCACCTTTGAATTGGAAGAGCGTCCCAATGACCAGATTGAATTGTCTGGAGGCTGGGGAGGATTCTTCGGATTTGTAGGTACAGTAGGATTGGTTTTCAACAACTTCTCCATCAAAAACTTAGGCAACTTTGAAAAGTGGGATCCGCTACCGGTGGGTGATGGACAAAAACTTTCGGTACGTGTACAAGCCAACGGACAAGCCTTCCAAAACTATTCTCTCTCCTTGAGTGAGCCTTGGTTTGGTGGTAAAAAGCCCAACTCCCTAAGCTTTGCTTTTAACCACTCCGTTCAGCGACAGGTAGATTACTTTAATCAAGGAAATGGGGGAGATTTAGGTTTCTTTAAAATTACTGGGGTGACCATGGGTCTCTCCAAGCGTATCACCTGGCCAGATGATTACTTCAGTATCAGTAATTCCCTCCAATTCCAAAACTACGAATTCAACCAATTTGGAACTTCCTTTGGATTGAGCTACCCTACTGGCATCTCGAAAAGTGTGGTGCTAAATACAACGGTGGCGCGTAACAACGTGGACAACACCATTTATCCACGCCAAGGATCCAACATCATCATGTCGATGAATTTGACTCCTCCTTATGCGTCCTTAAACAAGGGCCTAAACGAAGAATCTGGAGACCAGGAAAAATACAAGTGGTTGGAATACCACAAGTGGATGCTTGACGCTTCTTTCTATACTCCACTCTTTGGTTCCTCTAAGTTTGTGGCTAGCGCACGAGCACACATGGGCTTCTTGGGATCTTATGGCAACAAGCTCGGCATCATCCCATTGGAACGCTTTGTTATGGGGGGTGATGGAATGAACTTCAACAACTTTGCCTTAGGTCAAGAAATCGTAGGTTTGAGAGGATACGAAAATCAAACGATCACACCTGGACGAAATACCCGAGGTACTGCTGATCCCGATCCGTATGGAGGGGTAGTGTACAATAAGTATGTGATGGAACTTCGATTCCTCGTATCTCCTAACCCATCTGCTACTATCTTCTTGCTCACTTTTGCTGAAGCTGGTAACAACTGGGGAGATTACAAGGATTTCAATCCTTACGACCTCAAAAAATCTGCTGGGGTAGGCGCTCGAATATTCATGCCTGCATTTGGTCTACTCGGTGTGGATTGGGGATATGGGTTTGACAGGATGCCTGGAGCCTTGAAGGCAAGTGGTCCTCAATTCCACTTTACCATTGGCCAGCAGTTCAGATAATCTTTTGGAATTCACAGCGTTTGTTAATTTATGTTAGGAAAAACCTAAATTTTGTTCGCTGGAGTTAATCCAAAAACGTAAAGAACGCATGAATAAATCATTCAAAATTGTACTTTTACTTTTCATAATCCTGTATTCTGGACCTTTGGCAGCCCAAAAGTTTGGATACATCGATTCTGAATACATTCTAAACAAGCATCCAGACTACAAACTGGTGCAAGATGAGTTGAAAAAGCTCAGTGAGGAATGGAAAAAAGAGGCACAAAATTTGGATCAGGAAATAAAGGAACTATCCGCCCAGCTCAAAGCTGAGGAAGTCCTGCTTACTGAAGAGATGTACCAAAAAAGAGTAGAAGTAATCAAGGCAAAGCAAAAGGCTTCGCAGGAATTTACGAGTCGGGTGTTTGGGATAGATGGAGTATACTACCAAAAGCAGGCAGAACTTCTTCAGCCCCTACAATCCAAAATTTACGATGCCATCGAACGGGTATCGCGCAGAAACAATCTCGCTGTTCTTTTCGATAAGGCTGCAGGTCCATCTGCAATTATTTATACAGATCCAAGACATGACTATTCTGAGTTTGTCCTGGAAGAATTAGGAATTGAAGACAACAATTAAATACACACCAAATGATGAAAGTAAACGTTATCCTAGCTTCTCTAGCCTTGCTATTGGTAGGATTCACCGCCCAAGCTCAAAGCACTATCAAAATCGGGTACACGAGCGTAGAATTGATTATGGATTTGATGCCAGAAATGGAGCAAATTGGAGCTGATGTTCAAGATTACCAGACCCAACTTCAAACCAACATCCAAACCAAAGCTGCAGACTTCCAAAAGCAAGTAGAAGCCTATCAGCAAGCTGCTCCTACCATGACTGAAACTGCTAGAGCAGCAAAAGAGCAAGAATTGACCAAACTTCGTGATGACCTTCAGAAGTATGAGCAAGATGCACAAACCTCCTACCAAAGAAAGTTGCAGGAGCTTTTGGAGCCTGTTCAAACGAAAGTGATCAACGCAATCAATGCAGTTGCCGCAGAGAACAACTACACTCATATTTTTGCTGAAACTGCAGGACAATCACCCATCTTGTTGTACACCAAAGAGGAAGATAAATTTACCGAATTGGTTTTGGCCAAGTTAGGAATTCAGATTCCAGCGAAACCCGCTCAAAAATAAAAACGAACCGGCCCAAGTGGCCGGTTTTTTTATGGCAAAAAAATCTCCCAAAATCATTCTACTCGAGAGCCAAGAACCGCTCCTAGTGGACTTTTATGCGGATTGGTGTGGTCCTTGCCAAACCTTATCACCTGTACTGGAAAAGGTGGTAGCTGAACTCCAGGGTAAAGTCACCTTATTCAAAGTGAATGTGGACAAGCATCCACAGCTCGCTCAGCAGTTTGCCATTCGCTCCATCCCACATCTCATGCTCTTTAAAAGAGGAAAGATCCTATGGCGGAAAGGAGGCCTGCTCACCAGCGCTGAGCTGCTGAAGCAACTCAAGGCATTTGTATAAAAAAAGGGGCTTGAGCCCCTTTTTTTAAATGTAGTATTTCAGACGAATCACCTCTTGTTCGGTGAGGAATCGATAATGGCCACGCTTCAAATCCTTCTTGTCTAAGCCCGCATACATTACGCGATCCAAAGCTACCACCTCGTAACCCAGGTGTGAAAAAATTCGACGTACAATTCGATTTCTACCAATGTGGATTTCCAAACCTAGGATAGTTCTATCTTTCGAAAGCACTTGCAAGTCATCTACCTTAGCATCCCCATCCTCTAGGGTAAGCCCCTCGATGATTTCTTCCTCATCCTTAGCGGTCAAAGGCTTATCCAAGGTCACCTGGTAGATTTTCTTAATCTCATTGGAAGGATGGGATAGCTTAGCTGCCAGTTCCCCATCATTGGTAAATACGAGCAAGCCTGTGGTATTTCTATCCAAACGACCTACTGGAAAAATTCGCTCCTCACAGGCATTTTCAACCAGCTTCATCACTGTCTTCCGCTCCATAGGGTCTTCGGTAGTGGTGATAAAATCTTTCGGCTTGTTTAACAAGACATACACTGGTTTTTCAGGATTAATCTTCTTTCCTTAGAAGACCACGTGATCCGACTTTTTCACTTTGTAGCCCATCTCCTGAACCACCACGCCATTGACTACTACCAATCCCTTCAGGATCAAGTCGTCGGCCTCTCTACGGCTACAAATGCCTGAGTTTGCCACGTATTTGTTGAGACGAATGAGCTCTTCCCCCTCCTTTTTATTCTTTTTCTGAGGAAGGCTATCAAAATTATAGTCAGGTCGATCTGCACTTAGCTCGACAAACTTGCTTCTATTCTTTCCAAATCCTCTTTTCTCTGTTGGTGCATCCCCATTGAATTGCTTAGGTTCCACCCCATAAATGGGCTTTTGGTCCTTTCCTCTTCCCTTGTACACGCGTTTTTCACCTGGAGCAAGCGGAGCTTTATCCTCCGAAAAATCTTTTCTACCTCCTTTTTCTTTTGAGAAAGCTGGCTTAGTATACTCCCCCTTCTTGAATCCGGGCTTATCCCCGCGGACTGGACGAGGACTGGACTCGTTGAATTTAGCTCCAAACTTTCTTCCTGCCCCACGCTCCTCCTTTTTAAAGCGATTGGGAGAATCCTCAAAAGATTTTTTCTCCTTCCAATCGGATGACTTTTCCCCAAAGGAAGGTCTTCCCTCAGAACCCGCTTCCTTGTCTTTAAAAAATCTACCTTTTGAAGCTCCTTTGTACGGAGCACCTTCTGAATTTCTTCTTTCATAAGGTTTCTTTTCAGTGGCATTTTCTTTTTTACCAAAGAACTTGCCCTTACCCGAATCAGAAGAATTATCTTTTTTTGAGAAGGAGGACCCCCTTGGGGATTTTTTGTTGCCAGATGCATCTCCTTCCTTTTTGTCCGAACCAAAAAATGGTTTTCTAGGATTATTTCTTTTCATGCTGTTGCAGCATCACTGCTGTAGTTGTTTAAATTAATTTACCTTCTGAAATTCAAAGGATTAAATAGCCCGCAAAGATACGTGGAATTGAACCAATCCGGTTCCAGTATTCAAAATATTCTTTAGTCTACGCCTTTATTCTTGTAATAATATTCTGTTGCATTCCGAACAGAACCCTGAGTGAGAAGCAATTCATTCGCTTTTTCATAGGATACTCCCGTGGCTTCCATGATCATTTTGGTACCTCGATCTACTAGCTTGGCATTGGACAATTGCATGTCCACCATCTTATTTCCCTTTACACGCCCCAATTTGATCATCACTGCAGTAGAAATCATATTCAAGACCAGCTTCTGCGCGGTGCCCGATTTCATACGGGTACTGCCCGTCACAAACTCAGGACCCACCACAACTTCTATGGGATGATCTACCGCCATGCCAAGTGGAGAATCAGGGTTGCAGGAAATACCTCCTGTAAGTAACCCCATTTCTTTGGCCTTCCGTACACCTCCCAACACATAGGGAGTACTTCCTGAAGCTGCAATTCCGATGACTGTATCCAAAGTGGAAAAGCCATAGGCCTGAATGTCCTTCCAAGCCTGTTCCACATCGTCTTCAGCATGCTCCACCGCTTTTCGAATGGCTGAATCACCACCAGCAATGAGCCCAATGACCCAATCGTGAGGCACTCCATAGGTAGGAGGGCACTCGGAGGCATCCAAGATTCCCAATCGTCCACTTGTACCCGCTCCAATGTAGAAAAGACGACCCCCTTCACGCATTCGAGGGACAATTTCATCCACTAAAGCCGCAATTTGCTCTAGTTTCTGATGAACAGCCGGTGCTACTTTATGGTCCTCCGCATTGATATTCTCCACCAGCTCCAGAGCAGTCATCTGCTCCAAGTTTTCGTAAATCGAGGTGCTTTCAGTTATTTTTTTCATACCATCTCTTGGTGGTAAAGGGTGAGTCCCGCAATTGGGCTTTCCAATATCAAGCCTACCTGCATGCCGCGATCTGTGGCTGCTTTCCGTAGGATTTCCGCATTGTAATAGGCAATGGATCCTACAAAGTGAACTGGCTTGGTTTGAAAATCTGGGTATTTGCAGACGTGCTTGTTAAAGAAATTTTGAAAAGCATTGTAAAACAAGCCGTAACAATATGGGTCAGCTTTGTGCTCCGTAAGGAAGCGGCAAAAACTCGCCATGTACCGGTTGGGAAAGGGCTTACGGTATACCTGCTCCTGAATCCCATACTGGGAGAGCTGGAAGCGGTCAATGGCTGCTTGGCGAATGGCCGCAGGCATTTCTTCATGGATAAAGTCTTTGAGAAACTGCCGCCCCACATCACTGCCACCCCCTTCATCACCAAGAATGTAGCCTGCAGCTGGTCTGGAAGCAACTATAGTTTTGCCATTGTAGTCACAACTATTCGATCCTGTACCTAAGATGCAGGCAATCCCTGCACGATGCCCACAGGTCGCTTTGGCAGCTGCCAGTAGGTCATGATCTATCTGAATCTGTGCAGTTGGAAAAATGGCGCGAAGCGCTTGCTCTACCTCTACCTTCTTCTCCGGAGCTGCACATCCCGCTCCGTAGTAATAGATCTCTTCAACTTGATTGGATATATTCAACAAAAAGTCCTGATGCAACTGCTGTGTCATCTCAGCTACGCTCAGGTAATAGGGATTGAACCCAATCCCACGATATTGACTGATTTGGCCGTCTTTGTGGATTACCCGCCAATCGGTTTTACTCGAACCACTATCTGCTATTAAAATCATCTGGGTGTAGCTGGCCTATGGCCTCAAATTTTTCAAATACTTTTTCGCTGTGGGGAGCATCCCCAAGTTCTTCCGTCAAATCCTGACCCGCCCAATGTTCGTAATGGGTTCCATTTTTCCAAAGCTTGGAAGAGGTCACATCGTAAATGACTCCTTGAAAAGCCACCCAAATTTCAGGCTTATCCTGTCCATTCCGCAGGGCTAGCTGCTGACGGGTATAGCGATTCATCAATAGAGTTTGATTTGGGCAGTCACCCAACGCTCGGGAATCTCTCCCTGCTGCGCTTGTTGGTAATCGGAATAGCTACAGGGAACAATGCTCACTCGCTCAAATCGGCTGGCATCGTTGTAGGGGATCTCCATCCACCATTTACCACTTCGTTTGCTCTTGTAGAAAACCAAGGTATTGGGCTTGGAGTCCATGGATACCGTGTATTTCATGTAGGCAGCGCTCTTGAAGGAAAGCGTGTCTTTTCTACTGTAAAATCCTTCGATAAAGTACCAGATCATGACCGCCGCTACTTGGGCAGTCTTGTTGTAGGTATCGTCGTAGTAAGGATCGTATCCATAGACACCAAAGGAGCTCAATTTTTCGTTTGAGCCAGCAAACCAACAAATCTGACTTGCTTCCTCACCCGACAGTCCAAAAGGCTGCGCATCTACGGCACCAGGCACTACGGAAGACTGAATTGCACTCAAGTCAAAGCTGATCAAATCCGCATCGCGAATCAGAGGCTCCATTTCCTTGAAGTTGTCTCGCAATTGTCCAAGGCGAACATGCTCAAAGTAGAGCTTCTCTAGGGCCGTAACTAAGGTGGGATCTACAAGGAAGCTTTGGTAGGCAAGGTGGGTGGAAGAAAACAAGAAATTGGGTTGATGGAGGACAATTTCCTGGGTATGTCTGTCACTTTCTGGACCTGACTCTTCCATGTCAATTTTGGCGTCCACGGTGAGTAAGGTGACCAGCTTTTTCAATTTCTGGTAAGACAGGTATTGCCCATAATCAAGATCATGAGAGCCTCCAAAAAAGATGGGCAAAATCTGCTGACGCATCAGGTAGTCGCCAACCTGTCGAATATTCTGGTAGGTATCGTTTAGGCTATCCCCAGAAATAAGGTCTCCCAAATCTGCAACTTGATAGGGAATTGCACCCCGTTTGAGTTGATACAGCTTCTCTCGAATCTCGGAACTTGCTCGAGCAATGCTTTCGGACTTCTTGGCCCCCCTGCTTTCTTTCAAGCCCACAAGGGCAATCTGAACTCCCTTGAGGTCAGGAAAACTATGGTGGTGAATAGAAAGCTGATTAAAAATTGAATTCTCGGCATAGCCTTTTTCTGCAACAGCAGATTCCACAGGCTCAAAAAAAGAAGAAATGGTCATGGAAAGTCTTTAGGTCTTTAAAACTAATCAAAAATGATACCTAAAAAAAAATCCTGCATCAGCAGGATTTTAAGTTGTGATTTAACCACCGAAATCATCAAATCGTATGTTTTCTTTTGGAATACCCAAGTCATCGAGCAACTTGAGGACTGCAGCATTCATCAAGGGAGGTCCGCATAGGTAGTATTCTACCTCATCTGGCTCTGCATGATTCTTCAGGTAGTTTTCAAACAACACCTGGTGAATGAATCCAACGTATCCATCCGCTTCACGATCTTCCAAGGAAGTCTTGATCTTCCAATTGTCTTCTGGAAGTGGTTCTGAAAGTCCGATGTGGAAATTGAAGTTCGGGAATTCCTTTTCGATTTCTCTGAAATGAGGCACATAGAACAATTCCTTCTTGGAACGACCTCCATACCAGTAAGATACCTTACGCTGCGTTTTTTCGGTATGGAATAGGTGGAAGATTTGTGCTCTCAATGGAGCCATTCCTGCACCACCGCCGATGTAGATCATCTCTCTTTGGGTAGGATTGATGTGGAATTCTCCGTAAGGTCCAGAGATCATCACTTTGTCACCTGGCTTGCATCCAAATACGTAAGAAGAGCATACTCCAGGATTGACATCCATCCAACGGTTGTTGGCACGATCCCATGGTGGAGTTGCGATACGAATCGTCAACATCACGATATTTCCTTCAGCAGGGTGGTTGGCCATTGAATAGGCACGGAACAAAGGCTCGTCATTTTTCATCACCAAGTCCCACAATCCAAACTTATCCCAATCGCTCTTGTACACGTCAGCTGGGTGACCCAACTCTGGATGTGGAGTGATGTCCATATCCTTAAACTTAACCGTAATGGCCGGCACGTCAATTTGGATGTATCCTCCTGCCTCAAAATGAAGGATTTCTCCCTCTGGTAGTTTTACTTTAAATTCCTTGATAAACGTAGATACGTTGTAGTTGGAGATTACCTCACACTCCCACTTTTTGATTCCGAAGATCTCCTCAGGAACACGAATTTTCATGTCCTGCTTTACTTTCACTTGGCAAGCCAAACGAACATGTCCTTGCTGCTCGGCACGACTCAAGTGACCCACTTCAGTAGGCAGTACGTCTCCACCCCCATCGTCTACGATACACTTACACATGGCGCAAGTACCCCCTCCGCCACAGGCAGAAGGAAGGAAGATTTTTTGATTACCTAAGGTAGAAAGCAAGCTTGAACCCGCAGAAGCGACAATTGGGTTGCTTTCATCCCCGTTGATGATAATCTTGACATCCCCAGAATTTACCAGTTTGGACTGGGCAAATAGGAGAATAAATACCAACAGCAGGATAATGGCTGTGAAGGCAATAATGGAAGTAATAATTACAGAACCCATGAACTCTTATTTTTTCTTTTTCGTAGGAAAACCCCGTTTTTAGGAGCACAAATATATTTATTAATCAGGAATGCACGCCAAAATTAGAAACAAATTTGGAGGAGATTCCTGACTTCTTTCCGGTATTCTAACTGATTAATTCTTCAATAGGTTTAGCAAAGTGCTCAACTTCACTTTCAACAACCTTCTGTCGACTATAAAGTCCAAAAATCCGTGTTCCAACACAAATTCGGAACTCTGAAATCCTTTGGGCAAATCCTTACCAATGGTCTCACGAATGACACGAGGCCCTGCAAATCCAATTAAGGCTCCTGGTTCGGCAATGTTAAAATCCCCCAACATGGCATAAGATGCAGTCACACCACCTGTGGTAGGATCAGTGAGTAGGGAAATGTAAGGGATTTCCGCTTTGTCCAGCAAGGCAAGTTTGGCTGAGGTTTTGGCCATCTGCATCAAAGAAAATCCTGCTTCCATCATGCGTGCACCTCCAGATTTGGAGATCATCAAAAATGGAATTTTATGCTTTAGCGCGTGATCAATTGCTCTAGCAATTTTTTCTCCTACTACCGAACCCATGGATCCACCAATGAAGTTGAAGTCCATGCAGGCGATGACTAGCTCCTGCCCATTCATTTTTCCATAGGCAGACCTTACCGCATCGTTCAATTCGGATTTGGTAATGGTAGCCTCAATTCGGGAGGAGTAGGATTTGGTATCTACGAACTTGAGGGGGTCTCCCGACTTCATTCCTTCATCCAATTCGGTAAAGGAATTGTTGTCAAAAAGAATTTCGAAATACTCCTTTGACCCGATTTTCACATGAAAATCATCGTTTGGAGAGACGTAAGCATTATTTTTCAACTCCCGGGTATGAACGATCGTCCCGCTTGGTGTCTTAAACCACAACCCATCCGGCGTATCTTTTTTATCCGCTGTGGAAGTCTTAATGCCTTTGTCAGTTCTCTTAAACCACGCCATACAACTATTCTGATTGATCTAACACCTCAAAGGTGACAAATTTAGTTTGAAACTCTCATATTTAAAATTTCTTCTTCATCTCCATGGCTATCCCTTGTCCCACCGCTAGGAGAAATTATCTTTTTACACGAAATATTTTTTAGTACTTTGAAATTCAAATCAAGCCCAACCCTTCACCATCCCATTCAAAATTATCCATGAGCTTATCCATCCTCTTACTAATCTCTGCAGTTATCCTCTTGCTTGCTTACCGGATTTATGGAAAATACGTGTACAACAAATTTGGGTTGAGTGATGCCCGAAAAGCCCCCTCACATACCCATCGAGATGGAATTGACTATGAGCCGAGTAAGCCGATTGTGGTATTGGGACATCATTTTGCTTCAATTGCTGGGGCAGGGCCGATTGTGGGTCCCATCATCGCCGTGACCTTTGGTTGGATTCCAGCGGTCATCTGGATTTTGGTAGGAGGGATTTTCTTTGGGGCTGTGCATGATTTGGGCAGTATGGCTGCCTCTCTTCGCACTGAGGGCAAGTCCATCGGGGTGATCATTCGAAATCAAATTGGGATTAAAGGCAAGCAGCTTTTTATTCTTTTTAGTTTCTCCACCCTGATTCTAGTCATAGGAGTATTCTCAGACATCATTGCCAAAACCTTTGTGGCGAACCCTGGAGTAGGCTCTGCTTCCATTCTATTCATTTTTTTAGCCATTGCCTTTGGCTATGCCAATAAATGGGTGGGAAACAAAAACCTGGCATTTATAGTGATCACGATAGTTGGCGTGGTGCTGATGTACTACTTTGTCTATCTAGGTACACAGATTCCATTGGCTTTGACCTATCCAATATGGGTAGGCGGCCTGTTGGTCTATGCCTTCATTGCTTCTGTTACGCCCGTATCCTTATTGCTACAGCCTCGAGATTACCTCAACAGCTTCTTGCTTTATGGCTTAATGATCGCCGCAGTAGCAGGTGTGGTCGTTGCTGACCCTACCATTGAGATGAGTACAGAGGTAAACCTTTCAAGCGAAAGTTTGGGTTACTTCTTCCCCGTCTTGTTTGTCACCATTGCTTGTGGAGCCATTTCTGGATTTCACTCCTTGGTAGCTTCTGGTACTACTTCCAAGCAGTTGGACAAAGAAAGTGATGCCAAGCTTGTAGGCTTTGGAGGAATGCTTATCGAATCCTTTTTGGCGATCATTTCCGTAGGGGCCGTAATTATCCTATCACGAACCGAGTACCTAGATCGACTTACTGTAGAAGGTCCTGTTGCCCTATTTTCTACAGGATTGGGTGGAATGATTTCTAGCCTTGGGGTATCCGAACCCTTTGCCGTAGGATTTGTGGCCTTGACTGTTTCCGCATTTGCACTGACTACACTCGATACCTGTACCCGTTTGGCTCGATTTACCTTGCAGGAATACTTTGAAGATATGCCGCAGCCTGCTGCACAAGTGATGGCCAAAAATCGCTACTTATCCACGACCATCGTCATTATCCTTTCCGTTTTATTACTTGCCTCTGGAGAGTTTGAGAAACTTTGGCCAATCTTCGGGTCTGCCAACCAGCTCCTGGCAGCCCTTGCCTTGCTAACCGTCGGGGTATGGCTGATTAAAAAGAATATCTCCGCGACCTTTGTGACCATCCCCATGTTTTTCATGTTTACGGTCACACTTGCCTCCTTGGGATTATTTGCTTGGAAAAACTTCCAAGATGAAGGCTATATTCTTGCAGTTATTGCTTCCATCTTATTTGTGTTGGCCATTGCCTTGATTCTTTTGGCCATCCGAAGCCTAAAAAAAGAGGTCAAAGCGTCTGAACAGTCGCTTTGACCCCATTTTTATTAGTCAAGTACTCAGTCGGCTCCGTCTAGCTTTGCCTTCGCTATGGAGTAAGCAGCTGCTTGCCTTCCTTGCGTCAGGCCAGCTGTTGCGTCAAAGGAGTAGTGAATCCCTCCATAAATACGCGACATAGACGCTTCTTCTGCCCAGGTTCTAAATTGCCCTGCATTGGCGGGGAAAAAGTGGGCCATTACTTCTGCTGCAGCCCCTGAGAAGGATGCATGTCCCGAGGTGTAGGCTGGGAAATTAGGGGTCCCCAAAATGGTTTTAAATCCAGGAATGGTCTGAATCGGTCTTGGGTAATGGTAGTAATACTTGGCGTCCCAACAACCAATCCCAGCATCGGCTATAGCCATGTTGAGGTAGGCAAATACACGAGCGGTACGAACAGGACTCAGCTTATTAGCCACGACTTCCTCTTTCGCAAAGCGATTCCAATGTCCTGGAGGCGTATAGGTATTTAATCCATCATTCCAGAAATTGGCAATTCTACGTTGATTTGTCGTCAGGTTATTGGCATACTGCTTCAATTCTTTTGCAGATTCCTCAAAGGCAGGAGATCCAGGCGCTGGAGGTGGACCGGGACGAATAGCTTCCACATTGGGTACATTCCACAGGCGAACCTTCCCAAAAAGAGGAACCAATCCTACCATCCGCTGAGGAGTCTCCTGATTTTCCCAAACCCATCCAAAACGCTCTTTAGCAGCATTCTTGATGGAATCAGATTTAGCTCGAGTAGTTTGGGCATTTTTCATCCCATCGGTAGACGCTCTTGCCAAGGCTGTTTTGGCCACCTCGGTGCCAATTAATTTACCTGCTTCCACATCACTGCTGACGTTGATTCCCGCTACGATAAGAGATTCCAAATGCTCTTGAGCTTTCTGGGCCAAAAATTCTTTCTCCAATGGGAACATTGCGGTAAGAATGTCTTGTGAGGCCTTAGCAATCACTGCACCATCCGAAGGATAGGAAAAGAGTCCATTATTCTCGTAGGAAGATTTGATCTGCGGATCCAGTTGGTATGGAGCCTGCCGCTTAAACTTGTACTTGTACTGCCAAGCCATAATCAATCCGTCGTATTGTGCTACACTCAAATGGGCAAGCATCCTGCTGGTATACGGGGGATGGGAATAAGGAAACTTGGGATACTTGGATGGATTGGCAGCATCGGGAACAGGATAAGTTCCATCTGGATTGGGCGCTGGGATCAAATTGTATTTGGTCGCCAATTCCAAAGCAATCTCATTCCATCTCAGGAGCGGATTATTGGTCCAGTACCCCACTGCCTCCCTTTGGGCGGAAGTTGCTTTTTTCTGGATCTCTTTGGCATCTGCCAATTCCTTGAGCAATTCAGGAGATCCAGCTGCAGCAGGATTTGGAATGGAAATTTGTTCATTTGAGGTATGCAGTATCAATTTCCACTGCCCTGCATTGGCATCTAAGTTTGAATATTGATAGCCAGTAAAGTCATACTTGGTTGGCAAATCTTCCACACATGAAGAAACTAAAAACGTGATGAGAAGAAGTCCTATGTTTATGTAATTGTATTTTTTCATCTTGTCTGAATTAAAAGGCCTTAAACTGATAGGTGATTCCTAGTCCATAGCCAGAAAATTGGCCCATATTCCTTCCAGAAATTGCTTGTTGGTAGGAGGCGATAAGCCCTAGGCCTTTCCCACCACTTTTAAAATAATATTGCGCAAATCCCTCCACTCGGTCAAAATTCACCTTATTGGTAGGCTGCGGCATGGAATAGACTCGGATATCATCGCCTGAGGTAGATCGAATGGTGGTCAAACTTGCTTCTACCCGAAGTCTATAATTAAACAACCAGGATCCCAAGGTGAGCTGACCTTGAAAGGCATTTGGCACATCCATTTTGGAGGTATAATAGGTCTGATCCGCATAATAAAAATCCCGCTCAGCCTCGGTAGCTCCCCGATGCAGGTAAGCGTACGATGCCCTGAAGTAAGGACCCTTATCCAATTCGTACTTTCCAATGGCTCTGATGCCGAGTTCATTGGCCCCGAAACCCAAGCTAAAGGGCATGTAATCTGATAAATAATTGGAGGCTGGGGTACTGTAACTCAAGTTTGAAAACCCAGTTAATTTGCCTTTGCCAACTTTCTTTTCTAGAAATAAGGCTTTTACCGAAATCCCTAAATCCTGGATTCCTTGCACTCCAGCCATTTGCCCCGCAGAGGCTGCTGTTTTGACATAGGGTAGACTGAGAATTACGTTGACCTTGTCGGTAATTCCCCCTACTATCATGGGCATACCCATTTGTTTGGTGAACGTGCCGATGTTTTGATTTACTCGAATCGAGGAGCCCTCCCAATACCGGTCCCAGGTGGTCTGGTCGTATTGTAGAGCTATGCAAATCTCCCCTTTGGGCATCATTAGCCCATCCAAGGGAGTTTGCGCATGCGCTATAGTGAAGATCCCTAAGCTTGCGCAAAGCAAGACAAGGAATCTGAAATAATTCTTCATCGCTAGTATGTGTTGAGGTAAATAAAAAGGAGAATGCGCAGGTCCATTCAGGAATTTTGCCTTGAATTGGAGCTACGTCTCGAAAGTTTGAACCCAAAAGCAAAATCATCCTTGAAGATGCTGGGTCAAAAGAAAAAATTAGCTGTGTTGGGGAGGGGGGCTGTCTAGAATGAAACTAGGACTCAAATACGTTGAAAAAATAAACCCAATTTCTGTAGTAAACTTCGGCGAACTCATCCCTTCAAAGGAAAGTAGCCCAGTCCCTAAATAATCTTTTGCAAATTGCATTCCAAGGTTGCTCGCTTCCTGATCTTGAGGAAGCTGATCTTCTGCAAGGGCGGAAATCCATTTTTTGACGGTCACATCCAGCACTTGTCTGGCGGTATCGGGCACATAGACCACCTGCAAGGTGTCGTTTTGGTAACGCTGCTTGATGGCTCGGTAATAGTTGCCTTCCAATTCAAAACGGGTGTTGGTGGCTTGAAAATCCTCCTGATTGGCCAAGTAAGGAGCATTCAAGGGTATTTCAAGAATTTGCTCTTCGAGCTGCACTTGATGCTCCCCATAGATTTGATCCATCCAATTTCGCTCTAGGGATACATTGGCGGAAAGGTACACCGCATAGTATCCAAAGTGAAAGAGGACAAAGCAAAAAAGGAGCGCTATGGCAACTGCGTTTTTCAATTCGGAGATTGTTTAACCAAAAATTGAAAGAATCTAGGTGAAAAACAAGACTAGGACACAAGTTTCTCCACAAAGGAGTCCTACCCAATCACCTGCATCACAAAACTCAAAACCAAAAAGATGAGTGCGGCAAGGCCATACACCTGAATGACCTTCAGCCGATTGAATCGGTCCAAAAACCAGAGTACGAGCACGGGACGAATCAGGCCCAGGATCAGCAGAAACCCAGATCCAAGTCCCAACCCAAAGGAAAGCAAATGAAGTACTTCAAGCATGGCCTAAAACTAAAAAAGGAACAGCGAATGCCGTTCCTTTTTGACTATACTTTTTGAAAACTTATTTCTTACGCTTGATTTCTTTCATTTCGTAACCTTCAATGGTATCGTCGATTTCGATATTGTTGTAGTTTTTGATTGAAATACCACACTCGTATCCAGCTTTGACCTCAGAAACATCATCCTTGAATCTCTTCAACTGGTCGATCTCACCTTCATGGATTACAATACCAGCACGGATAATACGAATCTTGTTCTTTCTCGTGATGAATCCGTCGGTAACGTAAGAACCGGCAACAGTACCCACTTTCGTGATTTTAAATACCTCACGAACGGTGATATTACCTGTGATAACTTCTTCAAATTCAGGTTCAAGCATCCCTTCGATCGCGTCCTTGATTTGGTTGATCGCGTCGTAGATGATGGAGTAGTGTCTGATTTCGATCTCTTCTTGTTCTGCGAGCTTTTTGGCATTGGAAGATGGTCGAACCTGGAATCCAATAATGATCGCATCTGAAGCAGAAGCCAAAAGCACATCGGATTCGGAAATCTGACCTACACCCTTGTGGATGATGCTTACCTTCACCTCATCCTTAGAAAGTTTGAGTAAGGAATCGGAAAGTGCTTCCACAGAACCATCCACGTCACCTTTGATGATGATGTTGAGTTCCTTGAAACTTCCGATCGCCAATCGGCGACCGATTTCATCCAAGGTGATGTGCTTCTTGGTACGCAAGCTTTGTTCGCGCTGGATTTGCTCTCTTGAGTTGGCGATTTCTCGTGCTTCTCGTTCGGTATCGTATACTTTGATTGTATCTCCTGCCTGAGGAGCACCACTCAATCCAAGCATCAAAACTGGAGTAGAAGGTCCAGCTTCTTTGAGTTTCTTTCCGGTATGGTCAAACATTGCCTTTACACGGCCATAATGCTGACCTGCAAGCATCACATCTCCAATGCTCAAAGTACCTGCTTGAATCATGATCGTAGACACATAGCCACGACCCTTATCTAAGGAGGCTTCGATGACTGTACCCACTGCATTTTTATTCGGGTTGGCCTTCAATTCCAAAATCTCGGATTCGAGAAGGACCTTCTCAAGAAGCTCATCTATACCTTGACCTGTCTTCGCAGAGATTTCTTGGGATTGGTATTTTCCACCCCAATCTTCTACAAGTAGGTTCATGTTGGCCAGCTCTTCCTTGATTTTTTCAGGACGAGCATTGGGCTTATCCACCTTGTTGATGGCGAAAATCATCGGTACACCTGCCACCTGGGCATGGTTGATTGCTTCCTTGGTTTGCGGCATGATGCTATCGTCTGCAGCAATCACGATGATGGCTACGTCGGTAATCTTCGCACCACGAGCACGCATAGCAGTAAAGGCTTCGTGACCTGGTGTATCTAGGAAAGCAATTTTATGACCTGTCTTGGTCATTACATCGTAAGCTCCGATGTGCTGGGTGATCCCTCCAGCTTCTGCTGCGGTCACCTTCGACATGCGAATAAAATCGAGCAAGGAAGTTTTCCCGTGATCGACGTGACCCATGATGGTCACAATCGGTGCACGCTCTTCCAATTCCTCATCTGTGTCCTCCACTTCTTCTTCCAGCTCATCTTCGATGGACTTGGTAAACTCCACATCAAAGCCAAATTCATCGGCGATAATGGTGATGGCTTCCGCATCCAAACGCTGGTTGATGGAAACAAACATGCCCAGGGATAGGCAAGCAGAAATTATTTGGTTGACCGACACATCCAAGAGTGCAGCCAAATCATTGGCTGAGATAAATTCGGTAACCTTTAAGATTTTTAGTTCATCTCCTTCGGATTCTACCTCACGGTCTCGCTCGGCACGCTTATCGCGTCTTGACTTCGTCTTTCCTCCTGGCTTATTGCCTTGAAGTCTTGCCAAAGTCTGCTTGATCTGATCTTGAATTTCTTTTGGAGTAGGCTCAGCCTTTTGGATGCGCTGCTGTGGGCTACCGCCTGGTCGTTGGGGTTGTCCTCCCGGTTTATTGGGTTGCCCAGGTCTTCCGCCTCGCTGATCTGGAGGGCGATTTGCTCCTCCTTGAGTCTGGCCTCCACCTGCAGGATTAGGCGCTCCTGGCTTGCTATCAATGCGTTTTCTCGGACGTTTTTTGTCCTTTCCACGCTCATCTGAAGAAGCAACTGGCCCTCCTTTTTTCTTAGATTTATCGACAGGAAGCTCTATTTTTCCGAGTACTGTCAATCCTTTCAGAGAATCCGCTTTTGCAGAAATCAGTTCTTCTGGCACTACTTCAGTTGGTACAGGCTTAGCAGGTTGAACTTCTGCCACCTTAGATGCAGGCGCGGGTTCTTGCACAACTGTAGGAACTACAGGTTCAGGTTTCTTTTCTTCTTGCTTAGGCGCAGGACTTGGTTTCGGCTGAGGTGCTGGTGGAGGGGTTGGCGTCGGCTTTCTTTCAAGATCAACCTTGCCCAACACTTTAATTCCTTCCAACTTGGGAGCTTCGGTAGTTATTTTCTCTACAACAGGCTCTGGGGCTTTTGCCACAGGAGCTGGAGCAGGAGTCGGCTCAACTACTTTTTCTGGCTTTGGAAGCTCTTGCTCCAAAGGCTCATGTCGCTTTCCAATGGAAAGGTGGGACGCCTCTTCTTTTTCAAGAGCAGAGGACTTGAATTCCTTTTCAAGCATGGCCACTTGGTCCAAGGTGATTTTGGAATTGGGATTGTTCTCCACCTCATAGCCCTTTTTAGCCAAGGACTCAACGATGGTTGCCGTACCCACGTTGAGCTTTCTGGCTATTTGGCCTAATCGCATCATTTTTTCTTCTGACATAAGCAAAAACCTCTTTCGAAATCTTAAGTAAAATTAGGGTA
>JBJOOF010000063.1:0-17538 GCA_046051425.1 Bacteroidota bacterium
CAGTACACATTGAGTTCGCGCACGCGTCTGGCAATGAGTTGGGTGTATTGGGAACCGAAATCGAGGATGAGGATTTGTTGAGCCATGCGCAAAGGTAAGCACTGCCAACCGCTTGCTAAAACCAATGGAGAAAATTTTAAACCGAAGCACTAATTCTAGTTCTTAACCACTAGTATTTCAACGGGTTAACTTAAAAATAAATGAAGCGGATGCGGACTGGATTGGGAGTAGCAACGAGTAACAAAAAATTGTGCCTGGGGTCTCGTTTTCTATTCTTTTTCTTCTTCCCCAAAGAGAGTTTGAAGTGAAACTGCATCGATCCCTTTTTCTTCTTGCAGAAATTTTCCAAAAATAGCGGTACTCCCATGCGTCAAATACACTTTTTCGGCTTCGGTGGCCTGAATGGCCGAGATCAATCCCTTCCAATCTGCATGGTCTGAGAGTACAAATCCACGATCGATTGAACTCCTGCGACGAATGCCACGAACATTCATCCAGCCTGAGCAATTGGCCGTGCGGTACGGGGCAAAACGATTCATCCAAGAAGTATTCATGACCGCGGGGGGAGCAATAATGAGCGCTCCTTTGAAGGCTGACTTGGGCAAGTCTTGATTGACCCGGGTAACCTCCGGTAAAATAAGTCCATCCGCTGCCAATGCCTCGTTGGTGTTCGCAATCACCCCATGCACAAAAATCTCCCCAATTTCGGACTGCAGGTGGGTTAAGACGCGCTGGGCTTTGCCCAAAGAGTAAGCGAAAATAACGGAATTAAGCCCCTGCTCCGCATTGCTCTTCCACCAATCGTTGATTTGTTTGAATACTTCTTCCTGTGGTTCCCAGTCGTAAATCGGCATCCCAAAGGTACATTCGGAGACAAACTCATGGCATTTGACTGGTTCAAAGGGAGTAGAAAGCCCATCATCCTCCACCTTGTAATCCCCACTGACCACAGCCACTTTTCCTTGGTATTCTAGTCGGACCTGGGCCGAACCTGGGATATGCCCTGCTGGATGCAAGGAAATTTGCACGCCCTGAATTTGAATGGGTTCACCATATCCTATGGTCTGCAAGTTGATGTCCTTTCCTAGGCGCAACTTCATCACTTCTCGGGACTGATGGTGTGCCAAGTACTGCTTCATCCCTCTGCGGGCATGGTCTGCATGGGCATGGGTGATTACTGCCTTTTTTACAGGCCGCCAAGGGTCAATAAAAAGGTCTGCAGGAGGACAATACAGTCCGGAATCGGTGAGTTCGAGAATAGTCAAGACTTGGTAAATAAACCCATACTTCCGAATACAAACAACTTAAATTTTGGAGGGATAAATCCATGGCTTTGCATAGGAAAGTCTCCCTAAGGATTGCCCTTGGTGGTACTCATCCAAGCCCGTCACGGATACAGTTCCCAGCGCATCGTAATCGAGCGTACCATCTTCTCGCAGGCCTTTTTCGGCTACAAAAACTTGTTCGATTCGCGCGATGACTAATACCGTTTGGTTGATTTGGAGTGTTTGTACTTCTTCAAGTACGCAGCCGAGTTGCACAGGGCTACCTTCTACGAATGGAGAAGGAAAACCCTCCTTTCGCTCTTCTTTCAAGCCCGTGGCTTCAAACTCGCTTCCCTCCCAATTGGCTGCCGTCCAATGGGCTTGGACATGCCATTCTGGTAGGACCTGATTGAGGGTGAAACTTCGAGTCTCTAAGATGTTTTCTAAAGTATCCCGCTTCACGGTATGGGGACGAAAAAGGACCCCAATTAACGGAGGTGCTGCACCGAGATGGATGATTTGCGAGAAAAGGGCAAGATTGGTTACACCAGCAGCATTTTGAGTACCGATCAACTGGAGCGGCTTGTATCCGGGAAGGCAATTGATCAGATTTCTTCGAAAAGAAGCATCTAACTGCGCCAGTTGTTCCGAATCAAACTGCCGCATTAGGACAAAATCGCTGCCTCTAGGGTATCGCAGTACGCAATATCCAACTGGTCGATGATGTTGTCTGGGTACTGGGTAAGGATTTGTGCTTTGGCAATTTGGACCATCTTCTCAAACCACTTTTCGGCAGGAAGAATTTTGCGGTGCGTCTTCACTCCATAACCGAGCATCTCCTTTTTCCAATGGATAAAATACCACTCCATAGTCGGCTGATGGAAGGCTCTCAAGGCGCGCTTGTCAAAAATGAATTTTGTGAAGTCTCCTTCTTTTACGAGTTCTCCGATTTCGGTAAAAATCTCCTTAAAATCCTCAATGGGAACATAGTCTGTAAGCAATTCACAGATAACAATCTTTCGAACAGGATTACTCCAAACTCGGGCATACCGCTGCTCAAAAGCAAGATCAAAGTCCATAATACCAGGATAAGATAGTGTGTCGTTCATGTCTAGTAGGATAGATTTAGTAAATTGTTTTTCTAGGTGAAGAAGTGGCTTGAGACACTTCTTCCTTGACTTCTGTCAATCGAATCTCCAAGTTGGATGCATACTCCAAAGTCGTCCGCATCATGTCCTGTTGGGATTGAATCTGCTCTTTCAAACGTAGCAGTTCTTGATTGACCTCAGTCAATTGTTGTTCGTAATACAACTTCAGCCTTTCCTTCTCCAGTTGGGCCTTAACCAATTCTTCCTTGAACAGTAGAAATGATTCAGGAGGTGTCTTCATAATCACAATGCTTTCTTCTCGGGACCATACCCGTACACACTACAAAAATAGGAGTAAAATTGTTTTAATTTATTTTAGATGTGACATTCCTCCATCCACATGAAGAATTTGTCCTGTCATCCAAGAAGATTGGGAAGAAAGTAAAAATACCGTTGCAGACGCAATGTCCTCGGGATGGCCCACCCGACCCAAAGGATGCCTTTTGTCGGAAGCTTCTTTTTTCTCAGGGGTAGAAAGCAAGGCCCCAGCCAAAGGCGTTTCAGTAAGTGAAGGAGCGATGGCATTGACCCGGATTTTGCTAGGTGCCCATTCTGCTGCCAAGGAACGCGTCAATCCCTCAATGGCACCTTTGGCCGAGGAAATACCGGAATGAAATCCCATGCCGGTCTGTACTGCCACCGTACTGTAAAGCACTACTGCCGGTGCAGCAGATTTTTTCAAGCCCTTCAAACAAGCCTGGAGCACACGAACGGCGCCGTAAAAATTTACCTCCATCTCCTGCTTGAAATCTTCGATGGAAATTCGGTGAAAAGGCTTCAGATTGATCGTTCCTGGACAATAGACTACCCCATCGATCACCTCTGGCAATCCGGGCATCTCATCAAAATCCTGGGAAAAGTCTAGTTCGGTAGTTCCTTCCCCACTTTTGGAATACATGAAAAGTGTGGCTCCCTGTGCTGTTAATTGCTCGGCTACTGCTTTGCCTATACCGGAATTTCCTCCGACCAAAATGATATGCTTTCCCTTCATGATTGTAGTGTTTGTAGTAGAATCAACTAGACCTGAAAATGTTTGACTTAAACAAAAAAAACCCTGCTTTTGAAGCAGGGTTTCAGTTGGTTTAGTTTTACTCAATTACTGACCGCCAAAAGGTGGCCTTGCGAAGTCCTTATTTTTTCAAACTGAGGTACTTCAAAAACTCATTTCGGCTTTGCTCATCCGATTCAAATTTTCCGGAATAGAAGGAGGTTACCGTAGAACTGTTCGTGTCATTTACTCCTCGAGAACTGACACACATGTGGTAAGCATCCATGATCACCGCTACATCGTCGGTACCCAAGATTTCTCGAAGTTCGTTGCCAATTTGCATGGTCAAGCGCTCCTGAACCTGTGGTCTCTTGGAAAAGTATTGAACAATTCGGTTGATTTTGGATAGACCAATTACATTTCCGTTGGAGATGTAGGCCACATGCGCCTTTCCATAAATAGGTACAAAATGGTGCTCACAATGGGAATGGAATGTAATGTCCTTTTCTACCAACATCTCCTTGTACTTGTACTTGTTTTCAAAGAGTTTGGGTACAGGCTTATTTTTAGGATTTAGTCCTGCAAAAACTTCCTTTACATACATTTTGGCCACACGGTGTGGTGTGCCTTTCAAACTGTCATCGCTGAGGTCAAGCCCCAAGATGTGCATGATATCTTTGAAGTGTTTTTCAATCAACTCCACTTTAAGATCGTCATCCATTTCAAAGGCGTCATCTCGTAGGGGAGTCTGAAGCGAACTGCCTACATGCTCGTCTCCAATTTCTTCAAAGGAGGCTCTTGCTAGGTCAATTCCCATCGTATTCAACATAGTTTCTTTCGGTTTCATAGAGTCGTACGATTAATTCGTATTTCTGTTCAATGTGAGCTCTCAAAATACCCCATATCACCACCGCAATGTTTTCGGCAGAAGGGTTGAGGGCTTTAAATTCAACAGTATCTAGGTTTAAATTTTTATGGTCAAATTTATTTAAGACATGAACCTTGATCAGATCACTGAGCACTTTCATGTCATACACATACCCGGTCTCCGGATCAATCTCCCCTTTCAGCTGCACAATCAATTCGTAGTTGTGCCCGTGAAAATTCGGATTGTTGCACTTGCCAAATATTTCCTCGTTTTTTTCGTCAGACCAGGTCGGATTAAACAATCGGTGGGCAGCATTAAAATGCTCCTTACGGAAGATGGAAACTTTCATTAGTTTAGAAACAGCAATTTTAATTTTTTTGTTTAATTACTTAACAATAAATATTAAACAAAAAATCAAATCCTTACAGGTCAACCACTTAATTTGGTAGTTGGTCTCAAAATTAGGCATATTATCAAGCCCTCCCAAACAGGCTGCCTAATGAGTTCAACGTAAAGTACCTGCAGAAGGTGCAAACTTCAAGGTCAAAGGAACTCTTTAATTGGATCTCAGGTTTAAACTCCAATACAGTTTTCACCCAACCCTCTAAAAATGAATCGATTCACAAGTTTTCTCTTGCCCATTTTGTGGGTTTTTAGTCTCTTGGGCGTACCTCCAAACACTACTTCTGACCGCCTGAATCCTGTAGTGACTACCGAAGTCGAACAACTTTTTGAGAAGTTATCAGCAGTGCATCCGCAGCCACCCTCGCTTTCTGCATTGGCAAGTGCTTGGCGAGGATACAGCCAACTTGATGAGGAATTAAACAAACCGCTATTGACGGTGATTGATTTCACCTTACCTTCCACGCAGCGGCGGCTTTGGATCATCGATATGCAAGCGCAAAAAATCCTGTTGCATACCGTAGTGGCACATGGGAGAAACTCAGGATTGCTCCATGCTGAAAAATTTTCCAATCGCCCAGAGTCCTACCAAAGCAGCCTAGGGTTCTTCAAAACAGGCGAAACCTACCAAGGTAAACATGGCTATTCCTTACGCCTAGATGGCTTAGAGAAAGGAATCAATGACCAAGCCCGTAACCGGGCCATTGTCCTCCATGGAGCGGATTATGCGAAAGAAGATTTTTTAAAATCAGCCGGTCGATTGGGTAGAAGTTTGGGCTGCCCCGCAGTACCTACGGAACTGGCCAACTCCATTATCCAGCTCATCAAAGACGGAACCCTCCTATTCGTTTACGGAAAAGACCCCGATTACTTGGAAACCTCCAAATTCTGAATGGCTAGTCTATTTTTTAAGTAAGAGCAGCAGCTCCCCATCCCTCCCATAAATGTCCTCGTAAAAAACGGGGGCACCCGTAGAGGAAACCAAAAAAGTAAAGTAGAGAATGGCTACAGGGATCTTGTTTGTTAAGGGCACGATCTCCTCTTTCCCTTGGTGCATCACCTCCTGCATCCGCGCCACAGGCCATTCCTGCCTGTCTTTTAACAGCAATGCGGCAAAGGTTTCTGGATGCTCCATACGAATGCACCCATGGCTAAATGCACGCACCTCGCGTTCAAACAATTGCTTCGATGGGGTGTCATGTAAGTACACATTGTAGGAATTGGGAAACATAAATTTGACCAGCCCCAAAGCATTGTGTTCCCCAGGCTTTTGACGAATCAGGTACGGAAAAGGACTAGCCTTCCAGTTGACTTGACTCAAGGATACCGGCTGACCCGCAGTATTCACCACTTCCATGTGATTGGCATTCAAGTATCCCGGATTTCTCCGTATCGCAGGCAAGGTTTCCTTTCTTGCGATGGATGGAGGAATGTTCCAATACGGACTCAGCACCAGGTAGCTCATAGGGGATGTGAAAATTGGCGTTTGATTTTTCACCGTACCCACAATCACTTTGGTGCTAAATAACGTGTCCACACCTCGATGATACACTACCTGAAAACTCGGGACGTTGACTAGAATGGCTTCTTTTTCAAAAAAATCGGTTGGCACCCAGCGCATGCGCTCCAAATTGACCCGAATTTTATCCATCAATTGCTCCGGAGAAGTATTGAGTGCTAACAAGGTGGATTGACCTAAGATTCCAACTGGATTGAGCCCTCGTTGGGTTTGAAAAGCTTGCACCTGAACTAATAACAAGGAGTCGTATCGCTTGGGGTCTTCTATTACACCCTTCGGGGAAAATCCCCAAAAATCCAGGCGCTCGCGTACTTGAGGGAGAATGGAATTGGATTCCCCAAGGTGAATAGCTCGATCTGATTTGATCGGTTTCCATGTACCTTGCTTTTGAGCATATTCCTCCAATTGACGCAAGCGAAGTTTTCCTTTTCTATAACTGGGTGTATTGGGATACAAGGAAATCAGAACAGTTCGCAAATCTTGATCTCGGGTGGCCTGGGTCAATAGGACTCCATAATCCTTGGATTGAGTTTTTCTGGGAATCCCCCATTTGGCTTTCAATAAGCTCGGATCTACCCTCCCTAAATCTAACTCCAGCGCCATCCTAAAATAGGCATCACTTAGGAGCAACTCCAACTCTGCTAACTCTAGTCCTTCCAGGGGAATCCCTGAGGCTAATTTCTTCTCGTAGCTTTCAAAAAAAGCCTCCATAAGGGCTAGGTGATACGATTCGGGGTTAAGTGCATCATCCGCAACTTGACGAATCTCAAACCGTAATTCATAGGCCAAGGAGGTCAACTTCCCTTGCTTGATCCAGAGGGGTTCAAACTGCCGCTGGGAATAGAAAGGAAAGACAATCCCAATTTGGGTCAGTTGCCGATCGCGAATCCGAGCGGGCGATTCCTGCGTCACTTTCTCTAAAGTAATTCGCAACTGGGACGAAAAATCCTGCCCAAGTAAGTCCTGCCCAAGTGAAAAAAGTAGGCCAATTAGGGCCAGTTGGCCCCTTCTAAAAATCTTGTTCTTCATATCCCCAACTGCTTTATAACGTATGATATAACATACGTTAATTATCCCAATAAAGCCGGGTTTAGGGCAAAAAAAAAGAAGGAGAAACGATTAGTTCTCCTTCTCAAATCGAAAGTCCAAGCGGATTTACTCCACCTTAAAATCCTGGTATTTTCTTCCCAATTCCCAAGAGGCTTTCAACATCTCGAGGAAGTCTCCCATGCGGTGCAAAGGAATCAAATTAGGTCCATCACTAAGTGCCTTGCTGGGTTCTGGGTGCGTTTCGATGAAAAACCCATCGATGCCTGTAGCCGCCGCCGCTCTAGCCAAAATCGGCGCAAACTCACGCTGCCCTCCACTACTTCCACCCTGTCCTCCGGGCTGCTGCACGGAATGGGTAATGTCAAAAACTACGGGTGCAAACTGCCGCATGATGGGAAGTCCGCGCATGTCCACCACGAGGTTGTGGTAGCCCAAAGAAAAGCCGCGCTCGGTCAAACATACATTTTCATTGCCCGCACTGCGCACCTTGCTGACTGCATAAGCCATATCCTCAGGGGCCATAAATTGACCACGCTTGATTTTTACTGCTTTCCCCGTAGCTGCTGCCGCAAGAAGCAGGTCCGTTTGTCGGCAAAGAAAAGCCGGGATTTGGAGCACATCCACCACCTCGGCTACCTCAGCAGCCTGGTAACTTTCGTGAATATCGGTGACCAAGGGTACATTTAGGGCTTTTCCCACTCGCTGCAACACTTCCAAAGAGGCATCCATACCGATGCTTCGGAAGGAAGAGGAAGAGGTGCGGTTGGCCTTGTCAAAAGAGGCCTTAAACACGTAGGAAAATCCATGCGCGTCTGCCCAGGCTTTGACTTTAGTCCCGATTTCCATACAGATATCGAAACTTTCAACTGCACAAGGTCCAGAAAAAAGGACGGGTTTATCGGATCCCAAGACTACTCCTTCACGGATGTACATGGGTTTGGTGTTTCTATTCATGCTTCTTTTTTAACTAGGTTGTCCACCAAGGGCACAAGTTGCCCTTTGGCATGAAGGAGCAGGTCTGCAACCTCACGAAATACGCCTTTTCCTCCATCCAGTGGAGACACATAATGAACGGCTGCACATACGTAAGGAAGCGCATCTGCGGGAGCAATGGACAGGCCTACACGAGTCAGTACCGGAAGGTCAATCAAGTCATCACCGATGTAGGCAACTTCCTCAAGACTCAACTCCATGGTTTCCATGAGTTCGGTCAGTTTTTTCAACTTATCCTTGACCCCATGGTAATGAAAGTCAAAGCGCAGTTCCTCGCAGCGATTCTCCACCACTTGAGATGCTCTTCCTGTGATGGCACCCACTAAAAATCCTGCCTTTTTGAGGTGCTGGACGATCAAGCCATCCTTTACGTTGTACTTTTTGAATTCCATCCCCGCATTGTCATAAATGATTCCCCCATCTGTGAGGACTCCATCGATATCGGTGATGAGTACTTTAATTCCTTTTGCTTTTTCCAGTACATCTACCGGTACATGCTGCAGGTATTGTTCAATTATTTTTTCTGTTTCCATTGGATTGAGTAGAGATCCAGCCTTCGCTGCTCCAGGTTACGCACAGATCCTGCTTTTCGTTGTTTGGTTAATAAATCGAGGTCCACATCCGCGACGATGGTCGTTTCGGCATTTTCGGAAGCCATGGCGACCGTAGCATCGTGTGGGAAGGAAAAATCGGAAGGGGAGAAAATCGCCGCCTGGGAATATTGAATATCCATGTTTTCCACCTTCGGTAGGTTACCCACCGACCCAGTGATGGCCACATAGCATTCGTTTTCAATGGCGCGTGCTTTCGCACAAATGTTGACACGCAAGAAGGCGTTTTTGGTATCGGTCCAGAAAGGAACAAACAAAATATCCATTTCCTGCTCTGCCAAGATTCGACCCAGTTCGGGGAATTCCACGTCGTAGCAAATCAAGATGCCAATTCTTCCGGCATCTGTCTCAAACACATTGATGCCATTTCCTCCTTGCAAGCCCCAATAGGCCGCCTCATCGGGCGTGATGTGCAATTTGTATTGCTTGTCTTGGGTCCCATCGCGACGGCAGAGGTAACTTACATTGCGTAGTTTTTTGCCATCGTATTCTGGCATGGAACCCGCGATAATATTCACATTGTAAGATACCGCCAAGTCAGACATGCGGTTTACAATTTCGGTGGTGTAATCCGCCAAATTTCGGATCGCTTCCGAGGCATCCATGTCGTTGAATTCTGCCAACATGGGGGCATTGAAAAACTCAGGGAGCAAGCAAAAATCAGACTTGTAACCTGACACGGTGTCTACATAAAATTCCACCTGCTGCATCAAATCATCCACGTGAGAGAATCGGCGCATTTTCCACTGCACCAAGCCTAGGCGGACAATTGATTTTTTGTTACCGATTAGCTTTTCGTCCTTTTCGTAGTAAATGTTGATCCATTCCAACAAGGTGGCATAGGCACGAGAATCAGTGTCTTCAGGAAGGTACTTGGTGATTACCTTTCGGACGTGAAATTCATTGGCCAACTGGAATGAAAGTACGGGATCAAAAATCTCCCGGTTCTTCACCAGGTCAATGTACTTTCGAGGGGTCATTTCATCTGCATACTTGGAGTAACCTGGGATACGGCCTCCTGCAATGATGGAACGAAGGTTGAGGTTTTCGCAAAGTTCTTTTCGAGCATCGTAAAGTCGACGGCCCAAGCGCATGCCTCGGTAGTCCGAGTGCACAAAAATATCCGTCGCATACAGGGTGTCTCCATCCGGATCATGGGTATCAAACTTTCCGTATCCAGTGATCTCGTGGTAGGTATGATTATCCCCAAACTTGTAGTAATCCACAATGATACTCAAGGCTGCAGCGATGACTTTTCCATTGTCTTCGATACAAATCTGCCCTTCGGGAAACATACGCAGTTGATTTTTCAACTCCGCTTTGGTCCAAGCACCTCCTGGGTTTTTGTAAATAGACACCATGATCTCCCGAATATCTTCGTAATCTGAAAGCTTGATATTCCGAAGTCGGAGTCGGTGTTCTAATTCTTCTCTTTGCTTACTCATGGGACAAAATTACATGAAATCCACCACTTCTCTACACTTGATTAAAAGGGTGGAAATTGGCTTTTATGTGAATTATAGATCAGTCCTTGGACAAAAAAGAAACCCCTCGCCTCGCCATGCGAAAACCAAGGGGTTCTAATTCTTTACTGGTAATTTTTACTCGACCGCACTGAAGACCATTTGTCTAAACTTCCAGGCTGTCTGATCGCCCTTGCCAGCACCGGAAGTCTGTTTGAAGAGCAATCCAATGATTTTATGGTTAGGATCTGCAAAATATTGGGTATTAAAGTACCCTCCCCAATCAAAGGTGCCTTCACTTCCTTGTCCTCCTTGGGCTACCCCTTTTGGCGTCACTACACCAAAAGCGAGGCCGTAATATTTATCGGCATTCCAAAGATCGCCCACCTGATTTTTCATAGCTGTTTGGATGGTTTGCAGGCTCAGTAAGCGCACACCATTGTAGCTCCCTCCATTCAGATACATCTGCAAGAATTTGGCATAATCTTCAGTAGTACTGGATAGGCCGGCCCCTCCGGAAAAGAAAGTCTTGGCGCCTGTTTTGGGATAAGCTGGGTCATAAAAAGTGGTTGGATACTCCTGCCATTTGCCCGCTTTGTAGGTATGTACATCCACTAAGCGAGTACCCTGTGCTTCATTGAGGTAAAAACGCGTGTCATTCATGCCCAGTGGATCAAAAATCCGCTCTTTCAAAAACACATCAAATGGCTTTCCAGAAATAATCTCTACCAAATAGCCCAACACATCTAGCCCTTCGCTGTAGGTAAATTTGGCTCCTGGTTCGTGGTGCAAAGGCAGTTTGGCTAGCCGCTTCACGCTTTCTCCAATGGTGATTTTCTCCGTTGTAAACAAGTCCATCACGCCCGCTTTGTGGTAGATCATTTTCATGCGTTCGTCTCCATCTATCACCCCATAGCCTAGGCCTGAAGTGTGGGTGAGCAGATGACGGATAGTGATTACCTTAGTGCTCGGCTTGCTCGTGTAGGTGGTGTCTGCATAGCGGAAAGAAGCCAAGACCTGGGGATTGGCAAATTCAGGAATGTACTTGGAAATGGGATCATCCAACTGAATTTTTCCCTCTTCAAACAGCATAAGGATAGCCGTAGACGTGATCGCTTTAGTTTGCGAAGCAATTCGGAAAATGGAGTTTTTCTCCATCTTTTTCCCTTCGCCTACATCGGCAAACCCTTTGGCTGAATGGTATATAATCTTTCCATCTTTGACGACCATCGCTACCAAACCAGGGATCTCCTCCGTTTTGATGGCTTCTTCGAGCATCGCATCGATTTTGGCAATTCGGTCTTTGGAAATTCCAGGAACAGGGTTGTTACCTGGAGAACTGATCGTTTGTGCAAAAACTGTAGCCCCTAAACCAAGGTACAACAGGCAGTAACTAAGGATTTTTTTCATGGTGATTTTGGGTTTGAGGTGTAAAAAGTAAGCAAATTCGGAAACAAAAAAAACCGGATTGCTCCGGTTTAATTGGTACTCCTAAAAGAAGGAGAAATCCTTATTCTGTTTTTACTTCAAAATAGTATTCGGTACCATCCGGGAACATGCCCAAGACCACGATTTCTTCCCCTTTGGAATCTTCCAAAAAGTCGATCATTTCTTGTGCACTGCTTACCCGCTTGCGTCCATTATCCGAGATCACTGATGTGATGATAAATCCATTACGCGCTCCTGCTGCTCTCCAAGCCTCGTTGGCATTGGACTTGATTACCGCACCACCCGTAATGCTCAGTTGCTCTTTGGTTTGCTGCTTGACATCTTCTAATTGAAGCCCTTCAAAAGCCAACACTTTAGGTGCTTCTTTCTTGACAATGTTCGTGTCACCAGAGAAATTCTTGAGCGTAGCAGTAGTCTTTTGGGCTTTTCCCTCACGCAAGTAGCTCACTTCTACCTTATCTCCTGGACGCTTTCTAGCTACCAATTCCTGAAGGTTGGCCACATTGTTTACCGGCTTGCCGTCAATTCCCACAATGATATCCCCTTCCTTAAGGCCAGCTTCTTTTCCCGCTGAATTATCATTGACTCCACCTACGTAAACCCCTTGTTCGACTGGGAATTTCTTACCCAAGTAGTCTGCCAATTCAGGGCTGACGTCCTGGATTTGCACACCCAAAAGTCCGCGCTGCACCGCTCCGTGATTCAACAAATCATCCATTACCTTTTTCACTAGGGAACTAGGTACAGCAAAGGAATATCCATTAAATGTCCCCGTGCTCGAAGCAATGGCCGTATTGATTCCAATGAGTTCCCCTGCCAAATTGACCAAGGCTCCTCCCGAATTGCCTGGGTTGACCACGGCGTCTGTTTGGAGAAAAGATTCAATTTGAAGGTTGTTTTCAACACCTTGCAGAATGCCAATATTTCTCGCTTTTGCAGAGATGATGCCAGCAGTTACGGTAGAGTTGAGATCAAATGGGTTGCCTACGGCTAGTACCCACTCGCCAATTTTAGTTTGATCTGAATCTCCAAATTTGATGAAGGGGAAGTTTTCGCCTTCAATTTTCAATAAAGCCAAATCGGTCGTAGGATCTGTTCCCACCACAGTGGCTTCGTAACGCTTATTGTTGTCCAAGGAAATATCCACTCGAGTGGCTCCTTCAATCACGTGATTGTTGGTGACAATGTATCCATCTGGAGAGATGATTACCCCAGAACCCGAACTAATCGGCATGTCTCCACCTGGATTTCTTGGATCTGCTTCAGGCTGAGGGAAACCAAAAAACTCTTGTAACGGATCCCGTTGCGCACGTGAACGAGGAGAAAAGGACACCTGACTTTTCACATGGACCACTGCTGGAGTGACCAATTCTGCGGAGGCAATAAAGTTGATTCCATCAGGTACAGTGAAGTTGTCTCCTCCCAATAGGTTGACAAAACTTGATTTTTGCTTTTCATCAAAGGTGCTGGCATTTTGCGGTCGCATCAAAAAACTCACTCCCGCTACTGCCACGACTCCACCCACCAAAGCGGCCACAAGGACCCCAAGAAAGAATTGTTTTTTACTCATAGTTATCGCTTTTAAATGTTCCAGATTTTGGATTTTTCACCTCAATTTTAACGCCTATCTTTTTTTTAGGATATACCTGTTAACAAGAATTAACCAGCTTTTTTAAGCGTACATCAAACTTAACAAAATAGGTCATGAGAAGTTTGGGAAATCTTGGCCAAAGTAACTCGACAAAGACTTTACTTCGAAAGAGTCGGCAAAAAAAAATCCTCCAACACAGGTTTGGAGGATTTCATGATCCAAGATTCTAAAGAAAACTTAGGCCTTTTTCACGTTGATTGCGTTGGGTCCTTTTTTACCCTCCTTAATTTCGTAAGTAACTTTGTCGTTTTGAGCAACTTTGTCCACTAAGCCTGTAGCGTGCAAAAACACGTCATTTTGAGTTTCGTCATCAACGATAAATCCGAAACCCTTGGCTTCATTGTAAAATTTTACTGTCCCGGTAAACATAATAAATTGTGATAAATTGGAATTGAAATTGCGTTAAATGTAACTATTCAATTAAAAAAAACAAAATAATCGTTTTTTTTATACAGAAATGAAAAAAATAATTTTGATACGACACGCCAAATCCGCCTGGGACCATCCCTGGTTAGATGATTTTGAGCGCCCACTGGCCGAACGAGGGTTGCGAGACGCGCCCCAAATGGCTGCTTCCCTTAAAAATCGAGGGATAACCGTAGACCTCATCTGCTCCTCCACTGCCAAAAGAGCCAAACAAACCGCCTGCATGACCGCCGCGGTACTTGGGTATCCTGAGAAAAAAATCCACTGGGAAAAATCGCTCTACCATGCTTCGGAAGATCATTTACTGCGTTTCATTCAATCCCAATCGGATCAAATCCAAACCTTGGTACTGGTGGGCCACAACCCCGGACTCACTGAATTGATCAATTTACTGGGGGTGAACCTAGACAACCTACCTACCTCAGGCCAATTTGCTTTCTCGCTCTCAACAAAAAAATGGAAAGAGCTGAGCCGAGATACCTGCACCTTTGCTTGGTGGGATAGTCCTAAAAAATAAATACCCGCCCATTTACTTTTCACAAGTAACGAAGCGGATTCAATCAGTTCATAATTCGAGTTACAGGATGTACTGGGAAAGATCTCGGTTTTTCACCAACGTGCTGAGGCGCTCTTGCACCATTTCCTTGGTAATTCGAATCTTGGAATTGGGTCCAATCAAGTCCGGAACTTCAAAAAGGAAATCGTTGAGCAAGTGACTCATCACGGTATGGAGTCTACGGGCACCGATATTTTCCACTTCCTGATTGATTAAAAAGGCAAGACTAGCAATCTCCTCAATAGCATCATCCGTAAAGTCCAAGTAAACCTCCTCTGCCTCAAATAGGGCTTGGTATTGCTTGGTCAAGGCATTTTTTGGCTCCTTCAGGATGCGCGTAAAATCTTCCTTGGTGAGCGACTGCAATTCCACGCGGATGGGGAATCTTCCCTGCAATTCAGGAATCAAATCGGAAGGTTTGCTTACGTGAAAGGCGCCAGCCGCAATGAATAGTACGTGATCGGTATGGATGACTCCATACTTGGTCGTAACGGAAGATCCTTCCACAATGGGTAGTAAATCCCGCTGAACACCCTCGCGACTCACATCGGGTCCACCTCCACCTTTTCCGGATTTGGAGGCAATTTTATCGATCTCATCGATGAAGATAATTCCATTGTTTTCGGCAAGTCGGATGGCTTCTTCCTTTACCTCATCAAAGTCAATCAACTTAGATACCTCTTCTTCCAAAAGCACCTTGCGAGCCTCGGAAATAGAGAGTTTACGCTTTTTGGTTTTCTTGGGAATCATGCCCGAAATCATATCTTGGAGACCGGCCATGCTCGCATCATCCATCATGCCATTGCCCACCATACCTATTCCCATGGGTGCTGGAGCCTTGACCTGAATTTCTATTTTGCGATCCTCCAATTCTCCTTGACGAAGTTTTTCTCGGAAACGGTCACGGGTGCGTTCGTTGAGTTCCTCATCCGAAGAGGATACCGAACTGCCCTCAGCAGGAAAAGAATTGCCGCTTGTAAATCCCATTCCTTTGACCGGCGGGATCAATATATCCAACAAAACCTCCTCCACAGCCTCGGCTGCTTTTACTTTCACTTCCTCTTTTTTGGTATCACGCACGAGTTGAACACTCTGCTCTACCAAGTCACGCACCATGCTTTCCACGTCACGACCCACATAGCCCACTTCGGTAAACTTGGATGCTTCCACCTTGGTAAAGGGCGCATTGGCAATCTTGGCCAGGCGGCGTGCGATCTCTGTTTTTCCTACCCCAGTGCTTCCAATCAAGAGGATATTGTTGGGCACAATGTCCTTCTGAATATCCGAAGTCACCAGCATGCGTCGAATGCGATTGCGCAAGGCAATGGCCACATTGCGCTTGGCATCCTGCTGCCCGATGATGTACTTATCGAGCTCTTCAACAATCTGTCTTGGCGTAAGGGAAAGGGGCGTGAGCATGGGTTGAAACTGATCTTAAAATTTAGATGATGGGTAATTTTGCGAAATCCCTAAACCAACTTAAGCGGAAGGCTTGGTTTCTGCAGTAAAACTAAATTTGAGCGGACGATCCACTTGAGTAGCAGTCAAGGCAATAGCTAGGACCTCATCCACTTGAGTCACGTAATGGAATTGGATGCCCTTCAAGTAGTGTGCATCGATTTCCTCAATATCACGCTTGTTCTTGTGGCAAAGGATGATTTCTTTGATGCCTGCACGCTTGGCGGCCAAGATTTTTTCTTTGATTCCGCCTACCGGCATGACTTTGCCTATCAAACTGATCTCCCCAGTCATGGCTACTTTAGCCTTCACTTTACGTTGGGTGTACACCGATGCCATGGCAGTTAACATAGTAATGCCTGCCGAAGGACCGTCTTTGGGAACAGCCCCTGCTGGCACGTGAATGTGCAAGTCGTACTGCTCAAACACGCGGTGGTCAATGCCCAAATGCTCTGCTTTGGACTTCAAGTAAGAAAGTGCCGTCATGGCAGATTCCTTCATGACATCGCCCAACTGACCTGAAAGGGTCAATTTGCCGCGGCCCTTGCTCAAACTGGATTCGATGAAAAGGATCTCCCCTCCCACACTTGTCCAAGCCAATCCGGTCACTACCCCAGCGATGCTGTTGTCCTGGTAGATCTCCTTGTCAAAAATTGGTGCTCCTAAAATCTTACGAACCGCCTCGGGGGTAATTTTGGACACATACTCCTCCTCCATGGCTATGGATTTGGCAATGTTTCGAACCACCTTTCCGATGACCCGCTCCAAACTTCTCACGCCCGACTCACGGGTGTATTCTTCAACCAATTTCTGTAGCGCTGCCTTCTCAAAGGTGATTCCCTTAGGCTTAAGCCCATGTTCGGTACGCTGCTTGGGGACCAAATGACGCTTGGCGATTTCCAATTTTTCCTCCTGCGTGTAGCCTGTCACTTCGATGATCTCCATTCGGTCCCGCAATGCTGGCTGGATGGAATCAAGTGAGTTGGCTGTAGCGATAAAAAGGACCTTGCTCAAGTCGTATTCTACCTCGAGGTAATTGTCCAAGAAGGCATAGTTCTGCTCGGGATCCAGCACCTCCAAAAAGGCTGAAGAAGGATCTCCTCGGAAGTCAGAAGAAAGTTTATCAATCTCATCCAACACAAATACAGGATTGGAGATTTTGACCTTTTTCATGTTTTGAATCACCTTACCCGGCATCGCACCTACGTAGGTTTTGCGGTGTCCACGAATCTCGGCTTCGTCATGCAAGCCTCCTAGAGACATGCGGATGTATTTGCGACCCAAGGCGGAGGCGATGGATTTGCCTAGGGAGGTTTTACCCACTCCTGGAGGTCCATACAAACAAAGAATCGGTCCCTTGAGATCATTCTTCAATTTCAAAACGGCCAAGTATTCGATGATGCGGTCCTTGACTTTTTCGAGCCCAAAGTGGTCCGCATCCAAAATCGCACGCGCATGCTTCAGGTCAAAATTGTCTTGGGTAAATTCATTCCAAGGCAATTCCACCAAGGTTTCTGCATAGTTCAGCGCAATGGGATATTCTGCGGCAGATGGATTGACACGTAAGAGTTTATCCAACTCCTTTTCAAAATGCTTCTTCACTTCTGCAGGCCAGGCTTTCAGTTCCCCCTTGGCACGAAGGTCCTCCACTTCTTTTTCAGGTCCTTCCTCTCCCAACTCGGTTTGGAGTA
>JBJOOF010000064.1:0-2609 GCA_046051425.1 Bacteroidota bacterium
ACGAAGGCAAGGTAGTATTTGTATCCAATGTCGCTCCAGGCGATGTGGTCGATGTGCGAATTACCAAAGGCAAAAGTTCCTTCATGGAAGGGGAAGCCGTTCATTTTCACAGTTACTCCAAGGACCGGATCGAACCCTTCTGCGCACACTTTGGTACCTGTGGGGGCTGCAAGTGGCAGCACATCACCTACGATCTTCAACAGGAATACAAGCGGCAACAGGTAGTAGACCAGTTTCAGCGGATCGCCAAAGTTCCCATTCCGGAAGTGGCTCCCCTACTTGGTTCGGCACAAACCCAATACTACCGCAACAAGCTGGATTTTACCTTTTCCAACTCCCGCTGGCTCACTCGCGAGGAAATCAACTCCGACCAAGAGTTTGAACGAAATGCCTTGGGATTCCACATCCCCAAGATGTTTGATAAAATCATCGACATCGAGCATTGCTATCTCCAAGGGGGTATTTCCAATGCCGTTCGAAATGAACTGCGCCAATTTGCCCGCCAAGAAGGATTAAGTTTCTATGCCATTCGAAATCAGGTGGGATTGCTGCGCAACCTGATTATTCGTACCACGAGCACCCAACAAACGATGGTCATCGTCCAATTTGGAGAAAATGACCCAGGGTCAATTTCTAAAGTAATGGACTTTTTGAAGGGCCGTTTCTCTGAAATTACCTCCTTGCTCTACGTCATCAACACCAAGGGTAATGAAACCTTCCATGATTTGGAATTGGTGACCTATTCGGGATTGCCCTACATCGAAGAGCAAATGGAAGGCCTACGATTCCGCATTGGACCGAAATCCTTCTACCAAACCAATTCCGCCCAAGCCTACGAATTATACAAGGTAGTTCGTGATCAGGCCCAACTGAAAGGAAACGAGGTGGTCTATGACTTGTACACGGGAACAGGCACCATAGCCAATTTTGTGGCCAAACAAGCCAAGCAAGTGATTGGGGTGGAATATGTGGAAGCGGCCATTGAAGACGCCAAACTCAATTCCAAATTGAACGGCATCGACAACACGCTTTTCTATGCCGGCGACATGAAGGATATCCTGAATGATGAATTTTTGGCAACCCATGCCAAGCCAGACTTGATCATCACCGATCCTCCTCGCGCAGGAATGGATGAAAAGGTCATCCAAATGCTACTTCGTATTGCTGCTCCTGTGATTGTGTACGTTTCCTGCAATCCTGCTACCCAAGCACGAGACTTGGGTTTGCTAGGGGAACTCTACCAAGTGGATCAGGTGCAGCCTGTGGACATGTTTCCACAAACCTACCATGTTGAAAATGTTGTACGCCTAAGCCTCAAGCCATGATTTCAGACTTTAACGATCCCGAATTAAGCGGCAAATACCTCGGTACCATTACCACGGACTTTATCAAAATTTGCGATGTGCTCAAGGAGGCCTCCTACCAGGTTCGCTCCAAGGGCTTCTCGGCCTACCCCATCTTTCCCATTTCGAAAGAGATGCAACCCATCGGGAAAATCTTTATTGGCAAAGCAGAAAAGGAACTGGATTGGAACTACTTCATCACCTACATCGACGAGTTTGTGCAGCGTGGATTAATCGCTGAGGAAGCCATGGAAGAATTTACGCAAGCCTACAAAGATGCTGATGAATTTTGCTGTTTATTCGTGATGGACGGAGCCTTTACAAGTTTTGTCTTTATTCCCTATCCCATAGATTAAATTTACTTGATGTAAAACTAGATGAATATCTATGAATCAATTTTTTATAATAAATTACTTCGAGTGGATTAGTAAAAAATAATTCGTACCAAAAGATCCGATTTAGTTAAAAAATAGTCTCTGTTTTTCTTCCCCATGTCCAACCCAATCCTCATCCAACTAGCCGATGCACAGGTTCATTTTCGAGGGGCAACTCTTGGGGAAGGGCTCAACTTCACTTGGAAGCAAGGGGAACATTGGGCGGTGTATGGAGATTCAGGAAAGTCCTTAACTGGGCTATTGGAAACCCTTCTTGGGAAGACTTTGCTATCACAAGGAAGCCTAGAAACTCCTTTTGCGAGAGACTATACCGAGCAACAAAGTCAAGCAGGCCAAGTGCATAGTTTCCGAGACTTGATCGCACTGGTCTCCCAGGATTACCCCATCCGAAATAAAGCAGGCCTACAGAATTTCTACTACCAACAGCGCTTCAATAGTGCCGATGTTCACGACACCATCACTGTGGGCAGTTACCTCCAATCCATACCCACTACGCGTAAGGGCCCCTGGACACTTGAAAAAGTTGCTGAACTCCTACGACTACATCACCTCCTTGATGCTTCCCTATTGATGCTTTCCAATGGAGAAACGCGCAGGCTCTCTCTGGCAGCAGGCCTTTTGCGGCAGCCCCTACTCTATTTGATGGATCAGCCCCTCACCGGATTAGATCAGGAAAGCCGGGCGGCCTTTGGGGATTTCTTAGCGGCCTGCATCCAGGCCAACATCCACGTTCTACTTACGACCACTTCCTCGGAGATCCCCCCTCAGATTACCCATATTGTCTATTTGAAGGATTCAGGAGCCCTGCAAACCTGGGACCGCACTCAGTATGATCCACGGATTAGGCCTAGCCCAATCCATTCCTGGGACC
>JBJOOF010000065.1:0-5750 GCA_046051425.1 Bacteroidota bacterium
GTCACAATCATTCCTTACCCAAGCCCTTGGCTCAGCTTCATGGGGGAGGGCATGAAAAAGGATTTCGCAGTGGCACGCTCAATGTGCCAGGAATTGTTGGCTTTGGAAAAGCAGCCCAACTCCGAATTCAACAGATGGAAGAGGAAACGGGTCGGGTCGGAAAACTTCGTGATCGGCTGGAATCAGCCCTTTTGGAGCTCCAAGGAGTGAATCGCAATGGATCGCCGAGACATCGGCTAGCTCATGTGAGCAACCTTTCCTTTTTGGGAGTAGAAGGGGAGGAATTTCTCCTGAAAGTAAACCAGCGGATTGCTGTGAGTTCGGGTTCAGCCTGCACCTCCATTTCCCCCAAACCAAGCCATGTGCTCCAGGCCATGGGCATCCCTTCAGATTTGGGACGTGCTTCGCTACGTTTTAGTTTGGGAAAAGAGACAAGTTCTGAAAGCGTAGAAAATGCTGTTTCTTGGGTTAAATCAGTGGTTGAGAATTTGAGAAATTCTTGATAAAAATCACGTGATCTTTTTTATACCCAGTGAAAGAATTGTGGGACGTTGGATGTAAATTGGATTGTGGATCCAAAAAAACCAGATTTAGTCGAAGAGCCTAATGCTTCCTACGGCAAGTATTCCTATGCGGATTATTTGACTTGGCAGTTTGAAGAAGTGGTAGAGCTGATTAACGGCAAAATTTTCAAAAAAGCTGCAGCAGCACCCAAACGAATCCATCAACGAGTTTCTATAAAACTTGGATCCAAACTCTATCTTTTTTTGGAAGGGAAGCGGTGTCAAGTGTATAATGCTCCTTTTGATGTCCGGTTCCCCAAAGATTCCAAGGAAGATTGTCAAATTTTCAATGTAGTCCAGCCAGACCTTTGTGTGATCTGCAATCCTGAAAAACTGGACGAAAGAGGTTGCCTCGGAGCCCCAGATTTGATTGTGGAAATTCTTTCTCCAGGAAATACCAAAACCGAACTTAAGTTTAAATACCAGCTCTATGAATCGCATGGTGTAGCTGAATATTGGATAATCCATCCAGATTATCAAAATGTCATCCAATATACCCTAGTAAATGACCACTACATCCCTTCCAAATTAATGACCTCGGGAGATGTGCTCCAGTCTAAGGCCCTAGAAGGTTTTAGCTTGGATTTGGAAGATTTTTTTGCGGATATCGAGTGAGGAATTGGTTTACATCCTCTTCTGTATCTAAATCCACTGCCCCAAGTGGGAAATCAAGCGCATGGACCTCTGCTTGATGTTTAAAAATAACCTTCTTGGCCCCTTCAGATCCGGTCAATTGGAGTAACTCCTCAAAATAATGCCCCTCGAAAAGTGCCGGCACTCCCAAGGTATTGGAGTAAGAAGCCGCCACGATCCCCTTCCCGGATGTATACTTTGCGGTAATCAATTGATCTAGGAGGGAAGCATCCACAAAAGGTTGGTCGCATAACATCAGCACCACTTGATTGATCACTTCCTTTTCCATCAAAAAACGAAGTCCTGCCTGCATGCTGGTGGACATTCCATGCTGCCAATTCGAATTGATAATAAACGGTGCACTCGAAGGATCAAAACCAGTTTGAATCAGTTCAGGATTGGATCCAAGCACCACCACAAGACCTTCTGCTTGGCTCTTATTGGCCTCATCAATGGCTTTTTGAATCAGTGTTTTTCCTTGATAGTTAATGAGTTGCTTTGGTCTACCTAAACGGGAAGATGAACCTGCGGCCAAAAGGATGACTCCAGTTTTCATAACCCGGTATCATGAATGGGACCTAGCTTGTCCCGAAGAAAACCGGGTTTCCGTTTGCGAACTACAGCAGCGATTTCAGCAAGGATGGCTAGCGCGATTTCCTCGGATGTTTCCGCCCCAAGGTCCAAGCCAATAGGTGCGAAGAGATTACCCGTTGGAATAGCGATTCCCTTTGCCTGTAGTCGTTCCAACAACTTTTCAGTCTTTCGCTTCGGACCTAAAATCCCGATGTAGGGGAGTAGCAACTGGGACAATTTCTCGAGAAGGACCAGTTCGTAGTCAAAATTATGTGTCATCAGGAGCGCTACGGTATTCAAATCCGTTTCAATCTGCTCCATGACCTCTTCCGCAGGTCCCTGGATGATTCGTTGAACGGTAGGAAATCGGCTACTCGTAGCCAAGGCTTTTCTCCCATCCACCAGAATCACTTCATGCCCCAGGATGGCCGCGAGTTGTGCCACCGGGAGGGTATCATTACCTGCGCCAAATAGGAGCAACTGTAGGGGAGGGTGAATCAATTCGAAAAATAGGGAAAGCTCGTCTAGTTCATCGAAGCACTGAATTCGACTGCTGGGCTGGTCAAAAGCCGCAATTTCTTGCAGGATAGGGGTATGGAATTCTTCCTTGATTTTAGCCAAGGATCCAAATTGCTGCAGTCCTTGGGTGAGGTGTACCGTGCCGATTTGCTCCTTATTGGAGTTTTTAAGGGAAAAGAAAGTAAGCAAAAGGGAAGTTTCACGGGTTGATCTTGCCTGACGAATCAGTTCCACAGGATTGTTTACCTGATTCACATCCAAGGGCTCAATCAAGAGGTGAATGATTCCATTGCATCCGAGGCCAATTCCAAACTTCTGGTCATCCTCGTCTGTGGTGTCGTAGGTGACGAGCATTGATTTTTGCTGAAAGATGACTGCCTGTGCTTTGCGAAGCGCATCTCCTTCGAGGCAGCCCCCACTAATCGCCCCCGTAAGTCTTCCATCCTGAGTTACTAGCATTCGTGCTCCAGGACGTCTGTAGGCAGATCCATCTACCTGCACCACTGTGGCTAAGGCCATGGCATGGCCCTCGGCTTTGGCTAGATCATAGGCATCAATCAGCTGGGCAAATTCTTTCATTCAGCAAATTGCGAGCTAGGAGAGGAGGAAGCGTTTGGCTTTTGCAGAGAGAATAGGAGAGAGGAAAGCGTGGAAATCACCAAGTAGCCCACAAACGCGTAGACTGCACCTGGAAACTGGGCATTGAGCCCAAACCAATCCCCAGTGGTGAATACAAAATAAAGGGCATAACTGCTCTTTAACGCTTCCCAGCACCAAGCGAGGGGATTGCGATCCATGAGTTCGGTGTAAGCAAACACCGTCAGAAAGACGAATCCTCCGTAGTAAAAGATGCCAGGAGCCCCAATTGCTGCCAAATTGGTGAAGAGGTAACTCAACAGGAGCAACAAGACAATCAACTGTCCGAAACTCCAAATTCGCATCCCAGCGTTGAGTTCTGGGTTGTATTTGTCAAAATGATACACATCCTGAATCTTGGCTACCGGATGCTTCGCTGCCACATCATTGGGTCGCCATCCCAAAGGCATAAACCAAATTTTCAGCTTATCTCCCCAGTTTTTGGCACGCCAGGCATCTTGAATCAAGAGCCACAAGTGCATGAAATTGATTTTGATGGGATTCCAGGTTTGTACCGGTCGAGTGACCCCATAGACCGCAGGAATATCGGCTCGTTCTTCCTGAAAGGTTCCAAACCACTTGTCCCAGAAGATAAAGATCTGTCCGTAGTTTTTGTCCAGGTATTCGGGGTTGATCGCATGGTGTACCCGGTGATGGGCAGGGGTGACGATGATTTTCTCAAGAATACCCATGGATCGAATGTGCTGGGTATGGTACCAAAACTGCGCAAATAAATGTAAGGGGGCTACCACTCCAATTACCTCAGGGGGAACTCCCAGAAAAGCAGCTGGCAATAGGAAAATTGCAAAGATTTTGAAGATGGAAGAGATGCTTTGACGCAGGGCACAGGCAAGGTTAAACTCTTCGGAGGAATGGTGCACGATGTGATTGTTCCAAAAGATATTGTACTCATGTGCGATGCGATGGGTCCAATAGCCCGCAAAATCCAAGGCAAAAAAGGCAATGACATACACCACCCAAGTGGCCTCAATCGTGAAAAAAGAGAATTGAGTGAAGAGCCATTGGTAGGAAATAACCGCCACACTTAGCCCAAGCACATCTTTGGTCACGTTGGTGATGCCCGAACTCAAACTTGCAATCATGTCCGAAACAGGAACGGTATCCTTTCCCTTCCAAATGCCCCAGGCTTTTTCAAGGAGTACCAGCACAAAAAATGCCGGCATCGCAATCAATAAAATCTTTCCGTACGCTTCCATAACTTCCTGCTATTTGCCTTAAATTTATTGATAAACTCCTATTGATTCAACTTTTGTTTGGATTCGAGAAAACTATCCTGAAAAAATTAGTTCTTGCAATCCCAAAACCTCCTGATTTCAACCCTTTCGTATGAATATTCCTAGTTTGGCCGCTATAAAAAAAGAGCTTTCCTACCTCGATGAAAAGGAGCTCAGTAGCTTAATCTTAGAATTGAGCAAGTTCACCCGGGACAACAAGGCCTTTTTATACTTCAAACTCAACGAAAGAGATCAGCCCAGTCTATTTGTGGATACAGTGAAAGAGGAGTTGGATGAGCTATTTCAAACGGCGAATACGACTTCTTTTTACTTAACCAAAAAATCAGCCCAGACCATCCGCCGGAAACTCAACAAAGCGCTCAAATTCAGCAAGAACAAAGAGGACCAGGTGGAATTGCTGCTGTATTTCTGCGAGCAACTTAAAAAATATGGGTATTTGAAGTACCAGCATCCCATCCTTCAGTCCCTGTTTTTTAAGCAAACAGAGAAAATCCAGAAAAACATCGCTGCCCTGCATGAGGATCTGCAATACGATTACAGCATGAGATTGGATGAAATTTTAGGAAAGTAGCCTTGAATTCTCCATTTATTTTAACCTATTTGACTTAGAATCACGATTAACTTAACCCATGAAAAAAGCCTTTCGATTACTTTCGTTCCTGATGACTTTCCTAATTGGTTTTACTGCTTTTGCGCAGGAGATCAAATGGGACAAGAAAGGGGATACCTATTATTCGGTCGTAAAAAATGAGATTTTCCGACACACTTTACCCAATACGACTGGAGAGAAGTTAATTTCTACGGCTCAACTAAGCCCAAAGAGCCAAGCACCCCTCTCCATCACCGACTTTGCATTTTCTGCTGATGGGCAGAAAGTATTGATCTACACCAACACAAAGGCGGTATGGCGCCTGCAAACGCAAGGAGACTATTGGGTGTATGAACTTGCTACTAGAAAGTTAACTCAGGTAGGAGAGAAGCTTCCTGAAAGTTCGCTACGCTTTGCCAAATTCGCTCCAGATGCTTCCAAAGTGGCTTTTGTAAGTGAATTTAACTTGTATGTTCAGGATTTGACTTCTGGTCAAATTACTTCCTTAACCACCGATGGTACCCGCAAGCTGATCAACGGAACCTTCGATTGGGCCTATGAGGAAGAGTTTGGATGTCGCGATGGCTTCCAATGGAGCCCTGACGGGAAGCGTATTTCTTTTTGGCAAATCGATGCCAACCAGATTCGTGATTATTACATGATCAATACCACGGATTCCATTTATTCCCAAATTATCCCCGTAGAGTACCCCAAAGTAGGAGAGTCACCTTCACCGGCAAAAATTGGAGTGGTCGAATTGAGCACCAAACAGACTACCTGGCTCAATATTCCAGGAGATCCACAGCAACATTACTTGCCTCGTATGGAGTGGAATTCACCTGAGCTCCTGCTGGTGCAGCAACTCAACCGCAAGCAAAACCATAGCAAAATCTTAGGTGTCAACGTCAAATCTAATGTAGCGAATCTCATATTTGAGGAACAGGACGACACCTGGATCGATGTATTGTCTAGTTGGGAAAA
>JBJOOF010000066.1:0-12655 GCA_046051425.1 Bacteroidota bacterium
TATTCAATAGGTGCCGGTTTAATTGTCCTAGTAACCTCACCGTTTATTAAGAAATTAATGGGGGAGGTACATTAACCTTCAACAAGTTATTCTTTCAAAAAGGCTATCCCTCGGGATGGCCTTTTTTTGTACCAAGTACAATGTACCAAGCACCAAACAAAATGTACCAAATACAAAGTAGGGATTCATGTTCTGACCCCAATGGTACTTCTAAAGGATCTTGCCATCCTGCGGTAGGCAGGATTCTTTTTTAATTTCGAATGCCGAACTCCGATCTAGGAATGTCGAAGTAGGGATTCATGTTCTGACTCCAATGCTACTTCTAAAGGATCTTAGTACATGATACTTTGTACATTATCCTTGGTACAAAAAAAGGGCTGCCCGTAAGAGCAGCCCTTTTTATGAAAGTGGATTCGATTAGTTCAAGAACTCATCGAAAGTCAAACTTACAAAGTACATTGTACCTACAGTTGGGTTACCCCATGCTTGTCTGTATCCTGCACTGTTGAACAAGTTAGAACCACCGATTTTCAAGATTGACTTAAGCGCCTTCATTTTTACGCTCATTTGCGCATCGAAAGTTCCGTAAGCAGGCATCACAGAAAGTTGCTGTGAAGACACCGCAGGAGCTACGAAAGAGGACTGCCAAGCAAATTCACCCTGCCATCTGTAAGACATAGCGAATCCAATGTTCTTCACAATCTCACGGTTAGCGAAGTTCACCACATATCTGTACTCAGGAGTGTTGAAAGAAGGCTGGAAGCCAGTTACGGTCAACTTCTCAAGATCCTGAAGTTTGTTGTAAGATACGTTACCACCGATGGTGTAGTTTTTAGGCAAACGGTAATCTGCGCCCAATGCCCAACCCCAAGATTTAATGGTCTCAGTTCTGTTAACTGGCATGGAGTAGATGTTTCTTGTGTTTGCGTTCAATAGGTTAAGACCTAAAGTGGATGCTGCGCTAGTAGCCACATAGTTTTTATCCTGTACCAATACCTGGCCACCGATGAAGTTCTCAAAACTATTGAAATATGCATAAGTATCGATCAATAATTTGTTAGCAAACAAACCTTTGTAACCAAATTCATAAGATCTAACGGTTTCAGGTTTGAATTCGCTAGGCTTGAAAGCTACTAGCTTGTCCTTAGCTGCAGCAGCAGCGTTTGCAGGCACCAATTGTGCAGCAATCACAGGAACGATGCTAGGTACCAAGGCAGCAATGGCTGCAGGTGCCTGAGCAGCTGGAATTAATCCTGCTACAACTTGCTGGGTAATGATTGACGTAGCCTGAGTGATCGCCAACTGTGTAGCCTGTGCAATGGATGCTTGATACACTGGTGAAGATGGTTGAGTACCAGCCAAAACTGCACCACCGAAGCTAGTAACCGTAGCTAGTGAATACACTGGGTTTCCAGAGAAGTTGTACTTACTTCTGAAAAGTGGGAGACCACCAATCAAACGTGCTTGAGGAGTAACCAAGTCAATGTATTGATCTTGGGTAGTCGGTAGACGGAAACCAGTCTGGTAAGAAGCACGGAAGTTGTGAGTACCTGCAGAATAAACACCAGATACACGTGGAGATAACTGACCTTTGAAGTTTTCGTTTTTATCGTAACGAGCAGAAGCAGTCAATCTAAACTTGTCATTGAAAAGAGACTTAGCACCTTGTACATAAGCGCCATGTTCTTTGATGGTAAACTCATCACCATTTTCGTCAGTTGCGAAAAGAGTTTTGTCAGAGTTTAGTTGGTAAGTTCTGAAGTTTGCACCTACAACGAAATCAGCCCACTTGATGTTTGTAAACTGGTAAGAACCTTCTACGTGGTACAAGTTGGTTTTATCCACAAACTTAGCACCTACACCTTGAGCATTGCCTGGGATTGGACGACTAGTTACAGCGGTTTTAGCAGCATCAAATGCAGCAGTTCCAGGTAGCAAACGACCCTGATCAGCAAATGCTCTAGCAGCATCGTGCGCCAAAGCATTGTCTAAGCCTCTAGCTCTAGCTTGAGCAAATGCACCTACATACTGAGGGAACCAAGTACTGCTAGGCTTCCAAGCTTCGTTGATTCCTTGTGCAGCAATACCTACTGCGAAAGCATCACCGGAACGCTCTTGAGTTGTATATGCTCTCAAGAACCAGTTCGCACCTTTCAATTCTGCTTTGTATTGACCTAACTTGAAGTTAGCAATGGAATAACGGTCAGCACCGGTATAAACCGTGGTACCAAATCCATAATTACCTTGAATAATAGCTTCCACACGGTCATTGATTCTGTAATGCAAAGCCGCATTCAATTTCAAAGACTTGGTGCCGTAATCAGCCAAATCAGATTCTCTGTAACCAGTTCTGGATACAAAAGTCTGTGGGATTAGCGGAAGTAATGCAGCTGGTAAAGCACCTGCAGTCACCATGCTCTGAGCGATGGAATTCATGTTTACGTTGGTTTCATCCCCGTAAACGTTAACTCCATTGTAAGCTGGGTTGCTGATTCGATCACCTTTATTGATACGAGAAGCGTTCAACAAAGACTGATCTCTGAAATCATTTGCTTGCCAGTCATCAGCTTTTAAGTACTGCACGTTAACTTTGAATGCAAGCTTGTCATTGATTGCCTTAGCATATCTAGCACTGAAATCATAGAATCCAGTTCCTGGAGTAGTTCTATCTTTCTGATCCATCAAACCAGTTCTTACACTTGCAGATAGACCTTGGTATTGGAATGGATTTTTTGAGTTCATCAAAAGGATACCATTGATTGCATTTGGCCCGTAAAGTGCAGAAGCTGCACCTGGAAGCAATTCAACGCTTTCCAAATCCAATTCAGAAATACCTACAATGTTACCTACAGAGAAGTTAAGACCAGGAGCTTGGTTGTCCATACCATCAATCATTTGTACCGTTCTCACGTTACCGTTGGCGTTGAAACCTCTGGTATTGAATGATTTAAAGGTCAAAGACTGGGTGCTCATTTCTACCCCTTTCATGTTGTTCAAGGCGTCGTAAAAACTCGCTTGAGGCACATCGCGAATTGCGATGATGTCCATTTTTTCAACAGAAACTGGAGATTTAAGAATACTTTCTTCTACTCGAGAGGCCGATACCACGACTTCTTGTCCTAAAATAGAAGCTTCGGCTAGTTCAACCGAAAGGTTGGAGATTCCTCCTGTAATTTCGACTTCTTTCGTTCCGAAACCAACCATAGAGAACACCAAAGTAAATGGAGGTTCTTGGTTTACGTTCAAGGTAAACTTACCGGATAGGTCAGTAATTGTTCCAATTACTTTTCCTTTCACGAGGATGTTTACCCCTACCAACGTTTCCTTCGTGTCAGCATCAGTGACCGTACCGGAGATGGTAGTCTGAGCTAGTGCTACAGATGTTCCTAAAGCAAGGAATACAACCGCTGAAAGCACTGAACTCCAGATTTTTCTGGTAAAATTTTTCATAGGCTAATTTTGTAAAATAGTTAAGATGGTTTTTGAATTAAGGTGAATCCAATCCAATTATTCGAAATTTATGGGAAAATGGTAATTTTCTATCGTTTTTGAGTAAAAAAAAATAGAGAACAGATTCCTTCAATTTTAAATAATTTTCAAAAAAGCGGCTTTTAATTAAAATAATAAAATTATAAAGCGATTATTTTGAAAATACACTGAATAAATGGTTGTTGTATTGACAATATATCAATCTGGAAATAAGTTGAAAAGCAGGGCTGGGTAGCTTAGAATAAGTCCAATTGTAGGGAAATTAGACCGTTATAGGCTTTTCTTGTTTTCTTCATTGACGTGCTTTACCAAGCGGTCACACAGGTCTTTGATTTCCTCTGACATGTACTCATCTCCCGTGCTATTCAAAATGGTTTGTGCCATTCCTCCAAGGATATCGATGTAAAATCGTTTCATTTCTACTACAGACATCTCATCGGTCCACAAGTCAATTCGAAGGGTAGAGTGGTTGAGATTATCCCAAACATTCAAACTGATGCTTTTAGTGGATTCAGCTCCCTCTCCTTCCTTATCCGAAGCATCCCAATGAATAGCTTTGGGAAGGTTGGTTTCATCCAATTCAATTTGAAAGTTGATTTCTGATTTTTTCATACGATTTAGTAAACTAGTTTTTCTACTTATTGAATAAGGGATTAATCAAAGGTCATTTCCGGAATTTCACCTTTCACGATTAATTTACCTGCTGTTTTAGCCTTAATTTCTTCCACTGTTATTCCTGGTGCACGTTCCAATAGCACAAATCCCCCTTCAGGATCAATTTCCAACACTGCTAAATCTGTGACAATCTTTTTGACACAACGGATACCCGTAAGGGGTAGGGAACAGGTAGGTAATAACTTGGATTGTCCATCTTTCGAACAATGCTGCATGGCAACAATAATGTGCTTGGCAGAAGCCACTAAATCCATTGCGCCTCCCATGCCTTTCACCATTTTACCTGGAATCTTCCAATTGGCAATGTCTCCATGTTCCGAAACTTCCATAGCCCCCAGGATTGTTAAATGCACATGTCCTCCTCGAATCATGGCAAAGGATTGGGCCGAATCAAAAATTACGGAACCAGGTAGCATACTGATCGTTTGCTTACCGGCATTAATTAAATCTGGATCTACATCCGCTTCTTTTGGAAACGGGCCAATTCCCAACAAGCCATTTTCGGATTGGAGCACTACGTCCAAATGTGATGGAATGTAATTGGCCACCAGTGTAGGAATTCCTATGCCTAGATTGATGTATTGCCCATGTTCTACTTCCCTGGCAATTCGTTTGGCAATTTGTTCTTTAGTCAACATTGGGTTTGAAAAGTTTAGGTAGGAGAAAGGATTCGCTCTTGGGTTTTAAAACATCAAGCCGTAACCGTTCGCTGTTCAATTCGTTTTTCATACTTTTCTCCTTGAAAAATCCGCTGTACATAGATTCCAGGTGTATGAATGGCATTTGGATCTAATTCTCCAATTGGCACCAATTCCTCCACTTCTGCAATGGTGATTTTACCAGCTGTAGCCATCATGGGATTGAAATTGCGAGCAGTGCCTTTAAAAATCAAATTTCCTGCAGTATCTCCCTTCCAAGCTTTGACAAGTGCAAAATCTGCAGTCAATGCAGTTTCCATCAAATACAACTTCCCATTAAACTCACGTATTTCTTTGCCCACGGCAACTTCCGTACCTACACCTGCTGGCGTAAAGAAAGCAGGAATCCCAGCTCCACCCGCACGTATCCGTTCCGCCAAAGTTCCTTGAGGAACTAGCTCTACTTCCAATTCGCCTGATAAAAGCTGTCGCTCAAACTCATCGTTTTCACCTACATAGCTTGAAATCATTTTCTTCACCATGCGCTTTTGAAGAAATAGTCCAATTCCAAAATCATCTACCCCAGCGTTGTTGGAAACGATGGTAAGGTCTCGAACTTCTTTTTTAAGTAGTGCGGCTATACAGTTTTCCGGAATTCCACTCAATCCAAAGCCTCCCATCATGAGCATGGCCCCATTGGAAATATCCGCTACTGCCTCTTCTGCATTTTTTACGGTTTTTAAAATCATAGCTATTGGGTTTATAGAATAAATATAGCGCGTTCACGGTCTACCACCAACTGATTTTTAAGAGCATCCAAACTTTCGAATTTTTTCTCTTCGCGTAAAAACTCCTGGAAATAAACTCGGAGCTCTTGCCCATACAAGTCCCCCTCAAAATCAATCAAATGAGCTTCTATAGTCTTCTTTTGACCGTCAACAGTGGGTCGATCACCGATATTCAAAATGGCTTTGTATCGAATTGAATTTACTTCTGCATTCACCGCGTAGGCGCCATCGCATGGGAGCAACTTGTAATCTTCAGCGATGTGAATGTTGGCAGTTGGAAATCCTAAGGAGCGTCCTATTTGCTGACCTTTCACCACTTGACCGCTTAGATCATAGGGCCTTCCCAGGTATTTGTTGGCTGTAGAAATATCACCTTGGGCAAGGGCTGTTCGAATCTTGGTGCTTGATACACCCAAGTCGTCTACATCCTGTCTTGAAATCTCCTCAATAGCAAAACCAAAAAGATGACTATGGCTTTGGAGGTACTCAAAGCTTCCTTCCCTATTCTTTCCAAACTTATGGTCGTACCCGATGACCAAGGTTTTTGTCTGAATTTTATCCACCAATATATCTCGGATAAACTCCTCTGAACTCATCTGCGATAATTCCTTGGTGAAAGGAAGTATGATCAAGTGGTCTACACCCATTTCTTCCAAAAGCTTTACTTTCTCTGAGAGTGTAGTCAGTAGTCGAAGACTTTTATCTTCGGGCTGGAGAATTAGGCGAGGATGTGGCCAGTAGGTGAGGAGCACTGTTTCTCCTTGTTTTCGGGCAGCTAGCTCTTGAAGTCTGCGGAGAATTTTCTGATGACCCAAATGTACCCCATCGAAGGTGCCAGAGGTAACTACAGAAAAGTGGGGGGGATGAAAATCAGTGAGTTGTTGATAGATTTTCATTGGGCCTGGATTTAATTTCTTCTACCAAATCGGCAACCTCCTTGGCATCTTTCAGGGAGTAGGTTCCAATTCGTGTTCGACACAAGGACTTCAAGTAAGCACCTACACCTAGACTTACTCCTAGATCACGCGCCAAACTTCGGATGTAAGTTCCTTTTGAACAGCTGATTCGAAAATCGACCTCCCCATTTTCAAATCGGCAAATTTCAAATTCTCGAACCTCTACTTGCCTTGGGTTCATTTGAACTTCAATTCCCAAACGTGCAGAAGCATAGACCCGTTTGCCATCCACCTTAATTGCGGAATGCATGGGTGGGATCTGTAAAATAGTGCCTTTAAGTTGTAAAACTGCTGCTTGGACCTGTTCCAAAGTGATGGAAGAGGGATCCGCGACTGGAATAATGGGCTTTTCTAGGTCAAATGATTCCGTGGTAGCACCTAGGACAAATGTTCCGGTATATTCCTTTTCTTGCCCCATGAACCCGTCTATTTGCTTGGTCATTTTACCAGCGCAAACAATAAGCAATCCTGTGGCCAAGGGATCAAGTGTACCTGCATGGCCCACTTTTTTGATGCGTAAGGCATTTCTGACTTTTTTAACTACATCGAAGGAAGTCCATTCCAAAGGTTTGTTGATCAGAAAAACTTCTCCGTAAGCTTCTTGCTGCATGGGAATGAGGTAGCCTTAGCTGAGAATGTAAAAATTAGGATTTGGAAGACTTGGCAAAAATGGCGTAGAACTCAAGTACAAACCCAGCTAGGGTAATAATTGGTCCTAGCGTTAAGCCCATAAATCCGTTGCCATGTGGAGTAGCATCCATCCCCATGATTACAAAACCTAGTACGATTAGTCCCAAACCTAAGAATAGGAAGAGGTAATTTTTTTTGGAAAAGGGAAAAGAGGTATTGCTCATGGATTAATAGAGTTCGTCCAAGGACATGTTTAAGTATTTATTGACAGCACGCAAGGTACTAAATCCGGAGAGGAGTCCACCCATAATCGACAATCCAGCAAAAAGGAGGAGCATCAATTCCGTATTTTGTAAAGCTGCAAATCCTTCGATGTTCCCCTTGGTGTATTCCAGAAGGCCATATAAAATTGCAGAGGCTAAAATCCCAGCCAAAATCCCGAAAACAAAGGCTCTAACTAGGAATGGTTTACGGATAAATCCTCGGGTAGCACCTACCAATTGCATGGAACGAATCAAAAAGCGTTGCGAGAATAGGGCCAATCGGATCGTGTTATTGATTAGCATGATGACGGTCACGATCAGAATGAGAATAAAGCCACCCATGATTAAGGATACCTTAAACAGGTTTTTATTAATCGAATCCACCAAGTCAGTCATGTAGGACACTTCAAATACGCCCGGTAAAGTTTCAAGCTCCTTTGCAATAATTGTTAATTGCTCTGAGCTTTGAAATTCCTCTGAAACGGAAAAAACGTAGCTATCTCGGAGGGGATTGTCTTCTAAAAATTTGGTGAAGTCTTCACCCGTATTTTTGATAAACGTTTCGGCTGCTTCCTTATTTGAAATGAATCTCAAATGCGTGCTGTCCTCTTTGGCCAAGACGAACGGTCTTTTAGCTAAATCTTTTTGAAGTTCTGCAAGTTGTTCTGGGCTTAAGTCTTTATCCAAAAAAACCTGAATCTCAATGTTCTCACGGATCATTTTGGTAAGTGAACTTGCTTGAATCAAAATAATTCCAAAGAGGCCCACGATAAAAAGAGATAAAGTCGTGCTAAACAGGACGCTACCAAACTTAAAATATCCGAGTTGTTTTTTTGTTTTTGCTGGATTGGCCATGAAATATCAAATTCTATTCAAAAATAGAAAAGCTTACGCGATTTACCCAATAACGGCCGGAGAAAGGATGGGAATCACTCGCTCTTCAGCTATACCCCAGACATAATCCGTCTTTTTTCCATTTATCAGGAATAGCCCTGTAAAGTTTCCAAAACTGGGTAGCACGAGAATATCCTCTGAATAATGGAAGCAAGGGATTCGAACCGATTGCTTGGCCTTTCCCTTCAGGAGAATTCCTGGATGAATATGGCCGCAAATGTTTAGCAAGCCTGGTGGGGGAGTGGTAGGTTCATGGCTGAGCAGGAAAGATTCTAGGACTACTGCATTTCGATACACTTGTAGACTGGTATTCTGGTATTTCTCTGCGGGTAAAATGTCATGATTTCCGAGCACCAAATGAAAAGTTGACCCTGGAAATTGAGGCAAAAATGCACCTAAATCCTCCCATTGCTCATTCCAAGAACTGTGAAATAAATCTCCCAAGAAGTAGACATCCTTTGGTGAATAGTCTTGGATTAATTTTCCCAAGCGCTGGTAATCTAGGTCATGAACTTGTTCGGGTATTGGGATTCCGGATTTTCGAAAATGGGACGCCTTTCCTAAATGAATATCAGCTAGCAATAAAACACGTAAGGAATCAATCCAAACTGCCTTTTCTGGCAATAAGGCCAATTCCATTCCCTTATAATCAAAAACTATTGAGCCCATAGGAATTATTAATTATCACAACGACACAAACAAAAGCATTCCTATTTAGTATTGCATAAAACTAGAACAAATGAAAAAAGTTACGCTATCCGCTTCCCTTTTCCTCCTTTTCTTTTTTACAGCTACCCTTGTCAAAGCCCAATCTGAAAATTCAATAGTGGGAGTGTGGTACAACACAGAAAAAACCGCGCAAGTTGAAATTTTGAAGAGAGGATCCGCATTTATTGGTAAAATTGTGTGGTTGAAAGACCCTAATCCAGGAGGTAAACCAGCAGTCGATAAAGACAATCCCAACCCCAAACTTAAATCTCGTCCTTTGATGGGATTGAATCTATTGGAAGGTTTGAAATTTGATTCTGGAATGTGGGAAGATGGTACCATCTATGACCCGAAAACAGGAAAAACATATTCTTGTCAAGTGACCTTGAAATCCAAAGATGTCCTAGAAGTTAAAGGATACATTGGGTTTTCTTTGATAGGTCGCACGGTGGAGTGGACCAAAGCGAAACCCTAACTAGTCGAGAATACTTTCTCTGATTACTGGTGGTAAAAGCTTTCAATTAGCTTAGAAAGCTGAGTAAATTCAATTAAGAATGCATCATGTCCTGCGGTGGATACAATTTCACCGTAGTTTCCTGCAGGTACTGCTTGACTCAAGAATCGCGCTTCTTCAGCTAGAAAAAGCAGGTCAGAATTGACGCCTACAGCCAGCAATCGGGCTTGAATTGTATTCAAAGCAACTTCCACGCCTCCTCTTCCTCTTCCAATGTCATGGCTGTCCATGGCTTTGGTCAAGGTCCAGTAGGAGAATGCCTGAAATCGTTTGGCCAATTTGGAACCTTGATACCTGAGGTAGGAAGCCGCCAAAAAACCATCTATTTTTTCTTCTTTTTCTTGCTGTTTGGTATTGATGTCGGAAGGATTTCTGTAGCTAAGCATGGCCACTGCTCGCGCTGCTTCAAGCCCTTTTTTTCCAGCATCTTGGTGATTTTGTCCCCAGGTGCTATCTGCAGCAATGGCCATGCGTTGGGCCTCATTAAATCCAATAACCCAAGGGGAGGTTTTTGCCGTTGAGGCAATGATGATGGCGTGTTGAAGTTTTTTTCCAAGGATAAAAGCCCACTCCAGGGCTACTTGCCCGCCTAAAGATCCGCCGATAAGCGTATGAATGTGTTCAATTTTCAAATGCTGCCGAAGCATTTCCAGACTATGGGCTAGATCTCTCGTGCTCAGTGTGGGGAAACTGTAAAAATAGGGGGTGCCGGTCGTTGGATTTACACTCAATGCATTGCTTGATCCATAGCCGCTTCCTATCAGGTTAGCGCAGATGATGAAATGTTCAGAGAAATTGTAAATCGCTTTTTCTCCAACCAAGCCACTCCACCAATCGGCTACCTGTGCATCACCAGTAAGCGCATGCACTGCCCAAATCACATTGGATTGATCTTCGTTCAGCTCGCCATAAGTGGTATAGGAAATAGTATACTGCTCCAAAATCTCTCCAGATTCAAGTATAAGGGGAGCTGAAGAATGAAAAGATCGGGTTTGCATGGAGAAAATTGACAACTCTACGGACAAATAAGGATCACAAGGTAAGAATCCAATCTGGGACCCTTGGTGGATTAGCTAGGTGAATTTAGAAGCGATGACACTGCCTGATCTATTTTTTGAAAATCAAATTTAGAACGGGCTTGATCTAACTTGGATTGAATCTCAGGGAGACATAAGTTGCCGATACTTCCTTCATGTGTGTGAACCACCTTCTGTTGGTTGGGAACAAAGCGATTGGCTTCAATATCTCCACCTACCTGCTTGTAAGCATCTCGAAATGGTACACCCTGAAGCACCAATTCATTGACCACTTCCACAGAAAATAGATGCATGTAAAAAGGATCGTCCAAGATATTCTTTCGTACCTGGATGGATTGTAACATAAAATTGCTCATTTGAAGGCAAGATCTAAGTGTGCTTAGCTTAGGAAAAATCTCCTCCTTAAGCAACTGCATGTCCCGATGGTAACCCGTAGTCAAATTTCCTAAAAGATGGCCAATGGTGGATGGAAGCCCTTGAATCTGGTTGGTTTTGGCACGGATCAATTCAAATACATCCGGATTCTTCTTGTGCGGCATGATGCTACTACCCGTGGTTAGGTCATCCGGGAAGGATATAAATGCAAAATGCTGGTTGCAAAATAAACACACATCTGAGGACAGTTTATTCAAGGTACCCGCCATGCCAGCGAGTGCAAATGCGAGGGTGCGCTCGGTCTTTCCTCTGCTATTCTGTGCATTGATGACATTGTGGTGCAAGTCTCCGAATCCCAACAACTGGGTAGTCATCGTGCGATTCAGAGGGAAGCTTGATCCATAACCGGCAGCTGATCCTAAAGGATTTTTGTTGCTCAGGTCAAAAGCTACCTGCAGTAAAGCCAGGTCCTCACTTAAACTTTCTGCAAATGAACCAAACCACAAGCCAAAGGAAGAAGGCATGGCCAGTTGGGTATGCGTATAGCCTGGCATCAAATCTTGCTTATGGTTCTCTGCCAACTGGATTAGTTGTGTAGCCAAGGTACTCGCCTCATCCACTAGCTCACGGATGGCATCCCGATAAAATAATTTTAAATCCACCAAAACCTGGTCATTTCGGCTTCTCCCACTGTGTAGTTTTTTTCCCACCTCTCCATAGCGTTGGGTTAGGAGCAATTCTACCTGGGAATGAACATCTTCGACTCCAGGTTCAATGACAAATTTCCCTTGCTCAATCTCATCGTAAATCTCTTTTAGTCCTCGTTGAAGTAAGGCATTTTCTTCTTTGGTCAACAAACCAATACTTGCTAGCATAGTCGCATGGGCCATGGAGCCAAGCACATCGTAGGGAGCCAAAAGGATGTCAAACTCAGGATCTCTACCTACAGTAAATTGTTCTACTTCTATTTTGCTTGCAGTAGCTTTTTGCCAAAGTTTCATAGCGTAAGTTAGGTATCTAAAGAATGACTGGCGTACGTTTCTAAAATAGAAATGTACCGAGCGATGCCATCCTGAATTTCGTGAATGTAAATAAACTCATCTGCCGTATGGGAACGGGCGGAATCTCCAGGGCCAATCTTTGCAGATGGATAGGGAATCAAAGCTTGGTCGGATAGCGTAGGGCTACCGAAGGTTTCTAGGCCCAAGGTTTTCCCCACTTCATGCAATACATGTCCTTCTGGCAAGCAGGAGGAGCGCAACCGCATGGATCGGGGAATAAGATTTGCTGAAAGTACAGTTTTCAATTCCTCCAAAACCTCCTCCTGCGTATACAATTCATTGACCCGTACATCCAAGACGTAACGGCAAACTTCGGGTACCATATTGTGTTGATCGCCAGCCTGGATTACGGTACAGGATACTTTGGTAGGACCTAGAAAGGGAGATACTTTGGCAAACTTGAAGTTTTTGACTTTTTCCAAGTCAGCTAAGGCCAAATAAATAGTATTAATGCCTTCTTCCCGTGCCGCATGTCCAGCCTTGCCGGTTACTGATCCGTCAATCACAAGCAATCCTTTTTCTGCAATCGCTAATCGGAGCTGGGTGGGTTCTCCCACCAAAACCAGGTCAGCTTTTGGAAGTAGTTCGAGTAGGCTACTGATTCCATTCGGTCCAGATATTTCCTCT
>JBJOOF010000067.1:0-9381 GCA_046051425.1 Bacteroidota bacterium
TTTGGAGGTACAGCCTTTTCGATTCTTTTGTTGTCCTTTAATGATATCGGATTAACAAAGTTTTACCTTGAAGCAGGGAAATTTGGCTTAGTGTATGAGGTGTTTACATTTATTGCCATGCTGCTGGTTTCCGATACCTGGTTTTATTGGAGTCATCGGACCATGCACCATCCAAGCATTTACAAGTATGTCCACGCGCTCCATCACAAGAGTTTGGATGTAAATCCATTCACCTCAAATTCATTTCACCTCATTGAGTCCTTGTGGCTAACGGTTTGGATTCTTCCTTTAGCCATGGTTATGCCGATTTCGATGACTGTTTTGGGAATCATGCAAGTGGTTGGAACATTCAACAACTTGAAGTCCCATCTGGGCTATGAGTTTTTTCCTAAATTTTTTAGCAAAGCGCCGTTTAACATGCTCGTAACGGCTACTAATCACAGCCTGCACCACACCCAATACAATGGAAATTACGCCTTATTCTTTCGTTTTTGGGATGTGGTTTGTGGTACAGAATTAAATTCGACGGAACGTACCTTTCAAGAAATTCACGAACGGGAAAACGCGACCATTCTTGATAACACCAAGTACAGAACATTAATCATTGATAAATTGGTAAAAGAAACTCCGGATACTGTTTCTGTTTATTTTAAAACGGATGACAAGGAGTTTTTCACCTATCATGCAGGTCAATACCTCAATCTGAAAATTAAAGTGGGCAGCAAAACCCATACGCGCTGCTTTTCCTTAAGTTCTTCACCCACGGTCGATGATTTTTTACGAATAACGGTGAAGTTGAAAGGCGAAGTTTCCCATTATTTTTACAATACAGCAAAAAGTGGCGATCAAGTTGAATCCTTGCTGCCAGTGGGTGATTTTACATTTGTGCCCACTGATAATGACACGAATCACTATGTACTCGTGGCAGGTGGAAGTGGAATTACTCCCTTGTATAGTATGCTGCTTCAAATGCTTCATTTTGAACCAAAAAGCAAGGTTACCTTACTTTATGCCAACCGAAAAGAAGAAAACATTGTCTTCAAAAAAGAGCTAGATCAATTGGCGCAACACTACCCCCAATTTGAATACCGTAATTTCATTTCTGGCAGCAACCGGATCGAAAAAAGTGACTTAAGCCTTGGCAACAATCCTAATTACTATATATGTGGTCCAGATTCCTTAAAGGAAGGGATATCGCGGAATCTAAAGGAGTTGAATGTTTCGAAATCCAATATCCACATCGAACATTTTGCTGACGGCTACAAGCCCTGGTTTGGGCTATGGAAAGGATAAAAGTCAAACCCAATTAGACTAAAAATCACCCCTTGCTGTTTGAGTTATCTGCTTGCTCTTTAATTGCCTAGTATTCGAAAGTTCAACAAGAAAAAAGTTGCTCAATTGGCTGTTTTTTGTTCCATTTCACAGGATAACAAATTTAACTTAAAAAATAGAGGGGATCCAGGTCTTTAGTCAATCAATTGGCCGTCAGGTACCATGTGCTAGGATTTCCCCACTTTCAATTTGGCCCTAAAAAAAGACGCTGCTGGTAACTGAAATTCAAATGGCTTAGCATATTCCCAAAGGCATCGGCTGCTTCCAGTTGTCGGTCACTTATTTTTTTGCCAAGCAAGCGACAGAGCAGCAAGCCATAGACCCCATTCAGGCAGATTTGAATTTCATTTCCAAGGTCCTCCATTTGAGCGGCTTCTACTGCCTTGAGCAAGTGAGGCTTGACCTGGTGAAAGGTGGCCACATAGTTCGCGTCGGTTTTCAGTAGTTGGTAGTGAAGCTCGAGCAGCTGCTGCACCAGTTCCTGAAGTTCTTGAAGGTGCCCTTTTTGCATCAGCTCCTGCTGCTGCATGGAGGCTGCTAAGCCTGCAAACCAGGTTTTGATGCTGCTCTTTTCCTCCTCAGTTACTGGGTAGTGGGAGACCACATACTGGTTGATTTCCTCCAAATTCCCTTGATAGGAACGGATGAGGTCTTCCATCTGGTACATGTACACAAGGTATTCTCCTATGTTTTGGGATTTTTTTCGTTCTGCGATCGCCTGCATGAGAAAGAATTGGTTGGATAGACAAAGGTAGGTTAGAAACTAAATACCCAGCAAAAGGTGCTTCAAAAATAGCCGAAACTCGAGGAATTAGATCAAAACAAACCCCCTAAACAAGGGATTGTGGATTTGCACAGCGAATTGAGAAAAAAGCTTGCAAGGAACTCCTCTATTTCTTGCATCTGCTAACCAAGAACGCTACTTTTTTCCTACTTTTGTCTGACTTAAGCTTATGAAAAACATTCGAAATTTCTGCATCATTGCCCACATTGATCACGGCAAAAGTACACTAGCAGACAGGTTGCTCCAGACAACCAACACGGTTTCTGACCGAGAAATGCAAAACCAGTTGCTAGACGATATGGATCTCGAGCGAGAGCGTGGCATCACGATCAAGTCTCATGCTATCCAGATGAAGTACAACTACAAGGGAGAGGAGTACATTCTCAACTTGATTGATACTCCAGGACACGTGGATTTTTCCTACGAAGTATCGCGTTCCATTGCCGCCTGTGAAGGGGCGTTATTGATCGTCGATGCCTCTCAAGGTGTGGAGGCGCAGACCATTTCCAATTTGTATTTGGCATTAGGGCATGATCTAGAAATCATCCCTGTTTTGAATAAAATAGACTTACCAGGTGCAGATCCTGAGGTGGTTGCGGATGAAGTAATTGACCTTTTGGGTTGCAAGCGGGAAGACATCGTGTTGGCTTCTGGCAAAGAAGGTATTGGGATCGAGGATATTTTGGCCAAGGTGATTGAAAATATCCCGCCGCCCAAAGGTGATCCTGAGGCTCCGCTTCAGGCCATGATTTTTGATTCGCAGTTCAACTCCTTCCGTGGAGTAGAAGTAATCTTCCGAATTTTCAACGGAACGCTCAAGAAAGGCGATCGCATCAAGTTTGTCAATTCTGGCAAGGAGTATTTTGCCGACGAGATAGGGATTTTGGGTGTCAACCAGATCCCACAACAGACCATGAGTGCAGGCAACGTGGGGTACTTGATTTCCGGTATCAAAGTGGCCAAAGAAGTGGCGGTAGGGGATACGGTGACTCACGTCAAAAATCCTTGTGCAGAAGCAATTAAAGGCTTTGAAAATGTGAAGCCCATGGTATTTGCAGGTATTTATCCTGTGGATACGACCGAATTTGAGGAGCTTCGCGCCTCCATGGAAAAGTTGCAGCTCAATGATGCTTCCTTGGTATGGGAGCCTGAAACTTCTGCCGCCTTGGGCTTTGGATTCCGATGCGGATTTTTGGGGATGTTGCACATGGAAATCGTTCAGGAGCGTCTGGAACGTGAATTTGACATGACAGTCATCACCACGGTGCCTTCGGTGCAGTTCAAGGCCCTCATGACCAATGACGAGTACCAGGTGGTCAATGCGCCATCCGATATGCCTGATCCTACGCGATTCAAACATATCGAAGAGCCATTTGTAAAAGCATCCATCATCACTGCTGCGGAATACGTAGGTCCTGTGATTTCCCTTTGCATGGACAAACGAGGTCAGATCAAAAATCAGGTGTATTTGACTTCCGATCGGGTGGAGTTGCAGTTTGACATGCCGCTTGCGGAAATTGTATTCGACTTTTTTGATCGTTTGAAGACCATTTCCAGAGGCTACGCTTCCCTAGATTACGAATTGAAAGGTTTCCAAGAGTCGCACATGGTGCGCTTGGATATCATGCTCAATGGAGAGCCTGTAGATGCACTTTCTGCGATTGTGCACCGGGATAAAGCCTACGATTGGGGCAAGCGACTTTGTGACAAGTTGAAGGAACTTGTTCCGCGTCAAATGTTTGAAATCGCCATTCAGGCGGCCATTGGACAAAAAATCATTGCCCGTGAAACGGTAAAGGCCTTGCGTAAAAACGTATTGGCCAAGTGCTACGGAGGTGATATTTCGCGTAAGCGTAAACTCTTGGAAAAGCAGAAAAAAGGGAAGAAGCGCATGCGCCAGGTTGGGAATGTAGAGATTCCACAAGAGGCATTTATGGCGGTGTTGAAGCTAGACTAATAAAGTAAGAAGTACGAGGTACGAAATACGAGATCACGAGTTTCGAAATAAGAGAGTATGGTCAGTTAAATAGCGTAAGCGATGAGCCAGGCATTGAAGGACAGAACTAAAAAATTCGCACTTGATGTTTGGTTTCTCTGTTCTCACTTACCCCATACAAGAGAATATAATAATTATATAAATCAGCTTCTGCGTTGTTCTAGCTCTGTGGCTGCAAACTACAGAGCAGCCATGCGAGCAAAGTCGAACGCAGACTTTATAAATAAATTAAAAATTGTAGAGGAAGAGGCCGATGAAAGTCAGTTCTTTTTGGAACTGCTCAGTAAAATCAACAGTAATGAGCAGTTGCATCCAGAAATTGACCGACTGACCAAAGAAGTAGACGAATTGATTTCCATTTTTGTGGCTAGCTTAAAAACTGCCCGATTGAATTTCACAAAGTAGGGTTGTCTTTGATTTGGTTCCGTACTTCGTATCTCGTACTTCGTATTTAAAAAATTCAAGACTCCTATAAATGGTATGACAACCCTCATCGACGGAAAAAAAACCGCGCAAGACATAAAAAATGAAATTTCAGCGCGGGTAGCAGAAATTAAACAAGCAGGCGGAAAGCAGCCTCACCTAGCAGCCATACTGGTAGGGGAAGATGGTGCCAGCCAAACCTATGTAGGAGCCAAAGTAAAGGCCTGTGAGGAAGTAGGATTTACTTCTACGCTGGTTCGCCTTGCAGCGGAGGTTTCTGAAGAAGAATTGCTTCGTACCGTCGAGGAGATCAACCAAAACCCGGATATCGATGGTTTGATTGTCCAACTCCCGCTACCTGCTCACATCTCTGTAGATAAAGTGACCAATCGCATTCGTCCTGAAAAAGACGTGGATGGCTTTACACCTGCAAATGTGGGCCGAATGACCCTCAACTGGCCTGCTTACGTAGCTGCTACCCCTTATGGAATTGTAGAATTGCTCAAGCGCTACCAAATCGAAACCTCCGGCAAGCATTGTGTGGTCATCGGTCGAAGTCATATTGTGGGAAGCCCAATGAGTATCTTGATGGCCCGCAATGGCTATCCTGGCAATGCCACCGTCACCCTTACGCATTCCAAGACCAAGGATTTGGCCGCCATCTGTAAATCGGCAGATATTTTGATTGTAGCGATCGGTAAACCCGAGTTTGTAACGGCCGATATGGTGAAGCCTGGAGCAGTGGTGATTGACGTGGGCATCCACCGGATTGTAGACAATACTAAGAAAACAGGTTTCCGATTGATTGGCGATGTGAAGTACGACGAAGTAGCGCCCATTGCATCTGCGATCACGCCTGTACCAGGCGGGGTAGGTCCAATGACCATTGCGGCCTTGCTTTACAATACGCTTCAGTCCGCTGAAAAGAAGGTTTTTGGCTAAGTAGTAAAAAAAGTTAAGAAAAGAGGAGGGAAGCTTTGCTTCCCAAAGCATGGTTTTCTACTTTTGCAATCCCCAATCGCGCATGTGGTGAAATTGGTAGACACGCCACTTTGAGGGGGTGGTGCCCGTTCGGGTGTGGAAGTTCGAATCTTCTCATGCGCACAAAAAAAGGCGACTTTCGAGTCGCCTTTTTCGTTTTTAAATCACCCTAATTCGTTAGTTTCTTAATTGAATGGGCTTCCCCATTTTTCATTGGTGTACACATCCCTACCAGAGAGTGTCTGTATAAATGCAACAATGGCATTGATTTCAGCTCCCGACAGGTTGAGTTTTTGTAGATTCCCTCCTGGGTTCAAGCGGGCGTCTAGGTTATTGTTTCCCTGTTGTGCGGGAATGTTGTTGTAATGCCCTACTACATTTTGTAAAGAGTTAAACACCCCCGAATGCATAAAAGCACCATTACTTCCTCCCGCGGCGTTGACTGCATCGCGGAGTGTGGGAGATCGAGTAATGGCTAGTTCTAAGCCCGCTCCTTGAGCCAAAGGACGGATGACTCCATTGTTTCGACTATTTGGGTCGATGTCAAATTCAGGCGCTTGATGACAGCCTTGGCAACCCGCTCCACCATTTATTCGTGTGCCGGTTCCATCAAATACAGGTGGGGTCAAGAACAACTGCTTTCCTAGGTTTTCTTGGGCTGTAAAATTTGGAAAGTTGGCTGCGTCATTGTTTACCTGTGCTCTTCCTAGGTCGTATTTGCTATCAAAAGATTGAATGCTACGGATGAAAGTAGCTAATGCCTGCTGCAAGCGTGGTTCGGTGACTGCTGAGCTCCCGAAGGCAAGCGTGAACAATTCCTGATAATAGGCAATACCACCCAATTTAGTAAGGAGAGCGGCGAGGTTGGGACGTCCATTTTGTCCACTAAAGCCCATTTCCGCATGATCTTGGATGGGTGTAGTGACTTGTGCTTCTAGGGTTGCTGCGCGCTCATCCCAGAAGAACTTGGATTCAATGGCGAATCGAGTATTGATCAAGCGCATGGAATGGCGGGTAGTTTGACCTCCTTGTACACCTTGGCTGGCAAGGGTAGGGTCGCTGAATCCAAATGCTTGTTGATGGCAACTGGCACAGGATACCGTATTGTCTATGCTGAGACTTTTATCGTAGAACAGCACTCTCCCTAAAATTGCTTTTTCGTTGGTGATCGGATTGGTTCCGGTATTGTCCTTACGAATGTAATTGGGGATCGTTTGGCTTGCATAATTGGGCAGGTTGCTAGGGTCAATCTTTGTTCCAAACACCTCGACAATGGCGGAATTGGCTGTGGGAGCGGTGGTTTCCTGGTCGCTGCAGGCGCTCAGTAGTAAAACTAAACCTATAGCGAAAACGGCAAGTGTATTTCTCATAGTTGTGATTGGGGTTAGGTTTACTGATTTTTGAGGTTAGACCTCTTCCGCTATTCTGGGTTTAATTTCAAAACGCAATAACAAGTATAAATAGTATTTATGCTAAAATGGATTCTCCGTTTTTCTCAATTAAGGAAGGAATGAACCTATGAAGTTCACGACAAGGTGCTGCGGACTAGGGACTGTGGACAGTTTGTCAACTTGATTTCCATTCCTTTTGAACCAAGGGTAATTGCGGTTAATTAGTCAAAATTTTAGTAGTTTAGGAAAAAATCTAAACTCATGAAGGCTACCCATTTCTTTCTTCTTTGCGTCGCTGCGTTTCTTGTTTCCGTTGCAGCTGCTGCTCAAACCCCTCAATTTCCAATTGTCAAGGGCTTTGGAGGAATCTATGAAATCCCAGATGCAACTGAACGTCCGGATGGGACTTTGGAGTACAAAATTCTAGTAGACCTAACCTCTCCATCGGAAGATCCCAAGCAGATCTCAAGGTTTGTGGACAATGTGGCGCGCATGATGAATCTACATGGTTTGGCTGGGGTAACCAAAGACCGAATCAAGGTGAAGGTGGTGCTACATGGAGGAGGGATTTTTACACTTTTGAATGACGAGAACTACACGGAAAAATACGAGGTTAAAAACCCTAACCTAGCAGTTTTTGAGGCTTTGGAAGAGGCGGGCGCGGAAATACTCGTTTGTGGGCAGTCCTTGATCGCTCGAAACCTGAAGACTTCGGATCTCTGGCCTGGAGTAACTGTTGCGCACTCCGCACTGACGACCATTACCACTTATTCGATGAAAGGTTACATCGTGCTGAAATTTTGATCGAGAACTCTAGAGGAAAATTTTGGATTTTTTTTAGGAATTGGGCTTTTTCAAATCGGGAAATGTTTTGAAAAAACCTACCTTTATTCCTTCCTATAAACCCATCCCTTCTCTCCATGAGTGACGCTATCAAACATGAATGTGGAATAGCCCTTATTAGGCTTCGAAAACCGATTCAGTACTACATCGACACCTATGGAACGGCCGCATTTGCGACAAATCGACTCTATGTCTTGATGCAAAAACAGCTCAATCGAGGACAGGATGGAGCAGGGGTGGCAAATATCAAAATTGGAACCAAACCCGGTACGCGCTACATCAGCAGGTACCGTTCTGTGGATCCCTCCGCAGTCAATGATATTTTTGAAAAAATCAATAGTAAGTTTAAAAAAGCGAAGAAGCTGGGAGGTAAGAAAGCACTCACTAACGGGGAATGGCTTAAAGAAAACATGGCCTTTTCTGGGGAAGTTTGGCTAGGACACTTGCGCTATGGTACCCATGGCGAAAATAGCATTGAAACCTGCCACCCATTTTTGAAGCAGAACAATTGGAGAAGTCGCAACCTGGTTATGGCGGGCAACTTCAATATGACCAATAACGAGGAACTTTTTGGAAGATTGGTGGAGTTGGGTCAGCACCCCAAGGAAAAGACCGACACCGTCACCGTAATGGAGAAGATTGGACACTTTTTGGACGAGGAAAACCAGCGCATATTTGACCAATTCAAGGAGGAATACTCCAACGAGGAATTGACGCATATCATTGAAGATAAATTGGATGTAGGTCGAATTTTACGTCGATCTTGCCGAGATTTTGATGGTGGCTATGCTATGGCAGGCATGATCGGCAATGGCTCCGCCTTTGTGGTGCGAGATCCCTCTGGGATTCGACCGGCCTTCTACTATGCCGACGACGAGGTGATTGTGGTGGCATCTGAGAAGCCAGCCATCAAGTCGGCTTTCAACATTGACTTCAAGGCCATCAAAGAAATTAAGCCAGGGCATGCGATTGTGATCAATAAGGACGGTTCCTTTGCCGAGGAAGAGATCTTGCCGGCCCGCGAGAAGAAATCCTGTTCCTTTGAGCGAATTTATTTTTCAAGGGGAACCGATCCAGGCATCTACCAGGAACGTAAAAACCTAGGTAAGGCGCTGATTCCTCAAATCTTAAAGGCCATCGATTTCGATCTGAAAAACACTGTATTTTCCTACATACCCAATACCGCTGAAACCGCCTTTTTGGGCATGATTGAGGGATTGGACGAATACTTGGTGGCCAAGCGAAAAGAAGTACTGCTGGATGGGAAGCCCCATGTGGGCGACTTGGAAGAGTTGCTCAGCTTCCGTCCACGCGTAGAGAAGTTGGTGAGCAAGGACGTAAAGTTGCGCACCTTTATCGCCAGCGATGCCGATCGAGATTCCATGGTGGCGAGTGTGTACGATACTACTTACGAGGTGATTCGCCAGGGGATTGATACATTGGTGGTGATTGACGACAGTATTGTGCGGGGAACTACCTTGGAAAAAAGCATTCTGACTACACTCGAGCGACTCAAACCTAAACGAATTGTGATTGTGTCCTCTGCTCCGCAGATCCGCTACCCAGACTGCTATGGGATCGACATGTCGCGGATGAAAGAGTTTATTGCCTTTCGGGCGGCCATTGAGCTA
>JBJOOF010000068.1:0-13507 GCA_046051425.1 Bacteroidota bacterium
TTCCGAAATAATCGGGACTTGATGTGAGAGTTGATCCCGTAGGATTACGGGAGAGCCCCCGAATCCACAGAAAACAAAAAAACCTCGAATTTCTTCGAGGTTTTCTGTGGGAGTTGAGGGATTCGAACCCCCGACCCTCTGCTTGTAAGGCAGATGCTCTGAACCAGCTGAGCTAAACTCCCATTCACGTTCTTCCCAGAAGGGATTGCAAAGGTAATCTGAATCAGATTTTATGCAATAGCCTTTCCTGTTTTTTTTCTCCATCTCTTTTTAAATTATTGAAAATGAGAATAAAAAATAAATCCCTATCCCAAATTCAACAAAATACCTACACGAAACCCCCATAAAGTAAGTTTCAACTAACCCTTTCCCCCTCCTTCACGTAAAAAAATTCGTCAAAAGCAGTTTTGTTCGTATTTTGAACGCAAATACATTCCAACCATGAAAAGAATACTCCAACTAGGCGGACTTTTGTCCCTCTTTATTCTGAATGCTCCTTTCCCTACTTTTTCGCAACAAGGAAAGGACAACAACCAAAAAAACTTTACCGAAGTCATCGACCGAAGAGGAAATAGCTACCGCAGCGCCTCCGGTAAGCCCGGTGAAGCCTACTGGCAAAATGCCGCAGACTACCAAATCGAAGTTGCCCTGGATGAGGCCAACCACAGCCTTTCCGGCAAGGTGAGCATCACCTATACCAACAATAGTCCAGAAGCCTTGGACTTCATCTGGCTCCAACTGGAGCAAAACCGATTTACCTCTACCTCCCGCGGCACCCTCACCACTCCCGTGCAGGGCAACCGATACAATGGAGACGTGGACGGTGGCTATCAAATCAGCAACGTGCTGGCCAAGGTGGGACCCAAAGGTGCTACCTCCACGAAGCACCTCATCGACGACACGCGCATGCAGGTTTGGTTTGCCGAGCCTATCCCTGCCAAAGGGGGCAAAGCGACGGTATCCATGAATTTCTCTTTCAAAGTGCCTCAAAAAGGCATGGACCGCATGGGCAGATTGAAAGTAAAAGAGGGCTGGATCTATGCCTTTGCGCAGTGGTATCCCAAAGTGGCTGTCTTTGACGAAACCGAAGGATGGAACATCGAGCCCTACCTAGGTGCTGGTGAATTCTACTTGGAGTATGGCAACTTTGACTACAAGGTCACCGTGCCCTACAACCACATCGTCGTAGGATCAGGCAAATTGATGAACCCTACCGAAGTACTGAGCAAGGAATTGCAAACCCGCTATGCGAAAGCCGCTCAAAGCGAAGAAACAGTTTACTTGGTATCTCCTGAAGAAATCAAAAACACCGCACTCACCCGCCCTAAGCAGAGCGGCATGGTGACCTGGCATTTCCGCATTCAAAATGCGCGCGACGTGGCCTTCGGTACCTCAGACTCTTTCATCTGGGATGCTTCACGCATCAACCTGCCTAGCGGCAAAAAAGCACTCGCACAGTCTGCCTACCCCATCGAAAGCAATGGACAAGATGCCTGGACCCGATCTACAGAATACAGCAAGGCGTCCATCGAGTACTACTCCAAGCAATGGTATGAATTTCCTTACGAAACTGCGACTAACGTGGCTGCAGAAATCGGTGGCATGGAATACCCAGGGCTTAACTTCTGCCACTACCAATCCAAAGGAGAATCACTTTGGGGCGTAACAGACCACGAGTTTGGACACAACTGGTTTCCGATGATCGTCGGCACCAACGAGCGCCGCTACGCCTGGATGGACGAAGGCTTCAATACCTTCATCAATCACTACAGTTCCAACGCCTTCAATAATGGAGAATACCCTTCTACCCTGCAGCAAACCCGCAACTTCAACAACTACTTCACCAGCGACAACCGGGAAGGAATTGACAACTATCCAGATGTGGTAGATACGCGTAACCTAGGCATGGTAGCCTACATGAAGCCCGCTGTTGGCTTGGTGATGCTCCGCGAATACATCTTGGGCCCAGAGCGCTTTGACAATGCCTTCCGTTCGTACATCAAGACCTGGGCCTACAAGCACCCGCAGCCAGGTGACTTCTTCAATCACATGGAAAATGTGGCTGGCGAGAACTTGTCCTGGTTCTGGAAGGGTTGGTTTTATGGCAATGGCAACATTGACCTAGGCATCACGACAGTGCAGCCTTACGGCGAAAATCAGGTGATTAGCCTCGTGAACAAAGGGGATTTCCCGATGCCAGTAACCCTTGAAATCACCTATGCGGACAACTCATCCGAGCGGGTAAACTTACCCGTGGAAATATGGCAGCGTGGAGACACCTGGACTTACCTCCACAAGGGAAGCAAAAAGATCAAGCAGGTGGTAATCGATCCCGACAAGGTGACCACCGACATCAACCTGGGCAACGACAGTTGGCCCGTTACGATCTACAAATAAGCAGAAAGGTCCCGCTCGAGCGGGACCTTTTTTTTAAGGTATTTCTTACTTTTTAGGTCGGTTGAAGTTCAATTGAATGGGCTGTGGACCGTCAACCGTTAGCCAATATTACCCAAGCGCCCGCTTCATATCTTCAATCAAATCATCGATATGCTCCAGTCCTACCGATACACGCAGTAGATTTTCCGGAGTGGTGGTGTTTGGCCCCTCTACGGCGGCTCTGCGCTCGATCAAACTCTCCACTCCACCCAAACTCGTGGCATTGGCGAAGAATCGAAGTTTGGACAACACGCGATCTGCATCGGCAGCTGCGCCTTTGACGGTAAATGAAACCATTCCTCCAAAGCCATGCATCTGCTGGGCTGCCACGGCATGATTGGGATGGGAGGCCAATCCGGGGTAGTATACTTTTTCAACTTGCCCATGGGATACTAAAAATTCCGCCAAGGCTTTGGCATTGCTTGCATGCCCCTTCATGCGGTAGGCCAGCGTGCGGATGCTGCGCGTCAAGTAATAGCAGTCTGTAGGGGAAGGAACTGCACCGCCAATACGCTGCACGTTTCTGATTTTTTCCCAGAAGGCATCCTTTTTCGCCGTAACTAAGGCTCCACCGAGAATGTCGGAATGCCCTCCAAAATACTTGGTGCTGCTGTGCATGACGATGTCGGCACCCAGGTCGATGGGGTTTTGAAAAACAGGCGTAGCAAAGGTATTGTCGCAGGCCAAAATGGCTCCCTGCGCTTTAGCCAAAGCAGAAATCTCGCGAATGTCCGTCACCTTCAAAAGCGGATTGGAGGGGGATTCCACCCAAAAGAGCGCTGTATTGGGACGAATGGCATTTTTTACGGCCTCGAGATTACTCATGTCCACAAAGGTGACCTCGTGGATGCCCGCAAAGAGTTGCACCATGGAATTGTGTAGCCCGTGGTACATGTCATCCGGGGCCACGATATGGGAACCTGGTGCAAGGGCCTGGTACACGGCTGTACCGGCGGCATTGCCCGAGGAGAAGGCTGCAGCATCCTCCCCTTTTTCCATGGCTGCCAAGACCTGTTCCAAGGAATGTCGGTTGGGATTGTTGGCTCGAGAATAAAGCATCCCCGCCTCGTTACCATGTTCAAAGGTGGTACTCAAGGTGATGGGCTGCACCACAGCACCGTGACTCTCATGAGTCCCATTGCTTAGGTGAATGGTGAGGGTTTCAAATTTCATAGAGAAGAGGTGGGTGCTGAATTGAGAAGAAGCAAGATACAAGAGCCAAGAGAAAAAAGTACTACCGACGAAATACAATTGAATTAAACCGAAAAGTCTCGGTGAAATAGAAGATTCTGCTGCAATTTTCACTTATTTCACAATGCGCAGCGTAAACTATTTCTACTTATTTCACGCAGTCTATTTCCACCCTATTTCTTCTAGGTGGAAAATCGGGTTTATTCTATTTGTTTAACGAATTCGATCTACCGAGCGGACTAGCGCTTCGTCCTTTTTGATAAAGCGGTTGGCGAGCATGTTCATGACCATAGACACCAAAATCGACCAAAATCCTATGCCATAGTCACCCCCATCTTGGCCTTGAATGGCTTCGTTGATTCCATTGGTCGTTAGGAAAGTTGCCGCTACGAGAGAGACCATCACCAGGGAATTGATCATGTTGAGCAAGAGCTGACGGGAACGGAGTTTGTATTGGAAGATGGAGGCTAGCGCCAAAATTGCAGCAAGAACCGCTAGCGCTGCAAGGTACCACTTGGAAGAAGATTGGATCACCTCACCATCCTGGTCCAAGTTGGTCAGCATAAAGGCAGACAAAGTCCAGGAATCCCCGTCTACATCCCCTTGGAACCAAAGTTGCGTACTTAGGGTCATTCCCATACCGACCACGATTAGAAAAAGAAAAATAGTTTGTACACGCTGAATCATAGCAATCTTTTTTTTGACAAAGAAAACCCCTTCCGATGGGAATATCAAGAAAACAATTCTTGTCCGTGGATTTGATAGGGAATAGTATCTTTGCGCTGCAATGAACGACAAGACCCAACGGTATTTTCTAGAGCTCAGCTACAAAGGCAGTCCATTTCATGGGTGGCAGGTGCAGCAAAATGCATTTACCGTTCAGGAGTGCCTTGAAAAAGCGTTGAGTACCTACTTCAGAACACCCATTACCATCCTGGGCAGTGGACGCACCGACACGGGAGTTCACGCGCAACTGCAGGTCTGCCACTTTGACCTAGAGGAGATGGAACTTGGAGAAAATTTTCTCAAAGCCCTCAATGCCATTCTACCCAAGGAAATTGGCATTCATGCCGTCCGAAAAGTGCAACCGGAGGCGCATGCCCGCTTCAATGCCCTCAAACGTTCCTATTTTTACCGGATCAACTTTTCCAAAAATCCTTTTTTGCAGGACCTTTCTTGGCAACTATTTCAGCAGCCGGATGTTAATGCAATGAATGAAGCGGCAAAAATTTTGCTGGACTACGAGGATTTCGAGTGCTTTAGTAAGGTACATACCGCAGTGAAACACTTTCGATGCAAGATTTACGAAGCCTATTGGGAACCAAATGGGGAAGAATTGCTTTTTCACATTACGGCCAACCGATTTCTGCGAGGCATGGTGCGCTCCATCGTAGGCACCTTACTGGACGTTGGTTTGGGCCATAGACCGGTAGAAGACCTGCATCGGGTGATCAATTCCAAGGATCGGAATCAAGCCGGCAAGGCTGCCCCTGCCAAAGGATTATTCCTGAGCAATATCGAGTACCCAACACACATTTACCTAGACTAAACCCGCTTTGAGCTTAGAAAAAGAAAAAGAGTCAGCAGGAGAAATCCTAGACATGAAGGTTTTGCGACAGCTGTACACCTATGTAAAGCCCTACCAAAAGCAATTCTATTTTCTAGTTGCACTTACCATTGCCTTGGCCATTCTGGCTCCCACTCGGCCCTACCTGATTCAAATCGCCATCGATGAGCACGTAGCCATCGGCGATGCTGCAGGACTGATCCGTATTATTTACATCCTGGTAGGATTGATGATAATCCAAGCCCTGGCTCAATGGGCCCACACCTACTACTCGGGTTGGATCGGTCAGGTAATCATCAAAGACATTCGCGTACGCCTGTACAAGCATTTACTGAAACTTCGTCTTCAATTTTTTGACAACACCCCCATCGGAAGGCTGGTTACCCGAAATGTATCCGATATCGAAACCCTCGCTGATGTGTTTAGCGAAGGCCTTGCAGCCATCATCGGGGACCTACTTCAGATCATCACCATTCTTGGCGTCATGTTTTACATCGATTGGAAACTGACCTTAGTCAGCTTGTGTACCCTCCCCTTGTTGATCATCTCCACCTACGTATTTAAGGAAAAAATCAAAGTCACCTTCAACGACGTACGCAATGCCGTGGCCAACCTGAATTCCTTCCTGCAGGAACACATTACTGGAATGACCATCGTGCAACTTTTTAATCGGGAAAAAAGAGAATACGAGAAATTCAAAGAAATCAACCGAGAGCACCGTGCCGCACACATCCGTTCGGTACTCTACTATTCCGTGTATTTTCCAGTGGCCGAGATTATCCAAGCCATCGGAATCGGACTCGTAGTCTGGTACGGCGCAGTAGGCGTGCTCGGCATGGATTTGCAAATCGGTATTTTGATCTCCTTTATCATGTACCTGCAACTCTTTTTCCGACCGATTCGGATGATTGCAGACCGATTCAATACCCTCCAAATGGGCGTCGTTAGTTCCTCCCGAATCTTCAAACTCCTTGCCTCCAGCGAGCACATCGCTAATGAAGGCAGCTTCAGCCCTGAAAAAGTTCAAGGGAACGTCAAACTGGACCAGGTTTGGTTTGCCTACAAGGAGGAAGACTACGTACTCAAGGACATTTCCTTTGAGGTGAAAAAAGGCCAAACCATTGCCCTAGTAGGTGCTACCGGAGCAGGAAAATCCTCCATTATCAATCTGATTTCTCGCTTTTACGAAATCAACAAGGGCACCATCACCATCGACGGCACCAACATCCAAGAGTTTGAACTGAGCGCACTCCGCAAACACATTGGCGTGGTGCTGCAAGATGTATTCTTATTCTCCAGCAGCATCTACCAAAACATTACTTTAGGCAATCCCAACATCACCAAAGAGCAGGTGCTGGCAGCGGCCGAACTGGTAGGTGCTTCCAAATTCATCGAAAAGTTGCCGGGTGGCCTGGATTACAACGTGATGGAACGAGGCGCCACCCTTTCGGTGGGTCAGCGCCAACTTATTTCCTTTGTGCGGGCCATGGTTTACAATCCGGAAATTCTGATTTTGGACGAAGCCACCTCTTCCGTAGATTCGGAAACGGAGGAATTGATTCAGGAATCCATCGAAAAAATGATGCAGGGCAGAACCTCCATCGTCATCGCCCACCGCCTTTCCACGATTCAGAAGGCAGACCAAATCCTGGTACTCAACAAAGGCGAAATTGTGGAACGAGGCACCCACGAATCCTTACTGGAGCATGGGGGCTATTACACCCAACTGCATCAAATGCAACGAAAAATGGCAACGCTTTAATTCCGTTTTTGCAATGCGACTACTAGTAACCGCACTTCTCCTCCTACTTCCGATTTTGGGACAGGCCCAAGAACGAGGTCTTGGCCTTCGTTTTGGAGATCCCTTTTCCATTACCTACAAGGACTTTTTTCGGGAGTATTTGTCCTATGAAATTTTGGTAGGCTCCGGTAGCATCAATTCGGATGCCTACTACCAAAAATCCTTCGACCGCAGACCACCCAATCCAGATGCAAAGGTAGTTTCTCTTGCCGGCACTCGAGGAGTGGCACTATCCTTCCGGTTGGCAGCCCATACCGATCTAACCGATTCCTTTGCGCTAGACCAAGGATACCTCCTTGGGTACGCAGGACTTGGCGCGCAACTGCGAACCACGAAAGTAAATTACGAGTACACCTCAAACGGCAACAGCATCGATTACCTCCAAGCATTGCAAACCGAAAACCGGACCAATGGGGATTTAGGACCGGAAGCGTTTGTGGGAGCGGAATATTACTTTGATCCGGTTCCTTTTTCCGTATTTGTAGAAGCAGGTGTATTTACTGAACTCATCGATCGTGCCCACCTCAAAGGACAGGGAGGCATCGGCATTCGTTATTTGTTTTGAACATGAAAAAAATCGTATTCGTCGCTCTCTTCTTGGCAATCCTTGGTGTTGCAGGCTACTTTCTTTTTGATTATTTGGGAGGCAATCGGCCAGTAGAACTGAGTCTAGTGGCCAAATCTCCAGACACGCTTACGGGCAAGACCTTCCGAGGTACTCCTCTGGACAAGGGATTGGAGACGGTATTTCAAACCATCCAAGGAACCCAAAAATTGCACCCAGGAACATCCCTGCACACGATTTATTATGTGGAGCCCGCAGGCAAATTGGACACCTTGGAAGTTTTTGCCGGGATTAATCTTCCCTTTGGAACCCAAGACTTGGAGGTAAAGAATTTCTCCGAGACCCGATACATTTTAGCGAAAGTAACGGGCAGCAAATGGGTCATGCCTGGTCCAGAAACCATCAAGGAAAAAATTCAAACCTATGCTGAGGCCAATAAACTCACCTTGAGCGGCTACTACATCGACAAGATTGTCAGTGAAACCGAAGTTCATGTCCTTGCTCCGGTCCGCTAAGAAGGTTTAACCTCCAATTATTCCTTCCTCAGCCCATTTCTTTGTTCCCATTTCCGAATTCAGTTTCTGATTTCCCTTCCACTCGTATCTTTGCGCCATGAAACTCCAAAACGATCTGCTGCTCCGCGCAGCGAGAGGTGAAAAAACCGAGAGAACTCCCGTATGGCTGATGCGGCAAGCGGGAAGAATTCTTCCCGAATACCGCGCTGTTCGGGAGTCTGTATCCGGTTTTATTGAGTTAGCGCAAACACCAGAACTTGCCGCTGAAGTGACCATTCAGCCCGTAGATCTGCTTGGAGTAGATGCAGCCATTATTTTTTCAGACATACTAGTTATTCCAGAGGCCATGGGCTTGCCCTATGAAATGGTGGAAAAGCGAGGCCCTTGGTTTCCAAATACGGTACGCTCCGAATCAGATCTCAAAAAATTACGCGTAGCCGAAGGAGACAACGACCTGCAATACGTGATGGATGCCATCCAGATCACCAAGAAAAACCTGCAGGGCCGAGTACCTTTAATCGGGTTTGCTGGAGCTCCTTGGACAATTTTCGCCTACATGGTCGAAGGAAGTGGCAGCAAAACCTTCTCCCTTTCCCGAGAAAAACTGTACCGCGACCCGGTATTTTCACACCAGCTCTTGCAACTCATTACGGATTCCACGATCAACTACCTCAAGGCACAGATCCGTGCAGGCGCTGATTTGGTGCAACTGTTTGACAGTTGGGCAGGGATCTTGGGTCCCGCCCAATACGAAGAATTTTCTTTGAAGTACATCTCTCAGATCTGCGATGCGATCACCGAGGTGCCAGTAACAGTCTTTGCCAAAGGCGCGTTTTTTGCGCGTGAGTCATTAGCCAAACTTTCCTGCGAAACCATCGGGCTGGACTGGAACATGGGCATTGAAGAATCTAGTGCGCTAATTGGACCCCACAAAACACTGCAAGGCAACTTGGATCCTGCAGCCTTGTATGGCAATCCAGATCAAGTGCGCAAGGCTACACAAGACATGATGGAGCAGTTTCGTGGCAAACGCCACATCGCCAACCTAGGCCATGGGATCTACCCTGACATCGACCCAGAAATGGTCAAGGTGTTTATTCAAACGGTTAAAGAGTTTTAAGGATCTAGCGAATTAGGCTTCATCAATAAGTGAAATGTTGCAGCCGTTCAAAGTTTGAGGCTACAACTTCAAAGAAACAAAGAGGTTGAACTAAGAATCAATTTAGGCGAAACAAAATGTCGTTGATTTCGAAATTGAAAAACTTCTTTCATGTAAATTATAGGTTAGTAAAATTTTAATTCTTTTATTTTAGATCTCATATTCCTTAATTCTAAGGGAAACCCAAAAATGAAAGAATATTTTACCCTTCAATTTACAATGACAAATCGCCGGTTCCGAGACGCTGGAATTGTGCCAATATTTGCTTATATTATTTTAACCATAGGTTTTTATGGCCTTTCGACTTATCTGTTTAAAACAACAGAATTTGCAGACTATATATATCCATTTCTTTTCATAAGCCTTATTGGAAAACTTTCAGAAACACGACGATGTGAATTTTTAAAAATTTGTTTTGGTGATGTTCACTTAAAAAAAATTAGAATAGCGGAAAATCTAATTTGCGCCATTCCATTCCTATCATTTTTAATTTATAAGCAGCTCATTATACCCATCGTATTCATTTTAATCCTATCAATAGTTTTAGCGCTTGTAAATTTTCGAACTAAAATCAACCACACCATTTTTACCCCTTTTTCAAAAAGGCCATTTGAATTTACAACTGGATTCAGAAAAACTTTTTTATTGTTTATAATTGCTTATGTGCTTGTAATTGTAGCCATTAATGTAAATAACTTCAATTTAGGCGTATTCTCTTTGATGATTGTTTTTGGTGCATCACTGAGTTTTTATTTGACCACAGAAAATGAATACTTTGTTTGGAATTACAGTATGAATCCGAGAGCCTTCCTAATAAATAAAATAAAAACGGCACTCCTTTTTTCCTCCGCACTTGCAATGCCAATTGTGGCATTACTATCAATCTATTTCCAACAAAGTATTGAACCCCTATTCGTCCTCTTAATTATTGGTTGGGGCTGGGTAATATGCGCCATAGTAACCAAGTATTCTTCTTACCCAAATGATATTAATATCCCCAATGGTATACTTTTAGCTCTTTGCCTTGGGCTTCCTCCAATGCTAATTATTTTAACTCCTATCTTGTTTTATAAATCACAAAAACGTCTTAAAAACATTTTGAAATGATAGCAATTCAAAATTTAACGATGAATTATGGGGATCATACTGTTCTGAAGAATATAAATATTGAATTTGATAAAGGAAAAGTCTATGGAATTGTAGGTAAAAATGGCGCTGGAAAAACATCTCTTTTCCGGTGTATATCAGGTTTAGAAAAATATGAAGGAACTATAACTTCTAGCCATAAACAACTAAAAAATCATCTTGGATTACTACTTACAGAGCCGTTCTTTTTTGAAAAAATTACCGGAAAAGAGTATATCCAATTGCTTTGTAATGCACGGCAGATAGCCATAAATGATATTGAAAGTGGAAACATCTTTGATTTACCATTAAATCAATATGCAACGACATATTCAACAGGAATGAAGAAGAAGCTAGCATTAACAGCCATTTTATTACAACGTAATGAATACCTTATACTTGACGAGCCATTTAACGGAGTTGACCTAGAGAGCAACATACTTTTAATAGAAATTATTCATGGATTAAAAAAGCTTGGAAAGACTGTTATTATTTCATCTCATGTTTTCTCCACCCTCAATGATACGTGCGATGAAATTAATTTGCTAAGTGAAGGAACTATCCTAAAATCAGTTCAAAAAGAGGGCTTTCAAGCGCTCGAAACGGAAATGAAACAAATGACGGTTGGAAATAGAATTGAAAAATTTGGACTTTTTTAACCTAAAAGTCAATAAATGACTTTGGGCTGCAACATTGCTGAAAACCTTCAACTTAAAAGTAAAAAAGATACAATTCTGAAAAAAATCTCTTTACATAAAATTATGTGCGTTTTTGAACAAAAAAGAGGTCTATTTAACCTCTTGTTACAAGTTGCTAGGCTACCTTTGCTGAATGAGATCGCCTACCCGGACCATTCCAGGAGCTAAGGCAACGGCATTTTGACCGAAATAGACCTTGTTGTTTACAGTTCGGTAGGTGGCGAGTGTAGCAAGGGGCTCCTTTCCTTTCTCCCCCGTCTGCTGATTGACAGTAATTAGCACACAGCGTGCACAGGGCTTCACTACCTGAAAGTCTACCTCCCCGATTTGGAGTTTTTTGAATTGATCCTCAGCATAAGCCTCCCCTCCGGAAAAAACCAAGTTGGGCCGAAACCGGTCCATGCCCACCGGATCGGCAAGCCTCCCGTTTAACTCATCCAAAGACGCTTGGCCAATCATCACGTACGGCATTCCGTCTGCAAAGCTGACCGACTCTTCCTGTACCGCATAGCGGGGATCTAGTTTGCGGTGTGAACTTTCAGGCATCAGCACCAATTCCACGTTCATCCCCAAAAAATCAGAAAACCAAGCGCTCACTTCTGGAGCTACTTGCAACGCTGTAACCACATCACCCCACACGCTCACTTGCATTTCCTTGCCTGAGTTCATCTCCAGATCGAAGGAGATTTTCCGAGATGGATCCACTTTGGAAAAAACGGACAGATCCGACTCACCCAGCGCTACTTGTAGTAAAGCCAATTGAGGATGCTGCCTCTGCGTCAAAAATCCCCCTGACTGATCCACCAACATCCACCTGCGGTCGTATTTGAACCCTCTCTCCTCCACCTGGGCTTCTTGCACCGAAATGCCGCCCAAGGATTTGATGGGATAGAGGTAAATTTCTTGAAGGATAAGGGTGCTGCTCATGACCTAAAACTACAGGAAAAATTGGAGCTGTGCCAATTCTTACGTACTCGAGAGAGGACGGAAAAGGGAAGCATGACAGAAAAGACAGGCGCCAACTCCCAGTTTGTGACAAATTTTAGTCCGCCAAGCACCTGTTTCGATCATAATTATGACAAACTGACACCAAAAAGTAGAAAAGGCAAGCTGGCATAACCCTTGAATAAGGTGCTTTGTCTTTCAAAAAGAAAACATACAAAACCAACATACTCATGGGAAAAATTATAGGCATTGATTTGGGTACTACCAACTCCTGCGTAGCTGTAATGGAAGGTAACGAACCCGTAGTCATTCAAAACAGCGAAGGAAGAAGAACAACTCCTTCAATCGTTGCTTTTCTTGACAATGGAAATGGCGAGCGAAAAGTAGGTGATCCTGCCAAGCGTCAGGCCATCACCAACCCTGCCAACACCATCTCCTCCGTAAAGCGATTTATGGGAAAGAAATTCAGCGAGGTATCTGCTGACAAAAAGCATGCATCCTACAAAGTGGAACAAGGAACCAATGACACCGTCGTGGTGAAAATCGGGGACCGTTCCTATACCCCACAAGAACTTTCCGCGATGATTCTTCAGAAAATGAAGAGCACCGCAGAAGATTTCTTGGGACAAACTGTCACCGAAGCGGTCATCACAGTACCTGCCTACTTCAACGATGCCGAGCGTCAAGCCACCAAAGAAGCGGGACAAATCGCCGGTTTGGAAGTAAAGCGTATCATCAACGAACCTACGGCTGCTGCCCTTGCTTACGGCATGGACAAGAAAAACCAAGACATGAAGATTGCGGTCTATGACTTGGGCGGAGGAACCTTCGATATCTCTATCCTTGAACTAGGCGACGGAGTATTCGAAGTGAAGTCTACCAACGGTGACGTACACTTGGGTGGAGATGACTTCGACCAGGTGATCATCGACTGGTTGGCTTCTGAGTTCCAGACTGAAGAGTCAATCGACTTGAGACAAGATCCAATGGCGCTACAGCGCTTGAAGGAAGCGGCTGAAAAGGCTAAAATTGAACTTTCTAGTTCGGCCTCTACCGAAATCAACCTTCCCTACATCACTGCTACCCAGACAGGACCCAAGCACTTGGTTCGAAACCTGAGCAGAGCCAAGTTTGAGCAACTTTCCGAAACCTTGGTAAGAAGATCCATGGATCCTTGCATCAAGGCCTTGAAAGATGCCAACATGACTGCGGCAGATATTGACGAAGTAATCTTGGTGGGTGGTTCTACCCGTATCCCTAAAATCCAGGAAGAAGTAGAGAAGTTCTTTGGCAAAAAGCCTTCCAAAGGGGTTAACCCAGACGAAGTGGTTGCCATTGGTGCTGCCATCCAAGGTGGGGTATTGACCGGCGAGGTGAAGGATGTCCTTCTTTTGGACGTGACTCCACTTTCCTTAGGTATCGAAACCATGGGCGGTGTATTCACCAAGTTGATTGAATCCAACACTACCATCCCTACCAAGAAGTCGGAAGTATTCTCTACCGCA
>JBJOOF010000069.1:0-6934 GCA_046051425.1 Bacteroidota bacterium
CCCCATCAGCAAATTCACCTGATCCGTGTAGCGGGTCAACTTCCCCTTGACGTTTTCGCCTATCTCTGGGATCTCACGAATCAGGCCAAATACTTGATTCAAGAGCAGGTAGAAAACTCCAAATGCGAGAATCGACACCAACAAAATACTGAGCCCGACAGCAAATCCTCTTGGAAACCGCTTTCGCTCCAACCAGGAAGATATGGGATACAAGGCAAAGGCAAAAAATACAGCCCAGAGTAAAGGAACAAAAATGAAAGCCCCTTCTTTGGCTACGATTGCGCCCAACACTAAGGCTAAAAGTAGGTAGGCAAGATGTTGAATTGATTTCATTCGGTCATCCTGATTTTGATTTGAGGTAAGTTAAGAATTCAGCACATGAGTTGGAAGCTAATTGCCTTAAATTCCTGTAAGTAGATTTTGGAATGTCTAGTTGCTCCAAGCAAGGATTGTTAGAAATAGGTTAATTGAGGATTAGCAAAAAATTAATCCTTATTTTTGAAAAGGTACAAATCCAAAAAGCTGGTTGGAAAGATCGATGATCTTCTCACTTTTGAACTTCATTAAAAAAAGTAACTTATAGCTTGCATCAACCTATGAAAACACTAGTCGTAGTCCTCCTCCTTTTTTTACCGATTCTTGGCTTCACCCAAGCGAAAGTGGACACCATTTCGGTCTACAGCCCGTCCATGAAGAAGTCGCTCAAAGCGGCCATCACTTTCCCATCCTCCTATGCTAAAGGCAAAAGCCAGTATCCTGTAGTTTACCTACTTCATGGTGGCTCAGGAGCATTTTCAGATTGGCATCAAAAAGTCACCGAAAAAGGTTTGGTCAACCGCATGGCAGAGGAGCATGACCTCATCATTGTCACCCCAGGTGTAGGCCCCGCTAGCTACTATTACGATAGCCCCCTTTTGGATTCAGTTCGCTACGAAACTTATATGATTCAAGAATTGATCCCTTTTATCGATCAGCAATACCGAACCCTCGCAAAAAAAGAATCTAGAGCCATCACTGGGCTATCCATGGGTGGCCATGGTGCCATTACCCTTGCTGCCAAACACCCAACGCTATTCGTAGCAGCTGGAAGTATGAGTGGAGTCATGAACATTGATACGGACCTATGGAAGGTGGGCGAAGACTTTAGAAGCCTAAGGAAAAAGGGGCAAATAGAAATGCTCGGCGCAATCAATTACCAAGCTCCAGTATTCAGTCCGTATACCGCTGTAGGCTTGGTAGATCAACTTAAAAATCAAAAAATTCACCTAATCATCGATTGTGGGGTGGACGATTTTTTGATTGAAACCAACCGACAAATGCATTCGCTTTTGATGGAAAAGAAAATCGCTCACGAATACATTGAAAGACCTGGTGCCCATACCTGGCCTTATTGGACTGAGGCCTTGCCGGTGCAATTTTTCTACTTAACTAAATACCTGCAAAGAACTCCTTAATCGCAAAGGCCAGATCAGTTACCGAACCTTCTAAAATTCATTTAACTTTACTTTCTAAGTTTAGGCTTTCTCCATCATGTCTCAGTTTGATCCCATACGCCCCTTTTACGACGCAGAAGTAAATGCTGCCATTCGAGAGATTGTGGACGATAGCATGCTTGCCGCCATGATGCAATTCACCTTTCCTGAGGACTTGAACCTTTCCTGGAAAGATCAGATGAAGCACACCCACTCCTTACGGGATTTTCAAATCAACTTCATCTACCCGGCTGTAAAGAAAGTTTTGGAAATGAGTTCGGAAGGCTTGACTCTTGGAGGTTTTGAACAATTGGAACCCAATACTGCCTATTTATTTATTTCCAACCACCGGGATATTATCCTCGACACCTCGATACTGAATGCCTGTTTGTATGAAAACGGATTGGTAATGACCACCTCCGCCATTGGAGACAACTTGATCAAGAAACCTTTTCTTCACATTCTATCTAGGCTAAATCGGAATTTTGCCATTCGCAGAGGCCTGAGTGGAAGGGCTTTACTGGAAAGTTCCATACTCGTTTCCCAATTCATTCACAAATCGCTCTTGCGCGAAAATCGATCTGTGTGGACAGCGCAGCGGGAAGGCAGAACCAAAGATGGAAACGACTGTTCCCAAAAAGGCGTACTAAAAATGCTTACCCTGGCAGAAAGAGGCAGCAATCCCTTTGGTTTTTTTGAAAAAATACAGGTAGTTCCAGTATCTATCTCGTACGAGTACGATCCGACTGATTCCTTAAAAATCCCTGAATTGATTGCCAAAGCCAAGGAGGAGAAATATGTAAAAGGGGAAAATGAAGACTTTATCACTCTTTTAAGTGGCATTATGGGTCCCAAAAAGCGAATTCATATACAAGTCAATAAATTGCTGGATGAGGAAATTCGCCAGCTCAAAAAAGAGGACCTTACTCAAAACGAAAAGTTGAGCCAACTCGGAGAACTCATCGATCGGGAAATTTGGAAAGGGTACAAACTTTGGCCAAGCAATTACATCGCCTACGATATTCTTTACAAGAAAAGTCAGTTTACAGATCAATACAGTACCGCAGAAAGAGAAAGTTTTGAGAAGCGCCTCTCGCAAAAAGTAAACCCAAACAATCCTTTGGAAGTAGAAAACTTCCTGCGCATGTATGCCAATCCTGTGGTAAATCACCTAGGACTTTAATTTTTGAAGAACCCTACTCGATTTGTGATGGCTAGGCTGTTTGCCTGAACTTTTTGCCTTCTTTGGTAGTGAAAAAAGAAGCTTTCCTCAAAAAGGAAATAAAATGTAGCAGAGAAATCCGTAGTTTAGGAAGTAAACTTTTTCTGCAATGAAAAAAATAGTACTTCTCTTTTGCATCTCCCTTCTCTTGTGGACTGGAAGTCATGCTCAAACAAGTAAAATAGCGGTAGGACACATTCAAACTCCGCTAGGAGAACTTTGGATAGAGTTAGATGATCGCACGCCCAATCACAAAAAAAGCTTTATTGAACTTGCTAAAGCAGGTTATTGGGACTCGCTCACCTTCAACCGGGTCATTCCAAATTTTGTAGCCCAAGGAGGATGCCCGGATACTCCAGCTGGATTTACTGACCCAGAATACTTATTGGAACCTGAATTTCACCCTGAATTGAAGCACGTCTATGGCTCCTTAGGAGCAGGTCGTGACGATAATCCAGGTAAACTTTCGGCCCGCTGCCAGTTTTACATCGTCCAAAATCCAGCAGGAATACCTCGACTGGATGGAGATTACACGGTATTTGGAAGAATCATCAAAGGGATGGATATCGTCGACCGCATCGTGAATGTAGCACGAGATCCAAAAGATCAACCGCTGGAACCCATCTCCCTTCAAGTCAGCATAAAATACCTGAGTAAAAAAGAATTCACGGCACTTTTTCCCCCGACTACCCATGACTAAGCCCATTCGGATTTTGGTGGTGGGCTGCGGAAACATGGGAGCTTCCCATGCCAGTGCCTACCATCACCTCCCCGATTTTGAGATTTGTGGACTTGTTTCTCGAGGGGATTCCAAGTTGCGCCTGCAAGAAAAATTAGGGAGCAACTATCCACTTTTTGAGGATTTTGAAATCGCCTTGGCCACGAGCCAACCCGATGCGGTGTGCATTTCTACCTATCCAGATACCCACGAAGCATTTGCCTGCAAGGCCATGGAGGCTGGCTGCCATGTCTTTTTGGAAAAGCCCTTGGCCTTCAGCCTAGCTGGTGCGGCTCGAATTGTCTCCAAAGCCAAGAAAACCAAGAAAAAGGTAGTTGTAGGCTACATCCTGCGCCACCATCCCTCCTGGATGCGGTTTATTGAAGAAGCGCAGAAACTAGGCAAGCCCCTGGTGATGCGGATGAACCTCAATCAACAAAGTCAAGGCTATATGTGGGATGTCCATCGAAATTTGATGAAGACCCTTAGCCCAATCGTAGACTGTGGAGTGCATTACATTGATGTGATGTGCCAAATGACCCGGTCCAAGCCGGTTTGGGTTTCTGCCATCGGTGCCCGACTCAGTGAGGAAGTTGCAGAGGACAACTACAACTATGGGCAACTCCAAATTCGATTTGAGGATGGTTCCGTGGGTTGGTATGAGGCAGGATGGGGACCAATGATCAGCGAAACGGCCTTCTTTATCAAGGATGTCATGGGTCCCAAAGGAGCGGTCTCTATTGTTGCTAAAACTGCCGGTGCTGCTGGACAGTCTGATCAAATCGATGCGCACACCAAAACAGAATCCATTCTAGTCCATCATGCAGACCTCAATGAAAAGCAACTGTTCGCCAAAAAAGACGAATGGATAGACCTGAAGGATGAACCCAACCACCAGGAGTTATGCAACCGAGAGCAATTGTATTTCCTGGAGGCAATCCGTAATGACGTGGACCTTACCGAACATTTGGAAGATGCATTGAATAGTCTAAAAATAGCCTTTGCTTGCGATGAATCAGTCAAAACAGGGAAAGGAGTAGCCTTATGAACACCCAAAGAGTAACCCTATCCAGAATCCTTAATTCAAACGAAAATGGAGAATAAAACCATCCTCATCACGGGTGGAGCAAGCGGTATCGGGCTTGCCATCGTTGAAAAATTTGCTGCTGAAGGAAGTCAAGTTTTCTTTATTGACTTCAATAAAACAGAGGGTACCCGGGTAGAAAAAAGTTGTAGAGAAAAGGGAGGAAAAGTCACCTTTTTGCATGCCGATATCCAAGACGAACAACAAGTGATCCAAGCCGTACAGTCCATTTCTGGCAAACTGGATGTATTGATCAATAATGCAGGAATAGCCCATGTTGGGAACTTAGGGAGCACTAGCCCTATAGATTTTGATCGACTGTTTAAGGTGAATGTCAAAGGCCTATTTCTTTGCAGCCAAGCCGCCCTCCCCAAGTTGATCGAAGATGGGGGTGGATCCATTCTCAACATGTGCTCCGTAGCAGCTACAATAGGAATCCCAGACCGCTTCGCCTACAGCATGACCAAAGGAGCTACCCTTTCCATGACCTTGAGCATTGCACGAGATTATGTCACCCAGGGGATTCGATGCAATTGCATCTCTCCAGGAAGGGTGCATACTCCTTTTGTGGATGGCTTTTTAGCCAAAAATTATCCCGGCAAAGAACAAGAAATGTTTGAGAAGCTGGCCGCCACACAGCCTATAGGTAGAATGGGGACACCAGCAGAAATTGCTGAAATGGCCTACTTTATCTCTTCCGATGCTGGCAAGTTCATTACCGGCTCCAATTTCACCGTAGATGGAGGTTTTTCAGGAATTAAAATGTAAGTACCTCCACCCTATTCTGGTTTTTAAAAACACGCTAACCCTTACATCCGCATGAAACTAATCCGATTTGGAGAACCTGGCCACGAACTACCCGGCATTGAAACCTCTTCAGGCAAACGCCTAGATTGTTCCTCTTTTGGAGAGGATTGGAACGAAGCATTTTTGGGTAGTCAAGGATTGGATCGCCTAAGTCAGTGGCTGAAAACCCACGAAAGTACCTTGCCTGAAACCCCATCGGGAAGCCGCCTTGGCTCTCCCATAGCTAGACCCTCCAAGATCTTGTGCATTGGACTCAATTACCGAAAGCATGCAGAGGAGGCCAAAATGCCTGTTCCAGAAGCCCCTATTCTCTTTATGAAGGCCAGCAGCTCCCTCTGTGGCCCTTTTGATCCCATTTTCATTCCACGGAATTCCACACAAACTGACTGGGAAGTAGAGCTGGCCGTGGTCATTGGCAAACGCGCAAAGTATGTCAGCAAAGAAAATGCCTACGACTACATAGCCGGCTATTGCCTCCACAACGACGTGAGTGAGCGCGATTTTCAACTCCGGCAAGGAGGACAATGGACCAAAGGAAAGAGTGCGGATCACTTTGCTCCCCTTGGCCCCTACCTCGTCACCAAAGAGGAAATTCCAGATCCACATCGACTCTCGATTTGGCTTAGGGTCAATGGAGAACTTCTTCAAAATAGCAACACGGCAGATTTGATTTTTGATATTCCTACGCTAGTCTCCTATGTCAGCAATTACATGACCCTACTTCCTGGAGATGTAATTTCCACGGGTACACCTTCTGGTGTTGGGATGGGGCTTCCCGAACCCCGGTACCTAGTTGCAGGAGACCGCGTTCACCTTGGAATCGAAGGTCTAGGCGAATCTGAACAAGTAGCAATTTCCGACCCAGAAGCATGAGAATTGACTCACACCAGCACTTTTGGAACTACCATCCAGATCGCCAAGAGTGGATAGGCCCAGAGATGGGGAGGTTGAAACGAGATTTTCTTCCCGAAGACCTGTACCCCGTCCTACAGGCCAGCCAAATCGATGGATGCATTGCGGTGCAGGCAGAAGAACATCTTCGAGAAACGGCATTTTTGCTCGAACTCAGCGAATCCCATCCCTGGATTCTAGGTGTGGTAGGCTGGGTGGAGGTGGCGCAAGACAACTTAGATGAACTGTTAGATTCCTGGAGTCAGGCTAGCAAATTGCTAGGTTTTCGAGAGATCCTCCAGTCCAAGGAACCTGAATACATGCTACGGAAAGAATTTATTCGTGGCATACAAAAACTGGGAAGCCGAGGCTATACCTACGACATCCTCACCTATCCTCAGCAGCTATCCGCTGCGTTAACCATGGTGGACAAATGTCCGAATCAGCGCTTCGTAATTGACCATTTGTCCAAGCCAGACATCAAGTCTGGGGACTGGAAAGCATGGAAAAAAAGCCTGCAGCCCTTTGGAGAACGCGAACTCGTCCATGCCAAGGTGTCCGGGCTGGTTACCGAGGCTGACTGGAAAAAATGGGATGCCAACCAACTCTACCCCTACTTAGAAATTGCTTTGGAAATCATTGGTCCCAAACGACTCCTCTTTGGAAGCGATTGGCCAGTATGCTTGGTAGCAGGAGAATATGAGCAGGTGCTTGAAGTCATCGATTCCTTTACTTATCAA
>JBJOOF010000070.1:0-19637 GCA_046051425.1 Bacteroidota bacterium
AAATTGCATCGACTGAATTAGCATAAGGTACTCCATCAATCCCTTTAATTTGGCCTTGAACGAAAGTCAATTTTACTTCTTTCGGTTCAGTTTCAGTCACAGGAGTAGGCCAGGCATTTTCGGGAAGATAATCCGAAGAGGTGAGTGTTTCTTTTCCACCCACAGAAGTTCCCCAAATCCCTTTATTTACCGAATAGGCTGCTTTCTCAAAATTCATGGATACCCCATGAGATTTGAGGTAGTCAATTTCCTCTTGACGGCTAAGTTTGAGATCGCGGATAGGAGTGATGATTTCTACTTTGGGAGCAAGGATTTGAAAGATCATGTCAAATCGAACTTGGTCGTTGCCTGCACCTGTAGAGCCATGTGCTACTGCTTGTGCGCCAATGGATAGGGCATATTCCGCAATGGATTTAGCTTGTACAATGCGCTCAGCAGATACCGAAAGGGGATACGTGTCATTTTTGAGCACATTCCCATAAACTAGGTAGCGAATCACCGACTGGTAATAGTCCTGAACCACATCTAAAATCCTAAAGGAAGCCACTCCTAGGGCATGGGCGCGGTTTTCAACGTCTTGTAATTCTTGCGCAGAGAATCCACCTGTGTTGACCAATACGGCATGAACTTCATGTCCCAAATCCTTAGAAAGGTGAAGGGCACAAAAAGTGGTATCCAAACCACCGCTATAAGCTAAAACTACTTTTTTCATAAGGTCAACTAGTGAAATATTGATTTAAATAGGGGTTGGGGTCGAGTATGTTTTCAGTTACTCGTCTGCTGATTTGCTTTTTTTAGAATTTGGATCGTAAAGCATGGCTGTACACAAGCAGTTTTGTCTCTTTTTTGACATTAGAATTTCAAAATTGACACAGCTTTGACATCCTTTCCAAAACTCCTCGTCATCGGTCAATGAGGAGTAGGAAACAGGGACATACCCTAGTTCTGAATTGATTTTCATCACCGCAGCACCGGTAGTTAATCCAAAGATTTTTGATTCTGGAAACTTCACTTGGCTCAGCTTGAATACCTCTTGCTTGATTTTTCGTGCCAAACCATACTGTCGGTATTGAGGAGCAACGATTAGACCTGAATTGGCTACAAACTTGCCGTGGCCCCAAGCTTCAATGTAGCAGAACCCTGCCCATTTCCCATCATTGGTCAAAGCAATTACTGCTTTTCCTTCGTCCATTTTGGCTTCCAAGTAAGCAGGACTTCTTTTTGCAATGCCTGTACCTCTCGCCTTGGCAGAATCTTCCATCTCTGCAGCGATTTGGTTTGCATATACTTTGTGAGAGCTGTCGGCTACTCGAATAAGGAATGTTAATTCTTCCATCGATTCGTGTTTTAAATGCAATCCTCAAGTTGAGGAGGTGCAAGTAAATGGGTTAAACTAGAATAGGGGTGTGCAAGGTGTGCTTTCCACATAGGAATGCAAAGTGAATCTAGGGTTAAACCCTAAGGGACTGCCTCAAGCGTGCAGCTAAAAAAGTAGTGGGCACCAACATACATCCTGCCTTTGTCGAAGACAAGCCTAGAAAAGAGGCGTTGTGCATTTGGTTTTCCATAATTTGAGGGTGCAAATGTTGTATCTCCTGCAATGAATTGCAAGTGTTTATTTCAAAAAGTTATACAAATCCCTATTTTTTTTAGCAATTCATAAAAAAAGGGGGCTAATCCACTCGATCTTAGCCCCCTTGTTCCGTTTTTCTAGGACTTATTGCGCCATTTCTTTCAAGGCTGCTACCAGCACATCGCAGTCTGCTGTACTGGTGTAAATGTTTGGACTGACACGCACTCCCTGTACTCCAGCTCCATCGATCGGAGCGGTAAATATCTTGTATTTGTCCATCAGTATTTTTCCCATATCTGTGGGACTGTACTTTTCTACCCAGACATTTCCAATACCACAGCATCGAGCAGGATCCTCGGGAGTGTTTACACGAATGCCAGGTACATTTCGCACTTGATCTGACCAGTACTTTTGGATAAACCGAAGTCGATCTTCTTTTCGCTTGGAACCGATTTTCTCTTGAAAAGCAATGGAATCCAATACGGTCAAATCCGTAGCCGCAGGGTGGGTACCAATGTGGTTGAGGTAGGCAATGCTGGTCAAGTTCAAGTTACCTGGTGCCAGAAGTGGTTGGATTTTAGAAATCTTTTCTTTTTTCACAAAAAGCAAGCCTGCGCCTAAGGGGACACTTAGCCATTTGTGTAGGCTGGATCCGTAATAATCGCAATCCAGATCTTTCATGCTAAAGGTAAAATGACCAACTGCATGCGCGCCATCCAACATGATTTCTACCCCTTGGGCATGTGCCATGTCGGCAATTTTCCGCACGGGAAGGATATGCCCGGTGATATTGACAATATGCGGCACCATCAACAGCTTGGTTTTGGGCGTAATTGCTTTTCGATAAACCTCCACTACTTCTTCATCCGATTTGGGATGCATGGGAATGTCCACTTTCACGGTTTTGATTCCCCAGCGTTTGGATGCCAACTCAAACATGGTTTGCATGGTGCCATAGTCCTGGTTGGCAAAAACTGCCTCATCACCAGCCTTCCAAGGGTAGCCAGAAATAATCAAGTCCAAGGACTCGGTCGTATTTCGAGTCAATACTACCTCTTCGGGCGAAGCACCTACCAAAGTGGCTAGCGCTGCAGCAGATTTAGCTTTATTTTCAAATTGAACCCCCCGCATGTAATGGGAGGCTTGGTAGTTGATCTCCCGAACATGTTTTATGTATTTTTCGAGCAGTTCCTCTGGGAGAAAGCAATAGTAGCCATTCTCAAAGTTGAGGTAATCTGGTTTGAGCCGGTAACCCGCCCGCAACTTATCCCAAATATCTTCACTCGACCAATCTAAAGCATCGAAATCAAAGGCTTTTAGTTCAGAAGGAAGTAAGGATCCCCCAAGGCCTAGGGCTGCAAAATATTTTAAAAAGGAACGTTTTTTCATGGCATTGGAATTAAAGGAGGTAGGAAAGTAACCAAACTATAAGTAAAAAGATAGCCATTCCTGTAATCCAAGGCGCACGTTTTGGAAATTCAAACTGGCAGATAGGACAAATCGAAAGCGAATTATCGACTTCCATGGCGCAGGAGGGGCATTCTTTTGTTTTCACTAATTTTGGGAACTCTTTGTGATTGATGCTGTTTAACACATGAAGAAACAAAAAATCAGATGAAAATTGAAATTTGGTCCGATATCGCTTGCCCTTTTTGCTACATCGGTAAGCGGAAACTGGAAAAAGCGATTCAAAAATTACCGGATTCCTCCTCGATTCAAATCGAATGGAAGAGTTTTCAGTTGAATCCTGACTTGCAAACCAATGAAAATCAAAATACGCTGACCTATTTATCGCAAACGAAGGGTTGGACTTTAGATCAAACCATTCAAATGACTGCTCAGGTAGCTGCCATGGGTAGGGAGGAAGGCTTAAATTTTGATTTTGAGCATACGCTTGTGGCCAATACCAAACAGGCCCATCGATTGCTTCACTTTGCAAAAGAAAAGGGCAAGCAAGACAAGTTGAAGGAACGCTTGTTTCAAGCCTATTTTGAGGAAGGTAAAAATATAGATCAGCAGGATACCTTGCTCGACTGTGCCGAGGCGGTAGGATTGGATAGGGAAGGAGCAATGCAGGTGTTGGATTCGGCTAGTTTTGATCCAGAAATTGACCAGGATGTGTATGAATCCAGGTTGATAGGAGTGAAAGGCGTACCTTTCTTTGTATTTGACCGGAAATACGGCATTTCTGGAGCACAGCCAGATGAGGTCTTTGACCAAACCTTGCAGCAAGCCTTGCAAGAACTATAAGAAGGTACGACTACTGTATTTATTCAAAAAAAAAGACGGGAGTAGATCCCGTCTTTTTTTATTTAATGTTATCCCCTTTGCAACTAGGTACCAAAGGAAACAAAATTTGAAGTTCAATTAAGTTAGCTGTCGTCTGTCAACCGTGGACCGTCGACTAAGCATTACCAAACCCCTCTACTTTTCATTTTCAGCGTGTAAACGGCATCTGATGCGGTGATAAACAACACGTTGCGTTCAAGGGTGCCAAATGTGACATTAGCGGTCCAACCTTCAGGGACCGGGATATGGGCAATTTTCTCTCCATTTCGATCGAAAACGGTGACTCCCTTGCCCGTTAAGTACACGTTTCCTTTGTTATCGATAGTCATCCCATCGGATCCCATCTCGCAAAACAAGGTTTTGTTGGTTAAGTAACCATCGGCCTGAATATCATATTTCCAGGTTTTAGAGGCCCCAATATCCGCCACAAACAGGTACTTTCCATCTGGTGTACCTATAATCCCGTTGGGTTGTTTTAAATCTTGAGTTACCCGGAAAAGTTCGGTTCTATCCTCAGATAGGAAATACACATGTTGCCCATCTTGCTGCATTTCATTGCTTCTAACTCCCTCCCAATAGGGACGGGGATACAGTGGATCAGTAAAGTACAGTCCACCACTTGGTCGAACCCAGACATCGTTGGGACCATTTAATTTTTTGCCTTTGAAGGATGGAACCAAAACCGTTTCTTTTCCAGTTTTTAGGTCCATCTCCACCAACTCATTTCGTAAGTCTGCAGCGGCAATCAGTTTGCTGTCCAATTGAAAATACAGGCCATTGGAACGACCAGTGCCTTCTTTGGCTAGGCTAACTTGATTGCTATTTGCATTCCAAACGTAGATTTTATCGTTGGGCTGATCGGTGAAATAGACGTCTCCAAAACGATTGACTGCGGGTCCTTCGGTAAAGGCAAAACCATCCTTTACCAATTCAAGCTGGGCTCCTTTGACTACAATACCACGCTTATCTTCAAGCTGTGCGAAGAGCGAATGACTAACCAAAGTAAGGCCTGCAGTCAGGCCAACTAGATAAATTTTAGGGTTCATTTTTTTGAGTTGGATTTCGGTTAAGCACAAGAATTAACTTGTTGAGATCGGGGTTGAAGGCCATCCGAGTAATTCCTTGATGGCTTGAAGATTCAATTTTTCCCAAGGATTGCCAATTTTTTTCCTGAATATGTTTGGTAAATACCTCATTTCCTTTTGCCATCAGGAGGTGATTTTTGTCTATCCATATAAAATCTTGAGAGCCAGGGATAGCAAATCCGTAATCCTTTCGTGCTCCTGTCTTTAGGTTGAACGAAGCGATACCGAATACTTTTCCTTGATCTGTAACTAGGTATTTCTTCCGATCTAAATAGGAGATTTCGGAAGTATTGGGTCGTTTTCTGACCGTTCTACCGATGTCCGTGTCCAGGGTATCTACCATTCCTTTGCCACGGACATAGATCAAGGAATTGGGTTCGCCGAGCACAAATAGCGCAGCCTTTCCATCGTACCAATCGTAATACCCTACTGGAAAAATGTCTTCATACAACAATTCTGGAGCATCTCCAGTAACTGGATACAACCACAACCGCTGAGTTCCATCTGGCTCTACCACAACGGCAGAAAAATACGATCCACATTCGGTTAGGCTTGGTGAATACTCACTACGATCAGAAGTTTTGGTGAGGTTAGTAAATCTATTTGTTCGAAAACTATACAGAATCAGGTCGTGATTTCCTTTTTCATCTGCCGCGGAAAAAATCAATTCAGAATCATTGATGAAACTAGGTTGATTGTCGTATTCAGGACGATTGGTAAGTGGCTTGGCTGTACTGGATAACATTTTCAGTTGCCCGCCTTTACCTTCTGTATCCACCACCCACAAGTCTGTGGATACCTGGGCACGAAGTAGGCTGCACTGAAATAGCATGCCTAGGAAGAAGGTGAAATAAATTATTCGCATTGATACCATTTTTGAGCCAACTAAAGTACGGATTTTCGGTTATGAAGATGTGCAACTACTCTCACAATATACCAACACTATTTTTGACCAATTGCGCCTGAAAAAAGACCATTTGGCTGATCAGGCGGTACAGGTATTGGTTTCAAACCCTCAATTTGCAAAAGAAATCAATTCTTGGGAATCTATTCCAACTAGTATTCCAAACAATTTTCCCGAAGAATTGAACCGCTATTTTGGTTTTTACCTGGCTAAGGAAAAAGAGTTTTTAATACAAGATCAGCAACAAGCGCAGGCTTATTTTGAGCGAAATGGAGATTTGTATCTAGCTATGCTCGGATTTTACTCCTTGCCTTATTGCTATGCATTTGCGGATGGAGCCCAAGTACTAGTTCGTTCCCAGCGGATCCTAGACCAAATCGGCGAAAGGCTAGGGGAGACCACCCGTTTTGTATTGGACATCTTCAAGCCAGGTGCATTTACGAGCCAAGATGCTGCTTTCCTCACTTGCGCCAAGGTTCGGTTGATTCATGCCTATAGCCGGTACTTTATTCGAAAATATGCCAAAGATTGGGACCCGGCATTTGGGGAACCCATCAACCAGGAAGACCTTTTGGGTACCAATCTGGCATTTAGCCATATCGTGCTGCGAGGGATGACCAAAATGGGATTGTCGCCCAACCCAAAAGAGCACCAAGCTTTGTTACGCTATTGGAAATGGATTGGGGAACTGATGGGGGTAGAAACTAGCCTTTGGCCAACCAATGCCAAGGAAGCTTTTGAATTGGATCGCCTTATTCGAAAGCGGCAATTGAAAGCCTCTGAGGCTGGAAAGAAACTCACCCGAGCGCTTCTAGAATTCTATCAGAACAACATCCCAGACCCAGTATTAACTACACAATTGGAATCTATACTTACATTTTTTCTTGGAAAAGAAGCCTCCAAGGCGGTTGGTATTTCTTCCAAGCTTCAGATTCCAGGGGATATTTTGGGTCTAGTTTTAAAGGGGACAGGTTTCAAAACCTTTGGTACTCAGAAAAACCATGCAGCATTGAAAAAGAATCTAGAAAGTCAGCAAATCCTGCAGTTCGGTAGGGTGCTTGAACTTCAATTACCAGAGCATAAGCGTTCGTAATCGAACAACTTGCTGTTCGCTTTCTAACAAGAAAAAATGTTCAATCGGCCAAAAACGTTCATTCCTGCTTTTTTTGGGAATTGGCATCATTTTCGTAATTCCAGATCACATGAACGAAGTAAAGCAATGGACTAGGCAAATCCCTCTGGAATTAATTTTCTGGATTGGAAGCATAGCAGCCATTCTTACGATCAATCCGTCGGTTGAGGCATTCAGTCTTTGTCCACTGCACAACTTGGGTATCGAATGGTGCCCAGGATGTGGTTTGGGAAGAGCCATGAATCTCTTGGCTCGAGGGGAGTTTCAGGCCTCTTGGCAACTGCATCCCGCAGCAAGTTTGGCTTATGGAGCGATCTTTCATCGTATTTGGGTATTAATCAAACAATTAAAAAACAGCGCACACTATGGCTAATGTATTGAGACATCTTCCGGAATTGGAAGGAATGGAATTGGGCTACATCCAAGGGTTGATGAAGACCATGGATGAAGAGGAAGCTTCTTTATTTGCTCAAGTGTACCGAGCAAGACGTAAAGACCCGCAGATGATTTTGATTTTGACCCTATTGGGATTCTTTGGGTTTGCAGGATTGCACCGATTTATCCTCGGTCAAATTGGGCTAGGCATCTTATACCTGATCACCGTAGGCTTGTGTTTTATTGGTACCATCGTTGATTTGGTGAACTACAAGAGCTTGGCATACGAATACAACATCAAAATGGCACATGAAACCTTAAACATGTTGTCCTATTCTTTTCCAGAAAAAGGAACTAAAGAAAGCTAAACCAACGCCCACTTTCCTTTTTGCCTTTGGTTTCCTCGGAAGCCAAAGGTTTTTTTATGCCTACCAGGTATCGTCTGCTTCGGGATTGGGTACTTGCTCTAATTGAATCAAGGGCTCACCTGCAGGTGACAGAAGTAAATGAAATTGCTGCAATCTCAGTTCCAATGCTTGTAACTCCTCGTAAGAGCCTTTTGCGAAGGGATAGGGCAGTTCGATCAATTCGTCTGATTTGGAAGTGAAGGGTGGTTTCACCTCCCCATCAAATAACAAGGGCCACATGGTTTTGGCACATCCTAGACCCCAAAAATTGAGGGGATACTGTTTGGCATACACCTGGAGCCGCTCGTTGATCTCTTTAAAAAATACAAGCGTTTCTTCTAATCTGATGCGTGAACCAGATCTAGATTTTCCTTTGGTTTTCAAGTATTTAAACTGAGACATTCCTTGCTTCTGACGGACTAGGTAAGCACGAAAAACCTTGTGGTCCAGTAATATTCCTTGATGGAAATACCCCACAGCAGCTTGTCCGGCTCTCACCAGCGTGATGCAATAATGTACATCATCTGCAAGGCTAAATCCGCTTTCAGGTAGCCAAACTTGCGTCCAGGGCATATACAGTTTGGCTAGCCATCCACTCTCGTTTTCGAAGAGCAACTGATGCTTATCAGATACATAGTGGATTTGCCAGCCCTTCAATTCGGCTATTTTTAGTAGCTGAAGGGCCTGATCATCACTTAAAACCTGAGTTTGCGGTATTTTCATCGTAAAGCCAGTTGCTTGGCTATCTTTGCACAAAGAAATAAACAATATGCAGGAAGACATACAAAAAGTTCTAAATCGGATGTGCGACCCAAAGGAAGAGGAGGCGTATCACTTTGCGGACAAACTTGGGGGCATGGCTGATGAAGAGACGAAAGACCACTTGATTACCTTGGTAAAGGGAGATCAATGGGAAATAGCCTATTTGGCTTGTCGTGCCTTATCCAAAACTTCCTGGAATGAAGAATCCCTAGATGCCATTTTTGAGGCCATTCTGGATAAAAAGAACAAAGCTATACAAGGTGCTTTCGTTCAAATTTTAGAAGATTTTAACCTTGCTGAGCGCTTTGTGGATATTTTCCGAGTGTTTCTTTTCGGCAATTTCAAAGCATCTACACTTGCGAAGGGATATTTGGATAGCGTGGAATTTGACATTACACCAAGAACCATTCGCAAAGCCGAGAAGCATTGGAATCATTACCTACACAATCCTGAAGACGAGGAAAGCCTAGCCTTGAAGAAGTTGGAAGTAGAGCCCATGCTGCAGGAATTGAAGGACCTTTTTGAGGAGTAATCCTTCTTTATTCTCTTTTTTTGACTCCTCGGACAGCTTGTGCCTGGATTGGATCATCTGGCCAGGAGTGCTTGGGGTAGCGCTGCTTGAGTTCTTTTTTGACTTCAAAATAGCCAGAGATCCAAAAGCTTTTCAAATCTCGGGTGAGCTGTACCGGTTTGTAGCCAGGCGATAGCAATTCGATCAAAATGGGGATGCTTCCTTCATTCACTTTCGGGGTTTCTAGCATCCCAAATAGTTCCTGTAAGCGAACCGAAAGGCGAGGGGAGCTGCCATCTTCTTGGTAGTGTATGGCTATTTCGCTGCCAGAAGGTACCGTTAAATGCTTTGGTGCTATCCTATCTAGTTCTTGCTGCTGCTCAAAAGAAAGGGAATGCATCAAAAATTGACTAAGATTCAATTTCTTCAATTCCTCATTTTTCGTAATACCCATCAAGTAGGGTTCCAGCCAATCCGATGCACTTGCACAGAGTGACTCTACCGACCAGTTAGGCCAGCCCTGAACCGGATGCCAAGTGGCTACTGACTGTACACGTGCAATCAATTCCATTACAGACTCGTTCCAATCCAGCAAAAATTCCCCTTCCTCTTGAATGGTTTCAAGAAGTAGTTGAACAGCTAGTTCCGGGTTCACCTTTGGGAGTGGTCTATTTCCCAAGACAATTGCTCCTATTCGAATCTCGGCATGTGCTTGCAAGCCCCCTTTCTTTCGATCCCATTCCAGCACTTCTTTTGTTTTGAGCATGGGAGCCAAATCCTTAGGATTCAAAGGTGCCGCCATCCATATTTTGCCCATTCCATCTCGAGCATCCAGGTGCGCTACTGCCAACCAGGATTCGTATGCGAGATCATCTTTATGCCCGATTTGGGCAATTTTACCATTCGCGAGTTGAAATTGGGCATTGTTTCCAGGTCTTGCAGCTGCAATTCGCTCTGGATAGGCATAGGCGAGCAAAAGACCTGTAGCCCAAGGATCTACTGGGCTATTTTCAGGGTTTACGGAAAGTAGTTTACGGTATTGGGCGGCCACCTTATCAATCTTTTTGTAGGCAAATGCGCCATTTACCTGACCTCGGAAGCGTCTCAGTCCTTCAATTCGAAGGTTGAGGTCTACTCCAGCTTGGGATGCAAGCGGGTCTTTTTCCTCTAGAATGGCCGCAATATCGGTGGCTAGAGGGAGGAGGTTTGCCTTTTTGGCATAGACAAGCATGTGGGCGATTCTTGGATGGGCAGGTACCTGATGGAGTTCTTTCCCATGCGGAGTCAATTGACCTTGGTCGAGTGCCTCAATGGCTTCCAGGACTTTTTCTGCCGACAACAGGGAATTCACTGGGGGAGGATTGAGCCAGGTCATGCTGCGGATATCCTTTTTGCCCCAGACATGCATGTCGAGGACAAGACTCGTCAAATCGGCTTCTAGGAGTTCGGGTGTGCGAAAATCCGCCAATTGCGCCTGCGTACCCTTAGTCCACAAGCGATAGGAATGGCCTGCTGCCAACCTTCCTGCTCTACCACTTCGTTGATCCGCAGAATCCTTGCTAATGCGGTGGAGTTCCAATTTGGAAAGACCTGAACGCGGATCAAAACGGTTGGACTTCACAAAGCCGGTATCTACAACTACGGTAACTCCTTCAATCGTTAAGGATGTTTCTGCAATATCTGTGGCAAGTACGATCTTTCGCTTTCCACTGGGATGTGGAAGAATGGCCCGCTGCTGCTCTGAAAAAGAAAGTTGTCCGAAAAGCGGAACTACCACATCCGTAGGCAAGGCTTTTTTCAAAACCTCCTCGGCTTTTCGGATTTCACCCTGACCTGGTAAGAATACCAGAAAGTCCCCTGCATGTTGCTTGGTCAGTGGAATGAGTTGCCTTGCCGCATCTTCTCCGATGGCATATTCATCCACTTCCTGCAGGTAATTGACTGCAACAGGATATTGCCTCCCTTTACTTTGGATGACGGGTGCATCCAAAAGTTTGGAAAGCTGTTCCGAATCGATCGTAGCAGACATCAGCACAATGCGCAAATCATCCCGCAGCACCTGCTGCACTTCCCGGCAAAGCGCAAGGCCCACATCGGAAAATAGGTTGCGCTCGTGAAACTCATCAAAAATGACCATCCCTACATCCTCCAAGGCATTGTCCTGGTGAAGCATTCGGGTAAGAATTCCCTCCGTAATCACTTCCAATCGGGTAGCTGAAGTGACGCAGGTATCAAATCGAATGCGGTAGCCTACGGTATGTCCTACTTCTTCTCCCAGCAAATCTGACATCCGCTGTGCAATGCTTTTGGTAGCCAAGCGTCTTGGTTCAAGCAGCAAGATTTTTTTACTATCCAACCAGGGTTCCTGGAGTAAGGAAAGGGGCAATAGCGTACTTTTTCCTGCACCAGGAGGTGCTTGAATGATCACAGAATTACCTGTTGAAAGTTGCTTTTTTACGGCTGGGATAATTTCAGCTACTGGGAGATCCAGTTTAGAAAGAGGAAGAATTGACATGAACAACAAAAATACAAATCCGCCACTGGCGGATGAAGTAGGATCGGTAAAAGAATAAAAAAATCCCCACAAAATTGCTCTTGTGGGGATTGATGTGATTGCGGGAAATTAAGCGCCGATTTTGGCAGCTGCTTTACCATATTCCCATCGAATTTCGAAGGAATCAGCCTTTACTTCATAGACTAATCTTTCCTCTAGGGTCGAGTTTTGCTGGGAAGCCACATTTACCCGAAGGATGTCTTGCTTCTCGTCGTAGGTGTAGGAACCCCACTGCTTAGCTACCTTGTTGAACACAAAAGTAGATTGGCTTTCTCCTGGAATGATGAAGAAACTGTAAGTTCCTGCAGCCAGTTTTTGTCCTTCGATGGTGATGTCTTTTGTAGTGGTGAAGGTGGTGGCATCATTTGCACCAGCTCTCCAGATCTTTCCAAAAGGAACTAAATCACCCCAAATGGTGCGGCCCTTTACGGCTGGGGAAGAGTAGTTGATGGTGATTTTTGCTCCTGCCACTTCACCTTCGGCAGTTTTCGCAGGGCTTGGTTTGTCTTGAGCTGTTGCTGCCAAGGCAAAGAAAATGCTTAGCGAAAAAGCGAGAACTAGTTTTTGTAATTTCATGTGTATCTATTTAATTTTTAGTAAAGCCTTCTAAACTTTCTTCAGGCTAAGGAATTAACCTCCCAGGTGAAGAATGGTTTAATTATTTTGGTTTAAAGGGGCTTAAATGTTTACCCAAGCCTGCTTCTTGTTACTATCTACGATGCGCTCACCAATCAACAATTCACGCCAGCCATCTGCGAAGGTAGGGTAAGTAGGATGCTCGGGTTGCTTACCCGCTGCGATCGCTGCATACACCTCTTTGAAGAGCTGCTTGGAAGTATCTGGGAAGCCTTCGTTGTGTCCGCCAGGGAAACTTACCAAAGAACTTACCTCCCGATGCACCAGGGAAGGGTCTTTCATCAGTTGCTCGTTGGCTTTTTCACGCTTACCAATCCACAGTTCATTTGGACGTTCTGAATTGAATTCAAAAGCGGATACAGAACCGGCGATTTCAATATTGAGTCTGTTCTTACGTCCAGCATTTACCTGGGATACGGTGATGGAACCTTTGGAACCGTTGTCAAAACGAAGAAGTACCGTAGCATGATCTTCTGTATTGATCGGCACCTCTTGGTAATCGGCTGGAGTCAACATCTTTCCCGAGTAGGTTTCAATAGCCTTTAGTGGCTTCAATCTGGTCTTGTGGACCGTGGAGAAATCAGCCATTACAGCGGTGATCTTCAATCCGGTCACGTATTCGGTAATGTCCAATAGGTGGGAACCGATATCTGCAATGGCTCTAGAATCTCCAGATTTGTCTGGTTCTAGTCTCCAGTTGTAATCTGTCTGTAGGAAAAGCCAATCTTGTAGGTAAGAACCCATGATGGAATACACTTCTCCCAATTCTCCTTTTTCACGCATGACCTTCATTTGGCGTACCATAGGGTAGTAGCGTAGGTTGAAGTGCACCGCATTCACCAGGCCTGTGGTTTTGGCGATTTTCACCAAATCTTCAGCTTCTTCCAGGCTGATGGCCAATGGCTTTTCACAGATCACATGCTTTTCTGCTTCCAATACTGCCTTGGCTTGGCTGTAGTGGAGAAAATTAGGCGTACAGATGTGGACTACATCGATATCATCTTGTTTGAGCATATCGGCAAAAACATAAGCTCTTGGAATGCCCAATTGCTTCGCTTTTTCGTCTGCAAGTGCTTGGTTTACTTCTACCAAGGCAACAACTTCTACATTAGGAATTCTTCTCAGTGCTTCTAGGTGTGCAGGACCAATAAATCCAGTTCCGACTATGGCTGCTTTGATGGTTTGAGACATTTTTTTCAGGTTTGGGTAAAAAAGATAAATCGAAGATAAAAAAAATCTCTCCGCAACAAAATGTCAATTTTTAGGATTTGTACTTAGAACAAGTTTGGATTCTTAGGTTCAGAGAGAAGTTTTCAAATTCAAAACCTTTTGCAATTCAACCTTTCTTTTATCCTTTCACAAAATTGGTTGGTTTTTACAACACTTTTTTAGTAGTTTAAAAGTCTAAAAACAAACCAGATATGGCAAATTTTACACTAAAAGTAAATGGAACCACGCACCAGGTAGAGGTGGAAGACGACACCCCATTACTTTGGGTTCTTCGGGATCATTTGAATCTTGTGGGAACTAAGTTTTCCTGTGGCATCGCTCAATGTGGCGCTTGCACCGTTCATTTGAATGGAAACGCCATTTTCTCCTGCGTTACTCCGGTTTCTAGCATTGGAAATTCAGAAGTGACGACCATCGAAGGGCTTTCTCAGGATGGGGATCACCCGGTACAGAAGGCTTGGGATGAGGTCGATGTGGCTCAATGTGGCTATTGCCAAGCTGGGCAAATCATGAACGCAGCAGCTTTTTTAGAGCAAAATCCTTCTCCGACTTTGGAAGAAATTGACAATGCGATGAACCGAAACATCTGTCGCTGTGGTACCTATCATAAAATTAGAGAGGCTGTAGCACTAGCCGCTAAATCCAAATAACTATGAAAACACAGACAGGAACAAGCAGAAGAGACTTTCTGAAAATCGCTGGAACTACTGCTGGCGGATTAGTAATCGGATTCAACTGGTTTAGTTGTGACTCTCCAAAGATTGAGATCCTCAGCATCGAGCAAGTTTTAGCGCAAGCCAAATCTTTCAATAGTTTTCTATCCATCTCTCCAACTGGAGATGTGGTCATCTTTTCGCCTAACCCCGAATTAGGGCAAAATATCAAAACCTCCTTCCCTATGGTGGTTGCCGAAGAATTGGAGGCCGATTGGGAAAAGGTGCGGGTAGTCCAAGCCAATTTGGATCCTGAAAAATACGAAAGACAGCTTACCGGTGGCTCTGGAGCTATGCCGCATAGCTGGGAAAGACTACGAAAAGCAGGGGCAACTGCCAAATTCGTTTTGGTGGCAGCCGCCGCACAAACTTGGAAAGTTCCTGCTGCAGAAATCACCGTTTCTAAGGGAATGATTAGCCATGAGGGATCAGGCAAAAAAGGACATTTTGGAGAATTTGTAGCAGTTGCTTCCACGCTTACTGCACCTGAGGAGGTGACGCTTAAAGACAAGAAAGACTTTACCATCATCGGTACCCCAGTCAAAAATGTGGATGCCAAGGATATGTATTCAGGAAAGCCCATGTATGGTCTGGATTTCCAGCGGGAAGGAATGCAATACGCCATGATCCAACGTGCTCCATTTGGAATGAAACTAGTGTCAGTTGACGATAGTGCAGCACGGGCTGTAGTGGGTGTTACCAACGTGGTTACTTTTGGATCCAGTGTGGCGGTGGTAGGAACCTCTACCTGGCCTCTATTGAAAGCCAAAAAGTTATTAAAAGTGAACTACGAACCCGATGGGGTAGTGGAGAGTTCCACAGACCACGATCGCTTGTTTACCGAGCTGATGGCCAAGGGTAAGTCCGAGGTGAAACGTAAGGATGGAGATGTTGCATCTGCATTCAAGTCTGCTGCAAAAATTGTAACTGCTGAATACCAGTGTCCATTTCTAGCACATTCACCGATGGAACCGGAAAACTTCTTCGCACATGTGCAAGGGGATAAAGTGGAACTTGTAGGACCTACACAAACACCAGATCGCGCACGTCAGGAAACGGCCGCATTGCTCGGAATTCCACCAGAAAATGTGTCAGTCGCCATCACGCGTTTGGGCGGAGGATTTGGAAGAAGACTTCGTGCAGATTATGTTGTTGAAGCGGTAGAAGTGTCTCGTGCCATCAAAGCTCCAGTGAAAGTAACCTGGAGCCGGGAAGACGAATTGACGGGAGGTGCCTATCGACCTGCTGTTCGCTACCGATTTGAAGCAGCTTTGGATGCTACTGGATCCCTGATTGGTTATAAACTACGTGGAGTCGGAATGAATGCGGGTAATACTACCCGAGAAACTAATTTTCCGACGGGTGCTGTAGATAACGTATTAATTGAAACCATCGAACATGCTTCAAGTATCACTACGAATGCCTGGAGAGCACCTATTACTAATTTCTTGGCTTATGCTGAGCAAAGCTTCCTAGATGAAGTTGCTTTAGCAGCGGGTAAGGATCCTGTTGATTTGCGATTGGAACTATTGAATCGTGCCAAAACCAAACCAGTAGGGGAGCTTGGCTACGATGTGGATCGAATGCTAGGTGTCGTGAAAATGGCGAAGGATAAGTCCAATTGGGGCAAAAATCCTTCGGTAAAACAAGGATTCAGCGTCTATTTCTCCCATAAATCCTATGTGGCTCAAGTGGCTGACATCGAGATGGCTGGGGGTGTACCTACCCTGAAGAAAATCACTGCAGTGACAGATTGCGGTTTGGTCGTGAATCCTACCGGTGCCAATCACCAGGTTCGTGGTGGAATTGTGGATGGTATGGGGCATGCGATGTACACCAACCTGACTTTTGAAGCGGGTGTGCCTAAGCAGCGAAACTTTGACAGTTATAGATTGATTCGTTTGAAAGAAGTTCCAGAAATCGAGACGCACTTTGTGGACTCGGGATTTGATCCGACTGGATTGGGTGAGCCTGCACTGCCGCCTACGGGAGGAGCGATTGCGAATGCGATCTTTGCGGCCACCGGCAGAAGACTACGCAGTCAGCCTTTCATCGAGCAAAAGGAGTTCTCTGATATCCAATTGCAAATCAAAAGAGGGTAAATCACGACAATAAAAGCCCCGCAGTGATGCGGGGCTTTTTTTGGTTATTGGATCATCTGTAGCTGTCAATAGGCTGGCAGTATTACGAATAATCCTATTTTGGAATCTGATTTTGGTTCTCAATAGATCCGCTCAAGCGGATTAGTTCGCCATGCATTGACGATTTAAGCAATCTTAGCAGCTTCTTCTCTGAGAAGGTTTGATTCATCCGATTGGCAGGAAGCAATAAACTCCGAAGCTGCTGGGGTTTTGGTTGTTCCTTTTGCCAAAAGCACGGAAAGTGCTACCAAAACAGCTATTCGTGTTCCTACTTTTTTGGATGCTGTGGCGAATAAAGGCTCTAACTCTTCATAAGAGACATTTTCTGCTTGAACTCGGATATCTTTTAGCGCCTCCTCCAGCTTATCTCCCGATAGGTTGGTCAGCTTTTTACCGATGTGTTGAATCTCGGTCAATCCTGATTTGGCTTCTTGAGGAGCTTGAGTTACCGGCTTCGCGGTAGTTTGCTGCTTGTTTGCAGTGGCTGCATTTTGTTTCGCCCAAGTATCCTTTAATCCTACTGTCTTATTGAAGACTAACTGTCCTGCACGCGAATCTGAATCCAAGGTAAAATAGCCGAGGCGCTGGAACTGGTAGCTCTCGTTTGGACTAGCCTTACCCAAGTGTGGTTCTAAATAGGCATTTTTAATCACCTTCAAGGAATTGGGATTGATGAAGTCCATGTAACTTTTGGATTCATGGGTGTCCGGAGATTCATCCAAAAACAAGCGATCGTATTCCCGAACTTCAGCTTGAATGGCATGTGCCACAGATACCCAGTGAATGGTAGACTTTACCTTTCGCTGGCTTGCTTCAGTGCCCGAACCCGATCTTGAATCCGCATCGTAGCTGCAGAGAATTTCAAGAAGATTACCTGCTGCATCTTTTACTACCGATTCTGCCTTGATGATGTAGGCACTTTTCAAGCGAACCTCCTGACCTAGGGCAAGGCGGAAAAAGTTGGAATCTGCTTCTTCTTTAAAATCCTCGCGTTCGATGTATAATTCTCTGGAAAAAGGCACTTCGTGCGTTCCAGCATCTGTTTTTTCTGGATTATTTTCCAAATGCAAGATTTCTGTTTGTCCTACCGGATAGTTTTGAAGGACGATCTTGATGGGGTTCAATACCGCCATTACACGGGTAGCGCTTTGGTTTAGGTCCTCACGCACACAAAACTCAAGCAAGGATACGTCCGTTACATTTTCCCTTCGAGAAATACCTGCCACTTCACTAAAGTTGCGTATGGAGCCCGGCGTATAGCCTCTTCTTCTCAAACCAGAAATGGTCGGCATGCGGGGATCATCCCATCCCGTCACCACGTTCTTTTGTACCAGTTCGAGCAACTTACGTTTGCTCATCACCGTGAAACTTAGGTTACGACGCGCAAATTCCCGCTGCTTGGGACGAAGTAGGGTAGGATCGATGATCTGATCCAAGTACCAATCGTACAATTCTCGGTGTGCTTTAAATTCTAGGGTACAGATGGAATGGGAAACCTGCTCGAGGTAATCCGACTCACCATGAGCCCAATCGTACATCGGATAAATATTCCAGGTATCTCCTGTGCGGTGGTGGTGTGCATGGATGATGCGGTACAAAATTGGATCCCGCATGTGCATGTTTGGAGAAGCCATGTCGATCTTTGCACGAAGCAGGTAGGTTCCTGGTGCAAATTCTCCATTTTTCATGCGCTCAAACAAGTCCAAATTCTCGGCAATGGTTCTATCCCGAAATGGGCTAGGCGTACCTGGGCTGGTAGGCGTGCCCTTTTGTTCGGCGATTTGCTCAGAGGATTGCTGATCTACATAGGCTTTGCCTTGCTTGATCAACAAGACCGCCCAATCGTGCAACTGCTGAAAATAATCAGAGGAATAGCATTCGTTGGCCCAGTTAAATCCCAACCAGGCGATGTCACGCTTGATGGCATCTACATATTCTTGTTCTTCCTTGGCAGGATTGGTATCGTCAAATCGAAGGTTGACTGGAGCACCGTATTTTTCACCCAAACCGAAGTTTAAGCAGATGGATGCCGCATGGCCGATGTGCAGGTAGCCATTGGGTTCCGGTGGAAAGCGGAAGCACAATTTCTCCTTTGGAAAACCATTGGCCAGGTCTTCTTCGATGATGTGTTCTATGAAATTCAGGGATTCGGTAGCTTCTTTCATAATCTTCAATTCGCTGTCAAAAATACGTCAAATGCTAGGAATTCCAACCGCAACGTAAAAGACTCGGCCAGGCTTAAATTTCATCTGACTCACGACTTGGCCAATAGGCGCCAAGGAGGTTTAGGGTCTTTCTGTCAGCATCGAATTGAAAGCTTAGTTTCATTTCCTCCGTTTGAGTTTCATGTAAATCTTGGCAGGCATTGAAATAAACCAACTCAAACCCTAGGCAGAGGGTGCCACTATCCTGAGAATCCAGTTGTGGGGTAGTCTTCAATTGGACCTTTTCCACCACTGCACCTTGTCTTTTGTAGTAGTAGGACAGAAAAATACCCAAGTCTCGCTGCTGAGTTTGGATGAGCCAGGACCAAGCTTCGGATGTAGGCCGGTCAAAAGGGAAATCAAATGTCCAGGATTCTTGCATGGGAAGCCAAAGGTAGGGAAATCGAGTTTTGAACGATTCAAAAAACAAGTAAAAGCAGTAGTTTAGGGACATGAATTACCCGATTTATCTGGATCACAATGCTACCACGCCTTGCGCAGAAGAGGTGATTGCTGCCATGCTTCCTTTTTTCGGTACTCATTTTGGAAATGCAGCAAGCAAAAGTCATCCGTACGGTTGGGTGGCGGAGCAGGCAGTGGAAGACGCCCGAGAGGCAGTAGCCCAATTGATTGGAGCCAAGTCTAAGGAACTCATTTTTACCTCAGGTGCCACAGAATCATTGAATTTGGCCATCAAGGGGGTATTTGATTTATTTCCTGGTGAAAAACAACATTACATTACCTGCCAAACCGATCATAAGGCCGTATTGGACAGCATGGCGGAAATTCAGAGAAGAGGAGCGGAGGTCACTTATTTGCCTGTTAATTCGGATGGAGAGGTGGATTTGAACTTGTTGGAGCAAAGCATACAGCCGCATACCAAGATGATTTGCTTGATGTGGGCCAATAATGAAACCGGAGTCATTCATCCCATCCAAGAAATCGCCCAGATTGCCGACAAGCATGGAGTTATCTTTTTAACGGATGCCGTACAGGCGGTAGGCAAAATTCCAGTGAGCACGCAGGGAATCCACTTGATGGCCCTTTCTGCACATAAACTGTATGGACCCAAAGGAGTTGGGGCGCTGTATGTGCGTCACAATCATTCCTTACCCAAGCCC
>JBJOOF010000071.1:0-6871 GCA_046051425.1 Bacteroidota bacterium
GCATGGAAAACTGCTTTTTGTAGTCCTCAAAATCTGGAAACACATTAAAATGGTCCCATGCGATGCCGCTGACCAGAAGGATGTCGTGCTTGTAATGAAAAAACTTTGGGGTACGGTCGATTGGTGAGGTAAGGTATTCATCTCCTTCAATGACGATGATGGGGGCATCCGATAGGCGAACCATCAAGTCGAAGCCTTCGATTTGTGCACCTACCAAGTAGTCGAAGTCCATGCCCTGATCCTTCAAAACATGCAAAATCATGGAGGTAATGGAGGTTTTACCATGGCTACCTGCAATGACTACTCTTTTTTTATCTTGACTTTGGTTGTAGATAAATTCGGGAAAGGAATAGACTGGAATCCCCAATTCCTGAGCACGGAGCAGTTCTGGGTTGTCAATGCGAGCATGCATTCCCAGCAGGATGCCGTCTAGTTGGGCATGAATTTTTTCTGGAAACCAACCTTGGGCTTCAGGTAGAATACCTGCTTTCTGAAGGCGAGTTTTGGAAGGTTCGTAGATTTCATCGTCGCTACCCGTTACTTGGTACCCTTTTTCCAAAAGGGCCAAAGCAAGGTTATGCATGACAGCGCCACCGATAGCAATGAAATGATACTGTTTCATAAGAGTTAATTCCTTGTTTTTTTACTAAGTCAAACTTAGGCAAAAAACCTCGCAGCGCGTGTTTCAAAAAAGAATTGTTTTCCAAATGCATACCCTATTTCATTGAAACCACGTTTTTAGTAGCGTAAGTAGTGGCTTCAATTGGGGCTTAGATTTTCATATTGGCCGCCCTTTTACTTTGTTGATAACTATGGGAAAAATTGTTTAAAACTCTTGCCTCCTAGCAGGTAAATTTGAATCATGACTGAAAACACCCCACCCCCTGGTCGCTACCGAAAAAAGCCTTCTTTTGATAATCCTACCAACTATTTAGGTAAAGTTCCTCCTCAAGCCATTGAACTAGAGGAAGCCGTACTTGGAGCCTTGATGTTGGAAAAAGATGCCTTAACCAATGTTATTGACATTTTAAAGGTGGAGAGTTTCTACAAGGAATCGCACAAGGTGATTTTTCAGGCTATTTTGGATTTGTTTACCGAAAGTCAGCCCATCGACTTGTTGACCGTGACCACCCAACTTCGGAAAAATGGAGCCTTGGAAGTGGCAGGAGGGGCATTTTATGTCACGGAACTTACTTCAAAGGTAGCTTCTGCTGCCAATATTGAGTACCATGCCCGAATTATCACCGAGCAGTCCATCAAACGTGAATTGATCCGTATAGCTTCAACCATTCAGAAAGATGCTTTTGAGGATACCACGGATGTGTTTGAATTGTTGGATTCGATGGAGCATTCTCTTTTTGAGATTTCCGAAAAGAATATCCGCAAAAATTACGCGGACATGCGCTCCATCTTGCGCGATGCGATGACTGAGTTGGAAGCTCGGAAAAATCAAAAAGACGGACTTACGGGTGTTCCTTCAGGATTTACCGCCTTGGATCGAGTTACCTCTGGCTGGCAGAAATCAGATTTGGTCATCATTGCGGCACGTCCAGCCATGGGTAAAACTGCCTTTGTCCTTTCCGTATTGCGCAATGCTGCGGTGGATCACAACCGACCTGTAGCTATTTTTTCTCTGGAAATGTCTTCTGTTCAGTTGGTGAATCGATTGATTTCCTCTGAGGCGGAGTTGGATTCTGAAAAAATCAAGAAAGGCACCTTGGCGGATCATGAATGGGCCCAGTTGGTTCACAAAACTGCCAAACTTTCCAAAGCACCTTTGTTTGTGGATGATACCCCTGCATTATCCATTTTGGAATTGCGTGCGAAGTGTAGAAAATTGAAGGCGCAGCACGACATCCAAATGGTGGTAGTGGATTACTTGCAACTGATGTCAGGTGATTCCAAGGGAGGATTTGGAGGTAACCGTGAACAGGAAATTGCCAGTATTTCTCGAGCCTTGAAGAAGATTGCCAAGGAATTGAGCATTCCTGTGATTGCATTGTCACAGCTTTCCAGAGCGGTAGAAACTCGGGGTGGAGATAAACGTCCACAGCTATCCGATCTTCGTGAATCTGGAGCTATCGAACAGGATGCGGATATGGTTATGTTCCTCTACCGCCCAGAATACTACGGTATCACCGAAGACGAAGGTGGAGCCTCTACTGCCGGTGTAGGAGAGGTGATCATCGCCAAGCACAGAAATGGTTCCCTAGATAACATCAAACTTCGATTTATAGGGCGATATACCAAGTTTACAGATTTGGATGGAGGCATGGGATTTCCACCTTCTCAGTCATCTGAAATTGGCTATTCACGCAAGTTTACCTCAGGTGCTTCTGGGGTTAGTGGTTTTGATACAGACCAGACGCTTATGCGAACCAGCAAAGCAAACGAAGGGGATATTGAAAGTGCATTTTCAGGGGGTGATGAGCCCGCTCCATTCTAATCGAATTCCATGAAAGGGATTGTACTTCAACGAGACCAAGCGGCTAAAATTCAGCTCTTAGAACTTCCAAAACCCCTTTGTGGGCATAATGAAGTACTGATTCAAGTAAAGGCAGCTGCTCTCAATCACCGGGATGAATGGTGCAGAAAGGGCTTGTATCCCAACTTGAAAGATGGGGTGATTTTAGGTTCCGATGGGGCTGGTATCGTGGAAGAAGTAGGTGCAGGAGTAGATCCCTCTTTGGTTGGACAGGAAGTACTCATTAATCCCGCCAAAAACTGGGGAGCCAATGAAAAGGCTCAATCCCGAGAATTTGAAATCTTGGGAATGCCTAGCAATGGGACCTTGGCAGAATACATTGCAGTACCTGCTGATCGAATTCACGCGAAGCCCAAGCATTTGAATTGGGAGGAAGCGGCTGCACTTCCTTTGGCAGGTCTCACTGCTTACCGTGCCTTGGTAGTCAAAGGACAAGTTCAGGCTGGTGATCAGGTCCTGGTGACGGGAATTGGCGGAGGTGTGGCGCAATTTGCAGCACAATTTGCCTTGGCTTTAGGAGCAAAGGTGTTCGTAAGCAGTAGTTCCACTGAGAAATTGGATCAAGTAATTGCTCAAGGAGCTACTGCTGGGTTTAACTACACCGAGGCGAATTGGAGCACACAGGCACTCCAGCAAACCGGCGGAATGGATTTGGTAATTGATGGAGCTTCAGGGGATACCCTTTCCAATTTGATGGATGTGTGCAAGCCAGGAGCGCGGATAGTTTTTTATGGAGCCACGCGTGGTAATCCCAGTCAATTGGAAGCAAGAAAGCTGTTTTGGAATCAGCTTCAACTCATTGGAACGACCATGGGGACTGATGCAGACTTTTTAAACATGCTTCAGTTGGTAGAAAAATTCAAGATCAAACCCGTAGTGGATCAATGCTATTCTTTCTCTCAGGCAGAACAAGCCTTTGATCGCATGAAGGAAGGGAAGCAGTTTGGGAAAATTACTTTGGTTCCTTGATTGGGACGTAGGTTTCTTCAAATTCCTTTGTAGTAATTCGGTAGGCTTCACTTTGGTCCACCGGAATCACTAGGTAATCTCCGGGATGAATGAGCACGGTTTTTTCTCGTGGACCTTGAAATTCCAGTTGGGTTGGATTCCCAAAAGGGGCCAGATCTTTTTCCTGAACTTTCAAGGCATAAACTTGAATCAAGGATTCAAATGAACCCCAACCTTCTCCAAGTGCTTGTCGGAGTTTGTATTTTTTAGTGAAGGTGGCCTCGGATACCAAGTAATGTTCTTTGGTAGCTGTTTGATTTTCTACCAGCCAGTCCCCAGGTTTTGCGGTAGTTTCGATTCGTTGTCCGTCACTAGTTTCAGTGAGGACTACGGAACCTGGAGTTGCTTTCTTTGCGATGGTGAGGCTTTTCTTGGAGTAGCGTTGTCCATCCTGCTTCAGCAAGTCAAAAAAATGGGCGATTATTTCGAGTTGGGAGTACAGCATCTTTCTAGATCAAGAATTCCAAGGCTGTATAAAATTTAGATCTTTTCTGTCAAAAATCCTAAGGTTTGCGATTACTCCAAGTCGGTTTCAAACAAAAAGTTTTGGTAGGCATTCGCCAACTCTTTTTTTGCTTTTTCGTCTTGTACTTCATGGGCAAGTGCTAACCCCGATTCAAACAGTTGCTTTGCTTTTTGTAGCTTTTCTTCTTCGTAGAAAAAGTGGGCAGCTGGGAAATATACAGGGAGATAATTTGGGAAATTGGACAGGACAAAATCAAATAATTCGGTAGCTGCAGATTTATCCGATTCTCTGTATTCTAGGGCCAATGCATAAAAATTGAAAGGATTATCCGGTTCCTCTTTGCAGTAACCTTTTAGAAGTTCGATTCGACCCAAATTGCGCATGAATAGTTTTTTTAATTAACGCTTGCCTGTTATTTTCACGCAAAATAAATCTAAATAACCAAACGCTAAACCAATGAAGATTCTTGTTTGTATCACCCATGTTCCCGATACGACTTCCAAGATTCAATTTACTGCCAATAACACCAAGTTTGATGCCACTGGAGTCCAGTTTATAATTGGCCCCTATGACGATTATGCATTGGCGAGAGCGGTGGAATTGCGAGATCAAACCGGTGGAACCTTGACTGCATTGAATGTTGGCGAAGCTGAAACAGAGCCTACTTTGAGAAAAGCATTGGCCATTGGAGCTGACGATGCAATTCGGGTAAATTCCTTTCCGAAAGATAGTTTTTTTGTAGCCAAGCAAATTGCCCAAGTGGCCAAAGCTGGAGGATACGATTTGATTTTGATGGGCAGAGAATCCATTGACTTCAATGGAGGGATGGTCCATGGGATGGTAGGAGAGTTGCTCGGGATGCCTTCTTTTTCCCCTGTGATGAAACTTGAATTGGATGGAACGACCGTGAAAATGGCCCGAGAGATTGAAGGGGGTAAGGAGCAGTTGGAGGCACAACTTCCATTGATTGCGGGATGTCAAGAACCCATTGCCGAATGGAAAATTCCAAATATGCGAGGAATTATGTCTGCGCGCACAAAGCCTTTGGTTGTTGTCGAGCCAACTAGTCAAGAAACGCAAGCAGAAGCAAGCAGTTACCAATTGCCACCGGCAAAAGGTACTGTCAAATTGGTAGATAAGGACCAGGTTTCTGAGTTGGTTCGATTGCTCAAGAATGAAGCTAAAGTACTTTAACTCCATTTTTTTAATTCACTCTAATTCAATAGAATATGTCGATCTTAGTATATGTAGAACAAGCCGCTGGGAAAATTAAAAAAACCAGTTTAGAGGCAGTTTCCTATGCCTTTGCGTTAGCACAAAAAACAGGAGAAGGTCCTGTAGTGGCACTTGCCTTGGGGACGATAGACTCGCAAGAATTGGCTTCTGTCGGGGAAGCAGGTGCAGCCAAAGTATTGCATGCTTCAGACGAGCGTCTCAATGCGGGTGTGATTCAAGCGCATGCCAGTGCCGTAGCTCAAGCTTTTAATTCCGTGGGAGCGAGCACTTTGATTTTGGCCAAATCCTCCTTAGGGGATGCGGTAGCGGCTCGACTTGCGATCAAATTGGACGCAGGTCTAGTATCCAATGTGGTAGAGCTCCCTCGTCTGGAAGGTGGATTTGTGGTGAAAAGAAGTATTTACACAGGCAAGGCCTTTGCGGATACCACAATCACTATTACTAAGAAAATCCTAGCCATCAAAAAGAATGCAGTAGATCAAAAGGTAGATGGAGCAAAAGCACAGGTTGAAGCTTTTGCTGTTGCTATTTCAGATTCCGATTTTGCGTCAAAAATAACAGCTACAGAGCGAGCTACAGGTGAAGTATTGCTTCCTGAAGCAGATATTGTGGTTTCGGGTGGTCGAGGAATGAAAGGCCCTGAAAACTGGGGGATGATTGAGGAGCTAGCGCATACACTTGGTGCGGCGACTGGTTGTTCCAAGCCTGTTTCAGACATCGGATGGAGACCTCACCATGAGCACGTAGGACAAACGGGCGTAAAAGTGGCGCCAACTTTGTACATTGCCGTTGGAATTTCAGGTGCGATTCAACATCTTGCGGGAGTCAATTCATCCAAATGCATTGTGGTAATCAACAAGGATCCTGAGGCTCCTTTTTTCAAGGCAGCAGATTATGGAATTGTGGGGGATGCATTTGAAATAGTACCTCAACTAACCGCAGCACTTAAGGCAGCACAGTAAAATTTGTGGAAAAACTGGTAGAAATGGAAATCTTGGGACTTTCGTCCAACCACTCGCAATCGGGGTCATTTACCTTGGTGATGGGAGAGGTGGATGGAGTGCGTAGACTTCCAATTGTCATTGGCATGTTTGAAGCTCAAGCGATAGCCATCGAGATTGAGAAAATCATTCCTAATCGCCCAATGACTCATGATTTGTTCAAGTCTTTTTCAGATAGTTTTCAGTTTGAAATTGAAAAGATTGTCATTTCTGAAATGAAGGAAGGTGTATTTTATGCACAGATCCATAGCAAAAACGAAAAAGCTTTAGCAGAGATTGATAGTAGACCTTCAGACGCGATTGCAATAGCAGTTCGCTTTGGAGCACCCATTTTCTGTAATGAAAAAGTGCTTTCCGAAGCAGGAATTGAGTTTACTGAGGAGGATAAGCAGGAGCCCACTAAAAAAGCCAGTAAATCTGTTGCTGGAAAAGGCGCGCCTCCCAAGGAGAACTCCTTGAAGGATTTTAGTTTAGACAAGCTAAATACGATGTTGGATAAGGCAATTGACGATGAGGATTATGAAAAAGCTGCCCGTATTCGGGATGAAATAAATAAGCGGAACTAAATTTTTAAGCCCCGATTTCTCTCGGGGCTTTTTTCTTGCTAAAGATTGGCCTATTTTTAGAAGTTGTATTTACCCTAACTTCATGGACTACGCAAGAGGTGCATTCGGA
>JBJOOF010000072.1:0-7465 GCA_046051425.1 Bacteroidota bacterium
CACTTGTAAGCAACAAAATTTCCTGAAGCCCGCTCTCTAGCCTTCCAATTTAAATCAATTGGAAAGTTGGGAGCGGGCTTTTTCATTTCTTTTCCCCAACTTACGTCTTAGACTTACGCTAGTTCAATGGAACTCCAACTCTCCACTCCTGCCCTACTTTTTTCAGCCATCACGCTATTGATGCTGGCCTATACCAACCGGTTTTTGGCCATCGCCACGCTCATTCGTGGACTGCATAAAAATTACTTGAAAGCCCCAGATCAGGAAATCATTGTGGAACAAATTCACAACCTCCGCAGGCGATTAACCTTGATTAAGAACATGCAACTATTCGGTGTCTTTAGTTTTTTGGGCTGTGTGGTCTGCATGTTTTTGCTTTTTCAAGGCTACACCGATATTGCCAACTGGGTATTTATGGTGAGCATGGGCACCCTGCTGATTTCCTTGGGCATCTCCTTGGTCGAAATCCAAATTTCCACCAAAGCCCTTAACTTGGAACTCTCAGACATGGAAGGAGTATTCCAAAACAGAAAAAGCAGCTTAGACCTTTTCTTCAAAAAAGACGATAAAACGAGTGATGTTAACGATTGACCTTAGAAGCGATACACTCACCCAGCCTACTGCTGGGATGAAAGAAGCCATGTTTGCCGCCCCAGTCGGCGACGATGTATTTGGAGAAGACCCCACGGTCAATGCCCTGGAAACAAAAATTGCAGCGCTATTTGGCATGGAGGCGGCCTTATTTTGTCCCTCGGGCACGATGACCAACCAGATCGCTATTCGCTTGCATACCGGCCCTCAAAAGGAGGTGATTTGCCATCAGTATTCCCACATTTACCTGTATGAAGGCGGGGGCATTATGGCCAATTCCATGGCTTCAGTCAAGCTCTTGACGGGAGACTTGGGTAAAATCACCGCTTCGCAGGTGGCCGAATCCATCAACCCAGACGATGTGCATGCACCGGAAACTACCTTGGTTTCCCTAGAAAATACGATGAACAAGGGTGGAGGAAGCATCTATACGCTAGATGAGGTAAGACCCATACAGGCGCTATGCCAAGAAAAAGGCATCAAGCTCCACCTCGACGGAGCCCGATTGTTCAATGCCTTGGTCGAGACTGGAGAAAGCCCTGCCAATTGGGGAGCACAATTTGACACCATCTCCATCTGCCTGAGCAAAGGCTTAGGTTGCCCGATCGGTTCGGTCCTGCTCGGCACCAAGGCCGATATCAAGCGCGCGAAAAAGGTGCGAAAAGTATTTGGAGGAGGCATGCGTCAAGCAGGATTTCTAGCGGCAGCGGGCATCTATGCCTTGGACCACCAAGTGGAGCGTTTGAAAGAAGATCACCATCGGGCTCGCATACTGGGTGAGTTCCTGGTACAAGCTCCCCATGTGGCAGAAGTACTTCCCGTGGCCACCAATATTGTGATTGCACGGCTAGAAGGAATCAGTCCGGAAGCCTACCTGCAGCAGCTTGCCGCACAAGGCATCAAAGGCGTGAAGTTTGGCAAGGACCTCGTTCGCTTCGTTACCCACCTGGACTTTGGAGACGCGCACCTGGAGGAGTTTGGCCGGCGAATTTCTAGGAATTGAATTCCCCTAGATTGAATTTTTATCGTTAGATTGACTAAAAGATAACTCCATGATTACCAAAGACAAGGCAATGGAAGTCATCAAATAACTCCCTGAGGAATTCTCAATCGAGGAATTGATGGACCGGTTAATCTTATTGAATAAGATTGAATCCGGAATCAAACAAGCAGCAATCGGCGAAACCTACACCTCCGATGAGGCGAAAAAAATGGTGCGCGAATGGTCAAAATAACTTGGTCAAACAAGCCATTGAGGATACTCATAGAATCCAGGAGTATTTTTTTTTAGTTCATGATAATCCGCTTTAATGCAAATGACTCAATCCACAGCAGGCTAAAAAGAATTTCAAACCATATTTTTTGGATACTGATAAGAAAAGCGTGCTAAATGTTTTTTAATAAATACTGAAATTAATTACTAACTTTTCACGTTAGTATTGACAAACGAGAGTAATGATACGTTCATTTGGCGATAAGGAAACAGAAAAAATTTGGCTTGGGATGAGATCCTCAAAGTTGCCAAACGAAATTCAAGATATCGCCAGAAGAAAACTTAGAATGTTGGCTAACTCCCAAAATCTATCTGATTTAAAAATCCCTCCATCAAATCATTTGGAAAAACTATCTGGCAACTTGGCAGGCAAATTCAGTATTCGTATCAACCAAAAATGGCGTCTGATTTTCATTTGGGAAGAAAACCAAGCGTTCGAAGTCCAAATTGTTGACTATCATTGAACACTACCATGGATACAATTAAAAACATACACCCGGGCGAAATTTTAAACGAAGAGTTTATCAAGCCCTTTGGGATTTCTGCTTACCGACTTGCAAAAGGAACACATCTGCCTCAGACCAGAATATCAGAAATCATCCAGGGAAAACGTAGAATCACCGCAGATACGGCGCTACGATTTTCAAAATTCTTTGGAAACTCTGCAAAATTTTGGTTGGGAATTCAAGATGATTTCGACTTGGAAGAAGCGGAAAAATCAAAGCAAGCGGAGTTTGACTCCATTTATCAAATAGAATCAAATTAGACCTTTATTTAAATGGTACAATGTACCTGCCTGCGGCAGGCAGGCGAAATACGGGATCCTAAGCAATGTCGAATGCTGAACTCCGATTGAAGAATGAAGAAGTGGGGATTCGTAAATCATTTGAATTTGTCTTGATACTTGATACTAACTACTTACTACTTTTTTTAATGTCGAATGCTGAACTCCGATTGAAGAATAAAGAAGTGGGGATTCCTAGTAGGACTTGAATGCTGCTCCTGATGCGTCTTGCTACTATTTAGTTGCTATTTCGTACTTAATACAATTTGAAATTCATCATTCTTCGTTCGGCGTTATGCGTTCGACATTAAAAAAGACCGTATTTCGTAAATCGTATTTCCTACTTCTTGCTTCTTGCCTCTAAACTCTCGCTTCTAAAAAAATGAACCCCACTCCCTTAGCCGAACGCATGCGTCCCTCCCGACTGGAAGATTTGATCGGTCAGGAACACCTTTCTTCTCCTTCCTCGTTTCTGCACAAAGCCATCAAGTCGGGGAATGTGCCCTCCCTAATCCTTTGGGGCCCTCCTGGGGTAGGCAAAACCACCATCGCAAATATCATTGCCAATGAGATCAAAGCTCCCTTCTATCCCTTGTCAGCGATCAATGCTGGGGTCAAAGACATCCGAGAGATCATCGACAAAGCCAAATTCCAAACGGGTGTAGTCCTTTTTATCGACGAGATCCACCGCTTCAACAAATCCCAGCAGGATGCACTTTTGGGCGCTGTGGAAAAGGGCATCATCCGACTCATCGGCGCCACCACCGAAAACCCCTCTTTTGAGGTCAATTCCGCACTCCTTTCCCGCTGCCAAGTATTCACCTTAAATCCCCTGGGCAAAGCCGAGATGCTTGCCATGGTGCAGCAGGCCTTGGAAAGAGATGCTGACCTGCGGAAAATCCAAGTGGAACTGCAGGAAACCGATGCCCTGCTGCGCATTTCAGGTGGCGATGGGCGAAAGCTGCTCAACCTCCTCGAAATCGTCATCGATGGAATCCAAGAAAACCCCTGTGTGCTTACCGACGAGAAGGTCATGCAGATCGCGCAGCAGCAGGTGGCCCTGTATGACAAATCTGGAGAGCAGCACTACGACATCATTTCCGCCTTTATCAAATCCATTCGCGGTTCCGATCCCAATGCAGCGGTGTACTGGCTGGCCCGAATGATTGAGGGCGGAGAAGACGTCAAATTCATTGCCCGCAGACTCGTGATCTTGGCTTCCGAAGACATCGGGAATGCCAACCCGAATGCCTTGCTTTTGGCGACCAACTGCTTTGAAGCGGTAAAAATTATCGGGTATCCCGAAGCACGGATCATCCTCTCCCAGTGTGTGACCTACTTGGCCAGTTCCCCCAAGAGCAACGCCGCCTACTTGGCGATCAACCAGGCCCAGGCCTTGGTGAAAGAGACTGGCAACCTATCCGTTCCCATCCCCTTGCGTAACGCACCTACCAAGCTGATGAAGGACCTGGCCTATGGAAAAGGCTATCAGTACGCCCATGATTTTCCAGACAATTTTGTTGCCCAAGAATTCCTTCCCGAGGAGATTAAGGGCAGACTGCTTTATGACCCCGGAGACAACGCCCGCGAAAAAGAACTCCGAAGCTTCCTTTCGAAAAGATGGAAGGGAAAGTATGGGTATTGAGGAAGTATAGACCTACAAAAAACCGAATAAATTGGAATAGTAGTTTTTAACAATTTATAAGCAGCCCTAATTTTAGGTAACTTACATCATCTCTTTTCGATTAGGGACTCATTCACAAAAAAGGTAGATTTACATATGCCGAAATTAGACCGAACAAGCAGTTCTTCAGGAAATTTATTTGAGCAGAAGCCAGAGGTGGTGCATTACAAGGGAATGTCAGCAGAAGAATTGGGTAAAGTCTTCGCTTACCTGAATAGTGTTTCTTTTAATTATCCCGTTGGATTCCCCCCAAAAATGGATAAAACCACGGGCTCTTCCCGGAAACTTTAAGGTATGGGAAATATTTTCAATCAGGATTTTCAAGAGTTTTTATTGGCGTTGAATGAAAAAAAAGTCAACTACGTATTAGTAGGTGGTTATTCGGTTATTTACCATGGATTTCCACGCACAACTGGTGATTTAGACCTCTTTGTAGAGGTATCAAAAGACAATTACGATAAACTGGTTCAGGCATTTAATCGGTTTCAAATGCCCACTTTTGATATGACAGAAAATTCTTTTTTGAATCAATCAGAAATAAACGTATACACCTTTGGAAGACCTCCGATATGTATTGAAATCTTAAAAGAAATATCTGGCTTTTCCTTTCAGCAAATACACAAAAATGCCATTCAAACGGTATTTGAAGGCATTCCTATGAAAATCATTCATTTAAAAGATCTGCGCACCAACAAAAAAATAAGTGGACGCTCAAAAGATTTGAATGACTTAGAAAATCTATCAGAACTGTAATTTTTTATTTCTCATAGCCTATCGGTACTCCCATGATTATCCAGACAATTTTGTGGCTCAGGAATTCCTCCCCGAGGAGATCAAAGGCAAGCTGCTCTACGACCCCGGAGATAACGCCCGCGAAATAGAACTCCGCAGCTTCCTTTCCAAGCGGTGGAAGGGGAAGTATGGGTATTGAGTTTTAAACTAAAAACCACTGAATTCCACTTAAAAAAGGAATAGATATTTAATATCTAATTAATTAATTAATCAATACTTGATTTGACATTTAAATAAACTTTTTAAAAGCTTAAATAAAATTAAAAAAATTAGCAAATTTTAAGGAAAAAATTCTATTTTTTGTAATTCAAAACAATGTTTTAGTTTAGAATGAAAACTTGGTAAACCCAATTATAACAGTTATGTCAGAACAATATCAAAAAGGATTTTTCGAATTTATTGCAGCAGCAGATTCTGAAAAAGTGCACTCGCAAACAATAGGCTGGATTTTTTCAAAAGATTGCGATGTTTTTGAATCAAATGAAAAAAGTGAAATACTTAATGCGCTCTTGATTCAAAAAAATAAAAAAAATGAAGATTTCAAACCCGAAAAAGTATTCGTGGAATTTGATGACATAGACATACTAATCGAAACAAAAAAATGGTTAATTGTGATTGAAAATAAGATAAAATCATCTCAACATAGCAACCAACTATATAAATACGAATACATAACTGCACAAAATTTCAAGACGGCTTTAGATTGTTACGAAAAATGGAAATTAATTGAATTTCCACAAGACAATTTTAAATCCAAGTTTGAAAACGCACAACCAGGGGGGAGAAAAAAGTTGATCTCAACTTGGGTTTCAAATTGGGATAAAAAAGATAAATTAAAAGTAAAGGACTTAAAGACAGAAGATATTGGGAAAACATATCTCGAGAAGAGTTCAAAGTATATATACCTTACATTAATAAAGGAAGAACCAAAGAGTAAAAATTGGATTCCTGTAACTTACTCCACAATGCACTCCGTGTTGAGTGATTATTTTTTAAAGAAAGATCAAAAAAATCTACAGCACTACGCTATCGTTAAATCTTATCTTTCAACTATTGGTAACTTATCGAAAATTGTATCTGATTTCATAGATAGACCATCGAAATACGAATTTGTATTTAAGGAAGGGAAAACAAAGAAAAAAGATTTAATTATCGAAGAAAAAGAGAAAGGAAATGCTAAATCCTACATCAAGGAATTGCAATTAGAAACACTGTTACAAAAGTGTTTCTACACAAATCTTTATGAAAATTTGTGTAAATCAAATGAAGAATTGGTGAGTAGTCTTAGTGATAAAAGTATCTCAGAGACTAATGGGACAGCTTTACTTGATTTCATCTTTGAGAAGATAAAAATCAGTGGAATAGAGTATACGCCAATACTACAATTTCAAGGAAACGCAATCAAGTTAGCGCTTGCTGGTTCGAAAAACACAGAAATTAATGGTGTTCCAAATCTTGCCAATAGAAAAAAGGCTTTTGAAAAAAGAATTGAGAAATTTTCAGAGAAGTTTAATGTGAGCTCTAAGTTGAGCACGCCAAAAAAGGAAGATGGGTTCTTATCCATTAACATTAATAACGGAAAAGGTTTTTGGCAAATGGGTGAAAATCCAGAGATGTTTGTAACGGAGCAAATCAAATTGGCTAAAGAATTCTTTGAAGGGTTCCAAGTTGATTAAATAAATGAACAGTAGGTAGAGTTAATTTCAAAAGAACCGAACCTATAAAAACCTTGATTTCAAATTTAAGCATCTTAAAGATCTAAACTGAACCAGGCCTTTTTATTTAAAGCCGCCTGTCCCAAAATTAATAACCAACAATCTAAGCTGATGCCGCTTAGCCAATTCAATCATATTGGCTGTCCCTTTACTCACTCCATCCCAAAAGACAATACAGGCATTGGCAGATTTTGCCATTTCCAGATTGCGCTTAGGACCTGCACTCCTACCCAATTTCCAGTTTGCCGGAAATTCCTCCACTTTATACCCTTTTTCCTTGGCATAGTGTACCCCAAGAAGGTCAGCACCTTTTGCCAAACCAGAGATGATGAGTACCCCTGGATCGGGGTCGCCTGTAGAGTTAATTTCAATGAATTCATCCAGGCTAGACTCTAGCAATTCGTAATCTTCAAAATTCCGTGAACCTGCAATAATCAGTCTAAGCATCGTGTTTTGAATCTCTATAAAAACTCAATTTGAAAAGAGGGAAGTGAAAAAACAAAAAAGCCCTGAAATATTCGTGGCGTTCTATGGGAGTTGATCCCTTAGGATTACGGGAGAAACCCCTACCCAACTAACCATCCTAGTATCATTTATCTGGAAAAAAGACATAAAAAAGCCTCGAA
>JBJOOF010000073.1:0-9256 GCA_046051425.1 Bacteroidota bacterium
TGCTGAGCGATTGTGAGAGTCGTTCGGAATTCACTTGGAGGCTTTGGGCAAAGGAGGTGCCAAGGCATGCGAGGACCAATGCGGAAATCAGGAAGAGGTGTTTCATTGAAAAAGGAGTGAAGCGATCAGAAATATGCAAAAAAAAGTCCTTCGTGCGAAGGACTTTCAATTTATTTGAGCCAGGCTAGGCTGACTTCATCAGGGGCTTTGATTCGATCTGCCAAGCGCATGTATCGATCTGCAAGGCTAGCTAGGTACTCCTGTGCCTTGGCAGCAGCAGCATCCAATCCAGTGAGCGATTCGATTTTCCAGTAATCCACCAGGTGCTCGATGATGCGAGCATAGTCCCAGCCAGTGTAGACGCCGATTTTCTGTGTGATTTCTGCGAAGTCTTTGTAAATGCTAGGACGACTACTTCCTTCGCCCATCAGGGCTGCAGGCATGACGATTTGTTTCCGCATCATCTTTTCGAAGGCAGTGATCGCTCCACTTGGATCAATGTCGAAGATTTGGGACATAAAGCTCTTGTATGCCTTTTCATGTCTTGCTTCATCCCCTGCGATGGTTTTGCAGATTTTGGAGAGCAAGTGATCCCCAGCTTTGTCCGCAAGTTTGCCGGTATTTACGTGCGAGATTTTGGTAGCACGCTCTTGGAAAGAGGTGTAAATCATCGCTTGGTAGGGATCTGATTCTGATTTAGGATCAAATCCGTTGGTGATTAGGCGGTGGATTGTTTGTTCGACCACGCGCATGTCTACTCTTCCCGTGAGGTAGAGGTACTTGTTGAGAAGGTCGCCGTGGCGATTTTCTTCTGCAGTCCAAGCCTTAGACCAGCGCACCCATCCAGAGGGAGAGAGCAAGCTTTTGTCTACATTGATTCCTTCGAGTAAGTTGAAGTAGGTCTGGTAGGAAGGCAAGGCCTCTTCGGTAATCATGTTGCCCACCAAAGAGGTCAAAACGGTATCGGGGATGCCTGCTGCACGCTGCTGAAGAAGCTTAACTTCTTCCATTGCTTCTGGATTGGAAAAATCAGGCAAAAAATCCGTAGGCTGCCAGCAATCCTCTGGATCTACCAGCACCGTATCTACGGCATGGCCCACAAAATCATCTAGCTGAGAGATGACTTCCATGTTTTTTTCTAATTCGTAATTGATTTCTTTAGAGTTCATCTTTTGGATGTAGTTTCTAGGTTGAAAGCGAAAACTGAGTGAAGATAGGTTTTAAAGATTGAAAATTGATTTTTAAACCTGATTTTGACTCGAGGATTCCACAAGCGGTCAAATGGCGACCTGATTTCCTCCTTCTCAGAAATTTTCAGAGAGCAAGAAAATTCTGCTTCATTGATGTCTATTTCGAGAAGCCGACACTTATACAAAGCAAAAAACGGGTAGAATAGTTCAACTAAAAATCCATTACCCTCCTTCTAAGTTCCCTAGATGGGTTTTGAAAAAAATGATTTTTTTGATTCCTTTCTCAAAGGTCTTAACTTCCCGTATCCCCAACTCCCTACAGCTATGAAACGCTATTTAATTTTTGGACTAACCTTTCTTTTGGTAAGCGCTAGTGTGGCACAACAGGCCTCTATTGACTATTCCAAACTTTCTGATGCAGCGCGTCTTCAGGCGGCTAAAGAAATAGCTCAAGCTACGATTATGGTAGACGGGCACGTAGACCTGCCTTATCGGATGAAAGTAGGTGGGTTTACCTTGCAGCGAGAGGTATTGGATGTGTCTGTACGTACTCCAGATGGTAACTTTGACTATCCTCGTGCCAAGGAAGGTGGGCTAGATGCTCCATTTATGTCCATTTACATTCCGGCCGGAAATCAAACGATTTCGGGAGCGTCCAAAGCCCTTGCTGACTCCTTGATTTTGATGACAGAAAGACTTGCAGCAACTTTTCCCGATAAGTTTGCCATGGCCTACAGTCCGGAGGACATCGAGGCGAATTTTGCAAAAGGGCTAATTTCTCTACCCATGGGGATGGAAAATGGAGCTGGCATCGAAGATGACTTAGGGAATATTGGGTATTTCTATCAACGGGGGATTCGTTACATCACGCTTACCCACGGCAAAGACAACCTAATAGGCGATGCGAGCTACGACACCACGGCCACTTACGGTGGACTGAGTGAGTTTGGAGAAAAGGTGGTGGCCGAAATGAATCGCGTAGGGATTATGGTTGATCTAAGTCACGTCTCGGATAATACCTTTCGAGATGCCCTAGCAATCAGTAAGGTCCCTGTGATTGCCTCACATTCTTCTGTCCGGAAATTTACACCTGGCTTTGAGCGCAACATGAGTGATGAATTGATTCAAGCACTTGCAAAAAATGGAGGGGTGATGCTGATTAATTTTGGGGGAACATTTATTGATTCCGCCTATGCTACGGGATCTGCTCAAGTTCGTGAGCACGTAGTCAACTGGCTTGCAGAAAATAACCTTACGCGAAGAGATCCTAAAGCCCAAAAATACATCCAAGAATACACTGATCAGCACAATCCTTTTCCTACTGTAGCCCGGGTTGCCGACCATTTTGATCACGTGGTTCAACTTGTAGGCATCGATCATGTAGGCTTGGGTTCAGATTTTGATGGCGTAGGAGATTCTTTGCCCACAGGATTAAAGGATGTATCCATGTTTCCCAATCTCCTTGCTGAGCTGCTGAAACGAGGATATTCAAAGGAGGATCTTGAAAAAATTTGCCACAAAAATATTTTCAGAGTGTGGCGTGCAGTGGCTGACTTCGCCGAAAATCAGGACTAAAGCGGTGAGCTGCTTGCTTTTTTTTCATTAAGCCAATCCTAATCTAGTGGCTGCAGCTTAGTGGTTTTTGGGTGCCTAGTAACTCAAGATTTTTGGTGAGATTTTCTAAATTTTCTGCCAAAATTTCATGATTAAAGTCAATTTTTTATGTTTTTAAGACAGAATGGCTGAAAATTTAGTTTGGTGGTCATTTTGCTGAATAGCCTAAAGCGAAAGCAAGGAAAACTAAACCAAACCCTACCATGGATTTTAAGCAGTTTACCACCAAATCTCAGGAGGCCATTCAAAAAGCGGCAGAACTCGCACAAGCTTCTGGGAGTCCTGCGATTGAAACTTCCCACTTGCTGAAAGGGATATTTTTGGAGGACGAAAATGTCTCTCAATTTCTGTTACAAAAGCTGGGTGCTAGCCAGCAACTACTCAACCAAAAACTAGACGAAGAACTTCAAAAACTTCCTAAAGTGAGTGGGGGGAATGCGCAGCCTTATTTGTCTTCTTCCGCAACGCAGGTGCTGACCAAGGCGAAGGACTATTTGAAGACTTTTGGAGATGCCTATGTGGCCATCGAGCATTTGCTCTTGGCAGTATTGGCTGGGAACGATTCCGTAGCTCAGCTGTTGAAGAATCAAGGAATTACTGAAAAAGCGCTCCTAGAAGCGATTAAAGAACTTAGAAAAGGAACTAAAGTGACCGATCCAAACGCAGAGAGTACCTACAGAGCCTTGGAAAAATATTCCAAGAACCTCAATGAAATGGCCAAAAAAGGGAAAATCGACCCCGTCATTGGCCGTGACGAAGAGATCAGACGTGTGTTGCAGATTCTTGCTCGGCGTACCAAAAACAACCCGATACTCTTGGGTGAACCAGGGGTAGGAAAGACGGCCATCGTCGAAGGTTTGGCACAGCGCATCATCTCTGGGGATGTCCCAGAAAATTTGAAGTCCAAGACGCTCATTTCCCTAGACATGGGCCTACTCGTAGCAGGCGCCAAATACAAGGGGGAATTTGAGGAGCGACTGAAGTCGGTGATCAAAGAAGTGACCGATGCTGAGGGGGAAATCATCCTGTTTATTGACGAGATCCATACACTCATCGGTGCAGGAGGTGGAGGCGAAGGCGCCATGGATGCGGCCAATCTGCTCAAGCCGGCATTGGCACGTGGCGAGCTGCATGCCATTGGAGCCACCACCCTGAAAGAATACCAGAAGTACATCGAAAAAGACAAGGCCTTGGAGCGCCGCTTCCAGGCGGTGATCGTCGACGAGCCCGACGCGGCAGATGCGATTTCCATCTTGAGAGGAATCAAGGACAAGTACGAGTTGCACCATGGGGTCCGCATCAAGGACGACGCGGTGATTGCCGCAGTGGAACTTTCGCAGCGCTACATCAGCGACCGATTTTTGCCAGACAAGGCCATCGACTTGATGGATGAGGCAGCAGCCAAGTTGCGCATGGAGATTGATTCCTTGCCCCAGGAATTGGATGAGTTGAACCGTCGTATCATGCAACTTGAAATTGAGCGGGAGGCCATCCGACGTGAAAACAACAAGGACAAGGAGGGAATCTTGAGCAAGGAGATTGCCGAACTTGGAGAGAAAAGACAGTCTGTGAAAGCCAAGTGGGAGAGTGAAAAAGCCGTGATCACGGGCATTCAGCGCGAAAAGGAAGCCATCGAAAAACTCAAGTTGGAGGCGGAACAAGCCGAACGAGCAGGAGACTTTGGGAAAGTGGCCGAGATCCGTTACGGGAAGATTGGGGAAGCGGAGAAAAAATTGGAATCCTTCAAATCTCAACTCGCGGACATGCAGGCAGGCTCCCCTCTACTCAAGGAAGAGGTAGACCAGGAAGACATTGCTTCGGTGGTGTCCAAGTGGACTGGAATTCCTTTGAGCAAAATGATCCAATCCGAGCGGGAGAAATTGCTTCACTTGGAGGACGAGTTGGGTCGGCGCGTAGCCGGACAGCAAGAAGCCATCGTGGCACTCTCTGATGCGGTGCGTAGAAGTCGGGCAGGATTGCAGGATCCAAGACGGCCTATCGGGAGTTTCATCTTTATGGGAACTACTGGGGTAGGGAAAACCGAACTGGCCAAAGCCCTTGCCGAGTACCTCTTTAACGATGAAAATGCCATGGTGCGGATCGATATGTCTGAGTACCAAGAGCGACATTCGGTAAGCCGACTGGTAGGAGCGCCTCCAGGTTATGTGGGTTACGATGAAGGCGGGCAATTGACCGAGGCGGTTCGAAGAAAGCCCTATTCCGTAATCCTCTTAGACGAGATCGAAAAGGCTCACCCGGATGTCTTCAACATTCTCCTTCAGGTGCTGGACGATGGGCGATTGACCGATAATAAGGGGCGCTTGGCCAATTTTAAGAATACCATCATCATTCTAACTACGAACATCGGTTCGCACCTCATTCAGGAGCGATTTGCGGAAATGGAGGATTGGAATCGAGAAGAAGTGCTGGAGAAGACTAAGGCGGAGGTGTTTGACTTACTCAAAAAGTCCGTTCGTCCAGAATTCTTAAACCGTATCGATGAAACCATCCTTTTTGAACCACTCAACAAGAAGGTAATCCGAAAGATTGTAGACATCCAATGGAGAGAGATTCAGAAGCGACTCGCGGATTCGAACATTCAAATCGAAGCGACTACCGAGGTGCTTGATTTCTTGGGAGAGGTGGGCTTTGATGCCAATTTTGGTGCACGACCACTGAAGCGGACTATGCAGCGCCTGATTTTGAATGAACTTTCCAAACAAATCTTGGCAGGCTACATCAAGAATGATGCGGCAGTGCTGGTGGATTTGGATGCCGATAAGCAGGTGTACTTTAAGAACTTGGAGGCTCCTGTGGGTTTGAACTAACTCGAACCAAATTACTTGCAAAGAGGCTCCGCAATGCGGGGCCTCTTTGTTTTTCATTTGTGGGGCCGAGTTGAAATTTTAAACCCTAGCCTGCTAATTGTGTTAGTATAAAAAATCAATCGATGCTCTTTAGTTCTACTGACTCCCTTGCTCCTATTTGGCAGACGCTGCTCCACGAGTTGCAGCGTGGTGCTTTAGATCCCAAGCATCCATTTCGGTACCTATCCTTGGCCACAGCTGGAACTCAGTTTCCTCAGGTTCGAACGGTGGTTCTACGTCAATTCACAGCTGACTTGGAATTCTTGGTGTACACGGATGCTCGATCCGCCAAAGTGCATGAACTTTTTGAAGCGCCTCGGGTAAGTTTACTTTTTTACCATCCAAAAAAACAAGTGCAAGTGCGCGTCCAGGCCTTGGCCACAGTTCATGTGGAGGATGAACTTGCACAGGAGCATTGGAAGCGGGTTTCCGAGAAAAGGAGGTCCGAATACCAGAGTAAGCTGGATCCTGGGACGCGAATTGAAACACCTGCAGCTGGCTGGGATTCTTCCTTAGAGTCCTCCCATTTTTCAGTTTTGAGATTTTCACCCCTTTCCATAGAAGTACTTCAATTGGCAAGGGAGGGTCATTTACGAATCCAATATGACTTGGCTTCTGGTTGGCAGGGCGTTTGGTTGGTGCCGTAAGGGCAAAAAAAAGTCCCGAGGACTTCGGGACTTTAAAAAGAGTTACACCTTCATGATGTCGACTTCCTTCTTGCTGAGGAGCTCGTCGATTTTTGCGGAGTAGGCATCGGTGAATTTTTGGACTTGGTCTTCGGCGCGTTTGACGGCATCCTCAGAAGCACCTTCCTTTTGCAGTTTGCGTAAAGATTCATTGGTATCCTTTCGTACAGTTCGAATGGAGATTTTTCCTGTTTCGCATTCTCCTTTCGCATTTTTCACAAGCTGAAGTCTTCGCTCCTCGGTCAATGCGGGGATGGTCAAAATGATGATTTCCCCGTTGTTTTGTGGGGCTAGTCCTAGGTCGGAGTTGATGATGGCCTTTTCAATTTCGGAGATGAGGTTACGCTCAAAAGGCTTGATGGCAAGTGTTCTCGCGTCCGGAGTAGTCACGGAAGATACTTGAGAAAGTGGAGTTGGAGATCCGTAGTAGTTTACAAATACCCCATCCAGTAGGTTGGGCATTGCTTTTCCGGCGCGGATCTTCACCAATTCGGCAGCAGTATGGTCTACTGCTTTTTGCATCAATTCCTTGGCTTCGTCAAGGTACAATTCGATTTCTTCCATAGGTTGGATTCAGTTTATACAGTGATCAGAGTTCCTATTTGCTCCCCATTAACCAGCTTGGTTAGGTTCTCGGTTTTATTCATGTCAAACACGATGATGGGAAGGTTGTTTTCTTGGCAAAGGGTGAAAGCCGTCATGTCCATGACATTGAGGCTTTTCTCATACACCTCGGTAAAGGAGATGTTCTGGTACTTGGTAGCGGTTGGGTCCTTTTCAGGGTCCGCGGTATACACACCATCTACACGAGTACCTTTAAGCACCACATCGGATTCAATTTCAATAGCTCTTAAGGCTGCGGTAGAATCTGTGGTAAAGTAAGGATTGCCAATTCCTGCGCCAAAAATGACGATTCTTCCTTTTTCGAGGTGGCGAATCGCTCTTCTGCGAATGAAGGGTTCGCATACACTTTCAATTTTGATTCCAGACATCAGTCGGGTAAACAATCCAATTTGCTCAAGGGCACTTTGCAGGGCCATCGCATTGATCAGGGTGGCAAGCATGCCCATGTAATCTCCTTGCACGCGATCTATACCGGACTTTTCTGCTTGCACTCCTCTAAAAATATTACCTCCTCCAATGACAATGGCGATCTCTACGCCCATGTCCTTTACTTTTTTAATTTCTTCCGCGTATTGCTGCAAGATTGCTGGATCGATGCCGTATTTTTTTTCGCCCATCAGCGACTCTCCGCTGAGCTTGAGCAGAATGCGTTTGTATTTCATGGATTGGTAGGTAAATGCTTGGGTAAATTTAGGATTGACACCACTGAAAAAGTGATTTATCCGTCAATTTTCCGAGCGCTGCTTGGCTGAATCATTTATTCAACCTAGCAAATATACTTTCTTCCCTTTAGAAATTTGCGCCTCTGCTAAAAATGAGAGCAGATTCTCTTCTTTCTTTTGAAAAATTCTTGGGGAGAAGGGTGCTTCAAACTTAGAATTGAATCAGGACCTGGTTTTTTTCGACAGATTGCTTCAGGGAGACTTTGACTTCCTTCACTACCCCATCACCGGGGGATTTGATGCTATTTTCCATTTTCATGGCTTCTAGAATAAGCAAGACATCTCCTTTTTTAACTTGGTCACCTGGAGCTACTTTTAGGTCCAAGATCAACCCAGGCATGGGGGCCTTGATTTCTTTGAGGCTGCCAGCTCCAGTAGTATTCATTCCCATTTGCTCCAGCAATAAATCGAATCGATCCTTCATCTGCAGCTTGGTGGTCTTATGCCCCAATCGGATTTGTACTGTTTTTGCCTCTAAGTCTAGATTCAGCAATTCGGCTTCTACGGACCGAGCACCTTGAAAGAGATGGATCTTTCGATCTCCCATCCATTTGAGGTCCCAAGTGATGGCCTGCTGGTTGACGAGCATTTCGTCAGCATTTTTTTCCACCGAATAGGTAGTGTCTTGAAGGATTACTGAAAACATTCTTGCTAATTTGTTTTCTAAACTGGATGTGCCTAGTTCAGGCACTTGCGAATTTCTTCAAATATGACTCAAAAACCTCTTTGTCCAAAAATAAATTTAAACACCTTCCTTCTTTCGTTTTTGCTCCTTGCCTTGATGGGAGTTTTGGAAGGATGTAAATCCACTTCTGGAATAGTATCAGATGGGGATGGGGCATGGGATACCCTTGCTGTGGAGGAGGAAGATTTTTGGATGGAGGAGGAGGCGCTGCCCTACCAAGCAGCGGCCACACGCAGCATGGATCTGCTCCACATGAAATTGCAACTTAAATTTGATTGGAAAAGCCAACAGGTTAAAGGTTTGGCCCAACTATTCCTAACTCCTTATTTCTATCCTCAAAAAATGGTTGTTTTGGATGCCCAAGATTTTGAGGTGGAATCGGTAGCAATAAGTAGGGGGACCGACTATTTTGAGGGGCTAAATTACCGCTATGATGAGAAGGAATTGCAGGTGTATTTACCAGAAGAATTGGTTCCTGGGGATACGATCGAACTAGTGATCGACTATGTGGCCTTTCCTGAAAAGAACTCAGGGGAAGGGTCTGAAGCAATTACCGATACGAAAGGTCTGTACTTTATCGATCCCCTAGATACGATCCCAGGTAAGCCGACGATGCTTTGGACACAGGGAGAGACGCAGCACAGCAGTAAATGGTTTCCAACGATTGACCGGCCCAACGAGCGCCTCACGCATGACATTTGGTTGACCGTGCCGGACAGCATGGTTTCGATCAGTAATGGGCGCCTCATCCAACAGGAATCCTTGGGCAATGGTATGCGTGAAGATTATTGGAAAATGGATCTTCCCCATGCACCGTACTTGGTGGCGATTGCGGTGGGTGATTTTGCCAAAGTGACGGCTTCCCACG
>JBJOOF010000074.1:0-3159 GCA_046051425.1 Bacteroidota bacterium
GTGCGCCGCTCTAGGTCAAGTATTACTACCTAACTTGCCGCTCGACTTGCATGTATTAGGCCTGCCGCTAGCGTTCATCCTGAGCCAGGATCAAACTCTCCATTGTATGTTGTCTATTTTATAAGTCTGTCTACAGGTAAAATATACCCATAAACAACCCCATTCTCAGGTTAATCTTTTTTGCCTTACATCACTTCAAAGAACTTGCTTCTGGACTCTTCCAGAACACGTACATTAATCGGATTTTAACCCTTTTAATCTCTTAACTTTTTCCCATTCCTTCTGAACAGGGTTGCAAAGGTAATCAAACTCTACTTCACCACAACTAATTCAAGAAAATAAATTTTAAAAATCTAAGCCCCCTGAATTCCCACAAAGACCGCTTACCCGCCTTTTCGGAGTGCAAAGATCGCAAAAAGAATCCATTTGACAAGAATAAATCAAGAATCTACCCGGGAATTGCACAAGTGCTTGAGCCTGAACAAGAAAAATTTACAGAAAAAATGCCCTGTAAATTCGAATTTACAGGGCATCAACTTATTTAAAATTTGGTAAACTATAATTTTTTCAAAACTATATTTCTCCAATAGACTTTTATTCCTCCCCCATCGTGGATTTGAAGTAAAACACCACCTTTTCCTGCTCCAATCTTCTCATCGGAATAGTTGACCATCTCCACCCCATTCACATAGGAGATCACTCGATCCCCCTGAACCACAATCTTCATTTTGTTCCATTCTCCAAACTTCAAGGCCTTGTCTTTCTCTGGATCTGGCTTGATCAACCAGCCCCGACCATACGATTCGTAAATCCCTCCGGTATCGTTGCCCGGAGGAGCAACTTCCACTTGCCAGCCTGAAACCTTGGTGCCGTCTACCGTGGAACGGATAAAGACCCCAGAATTTCCATTGGCCTCTTGCTTAAACTCCAACTCCACCTCAAAATCACCATACTCAGCCGTTGTACCCAAATAGCCATAGCCTTTGTCAGGCCCACTTTCCGATACCAACAAGCCATTGCTGTCTACATACCACTTTTCGGTGCCATACACGGTCCATCCCGTTAGGTCTTTTCCATTGAACAATTTTTCCTTTTTCTGGGCATGCACAGTCTGCATCCCAACCAGTAGCAAGGCTACCAAAATCACTTTTTTCATAAGGGTCGAATTTTAATGTTTTTATACCAGACAGGATCCCCATGATCCTGCAATGCAATCAGCCCCTTGCGGGCAATTTTGTAATCGGGAAAATCATTCCACTTCCCTGAATTACGTCTCGTGGTCCAGTCTTCAGAATAAGGCACAAAAGCAACCGTCTGCTTTCCATTGAGCCAGTAACTGGCACCTGCTTCAGAAAAAACAATCTTGGATTCATTCCATTCTCCAGCAGGCTTTACCACTCCGGCGAAATCCGGCTCATACATCGCATAATCTCCAGCAAGTGATTGCCACTTTTCCAAAGGCTGTGCAAAACCCAACTGATCGATCACCTGGTATTCCGGTCCTGTATAATAAGGAGCCTTGTAGGCTGGACCCTCCACCACATGGTAGAAAACTCCTGAGTTACCCCCTGCGGAGATTTTCCAAGAAAACTTCAACTCAAACTCCTCGAATTCTTGTGCGCCATAGACCACATCTCCTCCAAAATCTTCTCCACCTGTAGCGCCCAAACCTTTCATCGCGCCTTCCTCAATAATCCAGTTGGCTGGTGTCGTATCCCCATTGAAGGCACGCCAGCCCTGCATGCTATTCCCATCAAACAACAAGATCCAACCTTCGGCTTGCTCCTCAGGAGTCAATGCATTTTCGACCTGAGTCCCAGTCCCCAGAGAATCCAACCCCGTGGCAGATTCTTGCGTCTTGGGGCTGCAGCCAAATCCAAGCCCTGCCATAAGCGCTAGTACAACAGCAATTTTTTTCATTTTTCAGTTAGTTTTTGCACTAATTCAAACTTGTGTTTTTCACTTTTTAAATCTTCCTGCAAACCTGATTTTTTACAGATTCAGGATTATAGCAACAAGTTAAAAAAAAACTCCCAACCCCATTTCTATAATTTATACAAATGGAGACGACCCCTCCTTAACTGATGTACCGGAAATCAAAACTGGGATCAAAGTCCACCAAAAACGCATACATCAGTTCGATGACCTGCTCAATATCACTTTTGCTGGCTGTTTCTACCGTGGTATGCATGTACTTCAAGGGAAGTGAGATCAACGCAGAAGGCACCCCTCCATTGGAATAGGCAAAGGCATCGGTATCCGTGCCAGTCGTCCGTGATGCAGCTGCTCGCTGAAAAGGAATCTCCTGCTTTCGCGCAGCGGCAATGATGAGGTCCAGTAATTTTTTGTGCACCGATGCTCCATAGGTGAGCACGGGACCTTTGCCCGCGGCCTGATCACCGCTGCTGATTTTGCTGTACAATGGCGCTGTAGTATCGTGACATACATCGGTAATGATCGCCACATCAGGCTTGATTCGTTGCGCAATCATTTCAGCCCCTCGAAGTCCAATTTCCTCCTGCACTGCATTGACGATGTACAGTCCAAATGGTAGTTTCTTCCCAGACTCTTTGATTTTACGAGCCACCTGCGCAATCATGTATCCTCCGATTCGATTGTCCAAGGCTCTGCCTGACCAATACTTCCCATTCAATTCGGTGAGCTCGTCCTGAAAGGTAATGACACATCCCACATGAATCCCCAGTTGCTCCACCTCCGCTTTGGACTGTGCGCCCACATCGATAAAAATATTGTCTAAGGTAGGCGCATCTTCTTTTCCTTCTTTCCGCACGTGGATGGCAGGCCAGCCAAAAACTCCAGGTACGATCCCTTTATCGGTATGGATATTGACCCGCATGGAAGGAGCAATCATGTGATCGGATCCCCCATTCCGGCGAACGTAGATGTACCCATCGTCTTTGATGTAGTTGACAAACCAGCTGATCTCGTCTGCATGTGCTTCAATCACCACGCGAAAGGGAGCATCGGGCTCGATCACTGCCACCGCGGTACCATAGGAGTCGGTAAAGTAACTGTCAACATAGGGCTTGATGTAATCTAGCCAGATCTGTTGCCCCGAAGCCTCATGCCCAGTTGGGGAAGCATTGTTTAAATAGGTTTTTAAAAACTGAGTCTCATTCATCGCTTTAGGAGTAGGAC
>JBJOOF010000075.1:0-3114 GCA_046051425.1 Bacteroidota bacterium
TCAAACGCATCTTTTTAAAGACATCTTTAAAATGACTTCGGAAAAGTTGGAAGATGGCCTACGCTATGCCTATTCCAAGTATGGAACAGAGAATACCAGCATCATCACCCGATCCAACAAGTCCGCAGTCCAATACAATGGCTACATCCGACGAACCATCCATTTTTATGAGGATGAAATCTGTTCTGGGGATTTGTTGATGATTGTGAAGAACAATTACACCTACATGGCCGAATCCGAGAAGGTTAATTTCTTGGCAAATGGGGATCTGGTCGAAGTGATGAAAATTCGAAATTTCGAGGAACGCTATGGATTGCGGTTTGCTACTTTAGAGTTGCGCCTATTAGATTATGCGGAAGAACCCTATTTTGAGGCAAAAGTTATTTTGGACACCTTGTATTCTTCGGGGCCTTCGCTGACGCGTGATCAGTACAGATCGCTTTACGAGCAAGTAAGCGAGGATTATGCCGACCTGGCAAATAAGACCGAGCGGATGGAATACATCCGAAAGGATCCCTATTTGAATGCATTGCAAGTCAAGTTTGCTTACGCGATTACCTGTCACAAAGCTCAAGGAGGGCAGTGGAAGGCCGTATTTATCGACCAAGGGTATTTGGTGGAAGAGCAAGTGGATAACGAATTTGTCCGCTGGCTGTACACCGCTGTCACGCGTGCATCTGAAGAATTGTATCTGGTCAACTTTTCTCCTTCATTTTTCGTGAAAGGATTAGTAGATGAAGATGCATAAGTGCTGAATCGATTTATGCAGAACCTTTTACGGCATGGTTTGAAGTTTACATCTAGAGAAGTTTCGGGAATTTATTCCATTTCTTAGTTGTTTCTTTGAAGACTGCGTCAAAATTTGAATATTTGAACATTAAACCATATTCCCATGAAAAAAATAGCTCTTCTTTTCAGCTTCTTTGTCTTGGCTCTTGCAATTCAAGTAAATGCGCAAGACGCTGGTCCAGTAATCACCTTTAAAGAAAATTCGAAAGACTTTGGTGACATCGTACAGGGGCAGCAAGTAGCGCATACCTTCGTGTTGACCAATACAGGTAAGCAGCCGTTGATCATTTCTAATGTGGCAGCTACCTGTGGCTGTACCGTACCAAGCTGGCCTAAAGAGCCAGTAGCACCTGGAAAATCTGCTGAAATCAAGGTTTCCTTTAATTCCACTGGAAAAATGGGTAAGCAGAATTCGGTGGTACGTATTTATTCCAATGCTTCCGAGCCCATCGAAAAAGTTTCCTTGATTTCCAATGTGTTGACCAAGTCCAACTAAAGCAATCAAGTTTAAAATTCTAAAGCCTGTTCTTCAGTAACAGGCTTTTTTATTACCCAGTCTTCATTTATTTCCAATTTCATGGCACCTAAAAAGGAACGTAAAGTCACCATCCGTCAAGTATTTTCCACCATCATCTGGCCTCGTCGCAAGCAACTTTTTATTGGTTTAGTTTTAATCATTATCAGTCGAATTGCCAGTTTGGTCCTACCTGGAGCTACCAAATTTTTGATTGATGAAGTAATTCCAAGCAACGATTTGCAGCAGTTGAAATGGTTGATCCTAGCAGTGGTCCTTGCCATTTTTGTTCAGGCGGTTACTTCGTATGCGCTCACCCAAATCCTCAGCGTGGAAGCGCAACTTTTGATTTCCAAGTTGCGATCCAAAGTCCAGCAGCATATCATCAAATTGCCCATTCGCTTTTTTGATAATTCCAAAACAGGGGAATTGGTGTCGCGCATCATGACCGATGTGGAAGGAGTTCGAAACCTAGTAGGTACAGGCTTCGCTCAAATGATCGGAGGAGGATTGGCAGCAATTATTTCCTTGGTCTTGTTGATTTCCATCAGTCCATCGATGACCGCTTTTGTCTTGTTGCCGGTTTTGATATTTGGACTCGTGTCCCTCAAGGCCTTCAGCAAAATCAGACCCATTTTTCGGGAACGGGGAAAAATCAATGCCCAAGTCACCGGCAGACTTACCGAGACTTTGGGTGGAATACGAGTGATTAAAGGCTTTAATGCCGAAAACCAAGAGATTAAGACCTTTGAAAAAGGGGTTGAGGAACTGTTTTTGAATGTAAAGGCGAGTTTGACAGCTACCAGCTTTGTGACTTCCGCAGGGGCCTTACTTCTAGGATTGGCATCTGCTGGCATCATGGGATTGGGAGGCTATCAGATCATGCAAGGTCAAATGACCTTTGGCGATTTTCTTGCATTCACCCTTTACCTCGGGTTTATGATTGCTCCTATTGTGCAGATGTCCAATATCGGCAGCCAACTCACCGAAGCCTTTGCGGGATTGGATCGTACGGAAGAAATCATGAACATGCCCTTGGAAGCAGATGACAAGAAGCGTACGGTAAACTTGGAGGTCATCAAAGGGGATATTCGATTTGAGAATGTATCCTTTGCCTACGAGTCGGGCAAGGATGTGGTCAAAGGAATTAGTTTTGAGGCACCAGCTGGTTCGGTAACGGCCTTGGTGGGTACCTCAGGATCTGGGAAAACAACCATCGCAGGGCTGGCAGCCACATTCTTGAACCCAGACTCTGGGGTGGTGTATTTGGATGGTCACGATCTTCAATCCATTACGCTTGATGCTTTCCGCTCACAATTGGGGGTGGTCTTGCAAGATGACTTCCTTTTTGAGGGAACCATCCGAGAAAATATCCTATTTCCTAGACCTGATTCTTCGGATGCACAATTGGAATTAGCTGTCAAAGCAGCCCATGTGCATGAATTCACAGATCGCTTTGAACAAGGATTGGATACCTTAATTGGTGAGCGAGGTGTCAAACTTTCGGGTGGTCAGCGCCAGCGAATTGCCATTGCCCGAGCGATATTGGCAGATCCAAGAATTCTAATTTTGGATGAGGCTACCTCCAACTTGGATACGGAATCGGAATCTTTGATTCAGGCGAGTTTGAAGGAGTTGATGCACGGACGTACCACCTTCGTTATTGCTCACAGACTAAGCACAATCCGTCAAGCGGACCAAATTTTGGTGATCGAACAAGGGCAGGTGGTGGAGCAGGGCAAACACGAAGAGCTATTGGCCAAAAAAGGAAGGTATTTCGATTTGTATACCTACCAAGCACGGATTTAAAT
>JBJOOF010000076.1:0-7664 GCA_046051425.1 Bacteroidota bacterium
AGAACAAGTAGCATTCGATTTATCTGGAATGTCCAAAACACAGCTCCTTGATTTATTGCAAGAAAAAGTAAGCCAAGGGGTAGCGATTAAGTTGGACAAGATAGTCCATGAGATCAAAGCTTCCTTTGACGAATTGACGCATAAAGAGCGGGAAGAAGCCTTGCAGACCTATTTGGCTGAAGGAGGAACTGCAGATGATTTTGCCTTTAGAGGGCCTGAAACGGATCGTGAATTCAATTCGCTTTTTACAAATTTCCGCAATCAGTTGAATTCTTTACGTAAAGAAGCGGAGCGTCAAAAGGAAAAGAATTTAGTAGCCAAAACCGAATTACTCAATAAGCTTCGCGAATTGGTAGACGGAGAGGAGACGACTTTAAGTATGGCTGCGGTCAAGGCTATTCAAGAATCTTGGAAAGTAATTGGACCAGTTCCGCTTGCGCAAAGTAGAAATTTATGGGCTAGTTTTAATGCCCTAATGGATCGTTTTTATGACAATAGAAGCATCTATTTCGAACTCAAAGAACTAGATCGAAAGAAAAACTTAGAGGGTAAATTGGATCTTTGCGAAAAAGTGGAAGCTTTGAAAGAGGTAACCGATTTAAAAGAAGCCATTCGCCTACTCAACGAACTTCACGAAGAATTTAAGCATTTAGGCCCAGTACCTAGAGAAGAGCAGGAGCAGATTTGGCAGCGATTTAAAGCTGCTTCTGATGTCATTTATGATCGAAGAAAGGAGTTTTTTGATGGCCAAAAAGAGGTTGTTAAGAAGAATTTGGTTGAAAAAGAAGCCCTAATTGTTTTATTGACACCTTTTGGGGAATTTAAAGCTGATCGGATTAAAGATTGGAATACGAAGACCAAGGAGATCCTAGAAATTCAGAAGGGTTGGGAAAAAATTGGAGCAATTCCCAAGGAAGCAGGAAAGGACATCAATAAGGCATTTTGGTCTTTGTTTAAGCAATTTTTCCACAATAAGAATTTGTTCTTCAAGGAACTGGATGAAGTGAGAGCTTCGAATCAGAAAAAAGCAGAAGAACTGATTGCTCAAGCAGATGAATTGAAAGCAAATACGAACTGGCAAGCCACTGCCAACCAGTTGGTGAAACTGCAGCAAGAGTGGAAAAAATTAGGGCCCACCCCTGAAAAAAATAGGGATGCTTTGTATAAAAGATTCAAAGAGGCTTGTGATGCTTTTTTTGAAAATAGAAGAAACTCTTCCAAAGAATCTTCTTCCGAGTTTGATGCTAATTTGGCTAAGAAACAAGCGATCATTTCTCAGCTCATTGATTTAACCAAGAAGGGTGAAGGATTGGATGAGGCGCAATTGAGTAGTATGGTTTCTGAATTCAATGTCATTGGATTTGTTCCCCGGAAAAACATCAAAGAAATCCAAGTAAAATTCAAGGAGACGGTAGATGCGTATTTAGAAAAGTTAGGTGCGAAAGGTGGGGAGAAAGACGACTTCCTATTTAGACTCAACTTGAATCGTATTCAAGGAGATCCTAATTCAGTAAAAACGCTTAATAAGAAAGAGCACGGTATCCGAAAGCAGATTACTGACCTTGAAAATAGCATCACCTTGTGGAGAAACAATCTCGACTTCTTTGCTGCTTCCAAGACCGCGGATAAGTTAAGGGAACAGTTTGATGTCAAAATCCAGAAAGCGGAAGAAGAGATCGATAAACTGAAGAAAAAACTGACGATTCTAAAGGAGTTTTAATTTTTAGGTCCTCACTATCTGAAAGATAGCGGGAATCTGAAAAAATAGTGGAAGTGCTTTTGGACGAATAGGTCATTCCTTCTATATTTGCAGCACCATAAAGGTAGGCCTCTTTAGCTCAGCTGGTAGAGCAACTGACTTGTAATCAGTAGGTCGCTGGTTCGATCCCGGCAAGGGGCTCTTGGTTATCAAGCACTTACGAGATAAAACTTGTAGGTGCTTTTTTCATTTGCACACGATTTGCACAAAAATCACCCCTTAGCACAATCCATTGGCATTAGAAAGGCCCCTTTCTAGATTAATTTTTTGGGGATTAAGAGGCATATCTCCTGCTAAATTAACCAACACTTGGGCGCCTATCAGAAGGGATACCTAGCAAAAGTAGAATTATGTTATTTTTTTTTCCTTCCAGCATTTGTCACCTCGATGTAGGTACATCAAAATAAAAATTGCAAGATCAGCAAATGTTTCAAATCCATTGGTCCAAAATATTCTAAGATCAATTTATTTCATACTTAAAAAAGTCAGGACCCTAAAGGATATTTAATAAACTTTGGTAAACTAGATTAATTAGAGTATAATAGTTGGTGTTTTGATGGTCAGGTTTTAACAATGGCAGATCAGATTGTTTCCAAATAAAAAAAAGATACTATGAACATCTTGAAAATAATTTGTGTACTTGCTTTTCTCTCATTTTCCTTTAGTCAAAAAAAGGACCCCCCAACTTATGATGTGGTTGTTTATGGGGCCAATTCTGCTGGAGTGATAGCGGCCTACACGGCCAAAACTATGGGCAAATCGGTGTTGCTAATCGAACCCACCAACCATATGGGTGGCTTGACTACCGGTGGGCTGGGATATACTGATATTGGGAATAAATTTGCCGTTACGGGTTTGTCCCGTGATTTTTACCGGAGATTGGGTGATCACTACGGGAAATTTGAACAGTGGATTTTTGAGCCCAGTGTGGCAAAGAAAACCTTTCAGGAATACTTGGACAAAGCAGGTATAGAAGTTCAATACGGATTGAGAATTATCGGAGTAAAAAAATCGGATGAAAGGATCCAAAGCATTGAACTTGAAAACACATTTAGTCCCTCCTCAAGAACAAATCAACAGGTACGAGGTAAGGTATTTATAGACGCCACCTATGAAGGCGATTTGATGGCTAAAGCCGGAGTCTCCTACGCAATTGGCAGGGAGTCCAATTCCCAATACGGAGAAACCTACAACGGTGTACAGCTTATGACGGGTCATCAGTTTCCGGATGGAATTGATCCCTATGTGGTTCCCGGTGATCCTTCCAGCGGCCTTCTTTGGGGCATCAGTGACGGAGAATTGGAGCCAGATGGCACCGGAGACGATAAAATCCAGGCGTATAATTACCGGATTTGCCTGACAAATGATCCGGCTAACCGTGTGGAGATTACAGAGCCAGAAGGCTATGATCCTTCCATGTTCGACCTGTTGGTACGTTTGTTTGAAGCCCAGCCGGACAGAACGAATTTGGAAAACTATTTTATCTGGAGCCGCATGCCAAACAACAAGACCGACATCAACAACCGGGGGGGATTTTCTACCGACATGATAGGTATGAATTTCAATTATCCGGAAGGCAGCTATGCTGAGCGGAAGAAAATTATAGATGCCCATACCCACTACACCAAATCTCTGCTCTACTTTTACAAAACAGACACCCGGGTTCCTCAGGAACTTCAATCTGCTATCCAGGAATGGGGATTTCCGAAAGATGAGTATACCGACACCGACAATTGGTCGCCTCAGCTGTATGTGCGTGAGGTTCGCCGGATGGTGGGTGAATACGTGATGACTCAAGCAAACTGTGTGGGTGAAGAAGTAGTGGAAGATGGAGTTGGCATGGCAGCTTATACAATGGACTCACACAACATACAGCGTGTAGTTACTCAAAAGGATGGGAAGAAAATGGTAAAAAATGAAGGCAATGTAGAAATTGGCGGGTTTGGGCCTTACCCGATTTCCTACCGATCCATTATCCCCAAAAAGGCTGAAGTCCAAAACTTGTTTGTACCCGCAGCGCTTTCCGCGACCCATATCGCCTACGGTTCTATCCGTATGGAACCTGTCTTTATGGTATTGGGTCAGTCAGCTGCTGTTGCGGCAAGTATGGCAATTGATAACGACCAAGCGGTGCAGGATATTGATGTAGCAGCCCTACAGCAGGAGTTGAGGGAAAATCCGCTTGCAGACGGAAGTACTGCGGAAATATTGGTAGACAATGACGATGCCGGTGTTGAGATTCAGGGAAACTGGGAACGCGTAACCCATGAAGGATATGGGCCAAGTTCACTTCATGATCTTTCCAAAGGTCAACAGTCAGCCACTGTTCGGTATGTCCCCTTCGTAAAGGACGCCGGCGAGTACGAAATATTGGTCTATTTCTCACGCACAGCTGATGCCACGCAACAGACTCAAGTGTTGGTGTCGGATGGAAAAATGGAAAGTACCCTTACCATCAACGAATCTGATTTCCGGGTAGAAGGTCAAACCTCCGGAGAATGGGTATCCCTAGGAATATTTAGCTTAAGTCCGGGTACTGAATCTCACGTCAAAATCACCAATCAGGGTGCTGACGGGGTAGTGGTAGCGGATGCTGTGCTATGGGTGCCCATGCAATAAGAGATCAGGACTCGAATTCTCCTTTTCCGAAAGAAGTTTTCTCATTTTGGAAAAGGAGAATTTTCCCCTTATATCCTGATTTCCGAATCAGGTCTTTTCTTTTTTAGACACTGCTGTATACTTATCTCTATAAGGAATACAGGATAGTCCCTATGTACTTGGATTCTTGAAGGAGAATTCAATGGAATCTACAGTTTTGAATAAGAAGTGCAAGGTGGCAAAATTGATAAATAGGAATTTGATAGAATTGGGGGAGAGGCTTGGTCTCTCAGTTAAATTGACTACCAAAGTAACGAGAGATGCATATGCGACTACCTTGAAAAAGGGGAATGTATCCATAGAGAAAATTGCTGAGATGCTGGGGCATTCGAGCACTATGGTTACCAAAAATTACTTGGATTCATTTGACCAAGAACAGATTCATGAAATCAATCAAGTACTACCATAAATAAGACCCGAAAGGGTCTTATTTTTTAGGTTATAGAGGAATTTTTTCTCGCACAAAAACTGCAAAAAGAACTAGAAAAATAAGGTAAAAACTAGCAAATTAAAAACCTATACAATCTTTTAACCTATTGAAAAACAACACTATATGACATTAGAAAATTATTGAAAAATGATTAATCTCGTCTTGTAATCAGTAGGTCGCTGGTTCGATCCCGGCAAGGGGCTCATAATGATCAAAGGAGTTACAGCGATTGTAGCTCCTTTTTTTATGCCTAATTCTGAAGGATGTACTGATGGAATTCCTGCCTTAGGTAGGAATGATCGTGATTACGGGATAATCAGTAGGTCACCGATACTAGGTAAGCCTGTCCCGTCCGCCGCGACGCAGGAGAGGACCATTGGTTATTAAGAATTTACGAGATTTTTTTTGTAAGTGCTTTTTTATTTTAATAGCTCCTAGCCAAACGGCTGTTCAATAGAAATGCTTTGTTTTGAGAAATAGTGTGGACCATCATCACCTATGTACAAACAATCTTCTAACCTAATTCCAAATTCTCCAGGAATGGCGATGGTAGGTTCATTGCTAAAACACATTCCCTGCGCAATCTTGGTCATGTTCCCCTTTACAAAATTTGTCCACTCATGGCCTTCTAATCCGATTCCATGTCCTGTTCTATGTGGTAATCCTGGTAGTTTATAATTCTTACTAAACCCAGCCGATTCAATCACTGCCCTTGCAGCAGTATCTACAGACTCACATGTTGCACCTATTTTTATTGCGGCGAATGCAGCATCCTGTGCTTTTTTCTCGATGTTCCAAACATCAATCTGACGTTGACTTGGTTTGCCCAAAACAATCGTTCTTGATATATCTGAAGCATAACCCTCACAACTTGTTCCACCATCTACCAGTACCACATCTCCTTCACGGATGGTCTGCGGAACAATGCTTCCATGTGGCATAGCAGAATACTTTCCTACGATAACCATGGCACCGCCACTATAGCCAAGCTTTCTAAAAGCTGCAGAAATATTTGCACTAAACTCTGCCTGTGGCATATTTGGTCGGAGCGTTGCAAACGCGGCCTTGTAGGCTTCTATGGTGATATCGCTCGACTTTTGCATCAATGCAATTTCAGCCTTGCTCTTATACATCCTACATCCTGCCGTTATAGGTGTGGCATCTACAATCTCAAAGCCAGGTGCAGCCTTTTTTACGCCATCGGCGATAAAAAATCTAACACGTTCTTCCATGCCAATCCTTTTGTGTTTGACACCCCTATCTTTTACGATACCCGCAATCAATGCATAAGGACTTTCGTGTTCTTCCCAGCAACGTATCTCATCTCCAAAAACCGGGTTGATTAGTTCCATAGCACGTTCTTCCTCAAATTTCGGACATACATAAGCGATGGAACCTGAAGCAGGAATGACCACCCCAAAAGTTCTTTCACTTTGTCCCCATCTCATGCTGGTAAAATAAAATGAAGAAGCAGTTCCTTCTAAGAAAATAGCATCAATTTTTTCCTTAGACATTAAATCTTGTGCCTTTGCAATTCTTTGTTTTCTTTCCTCCACGGATATTGGAACAATCCCATCAACCATGGGCTTCAAGTCTCTTATACTTGAGGGAAGATCATATTCTTCCTCCGTCAAACTATTCGCTGCAAATAGGTTTCCTGAAAGAGACATTGCTCCTGATGTAAGAGCAGCTATGCTTAAAAATTTTCTCCGACTTTGTGACATATAAATGATAGTTGTGCTGATTTAAATGTACAGCTAAATCTTTTCGTTTTTGAAAGCCTGTTAGGTGTTTTTTTCTGGAAAACTTAACCCTCTACAACTTCACCAGTCACTACCCATTTTAAAATCACTTTTCTTCTGATGACACCGCTTGTATTTTGGTGGAAAACCTACCGCTCTGGTACAAAAAAATGCATTTACACAATGCGGAAAGTTCTAAATAGCCTACAATGCTTTGCGGACTGTCCGCCGCGGCGGATAGGTAGGTCTGCCGACAGGCAGGCTCTGCGCCTTTGCGAGAATAAAAAAAAAATAAGGCTCCCCGCAATTCTGCGGGGCAGGCTGCAAATTCGCCAAGCCGCTAAGGCCTCCGTAAGTCAAACCGAGCGGACCACAACTCCTTTGCACCCAACTCGGCGGGCAGGTCTCTGTTTCTTTGCGAGAAGAAAAATCCGCCGAGACGGATGGGAGGCCTGTCTGCCGACAGGCAGGTCTCATTGGATTTAAAGGAGTTACAGCGATTGTAGCTCCTTTTTTTATGTCTAAATCTGAAGTTTGTACTGATGGAATTCCTGCCTTGGGTAGGAATGATCGTGATTACGGGATAATCAGTAGGTCACCGATACTAGGTAAGCCTGTGCCCTACGCCGCGGCGCATGGGAGGGCTCATAATGATCAAAGGAGTTACAGGGATTGTAGCTCCTTTTTTTATAACAAATTCAGAAGCCCGTGGTATGTGCATGAAGCTTGTGCTAGAGCTTTAAAGGTGTAGGTCTTTATAATTCTTCAACACTAAATCCACTAACAATTAGGGTTCATTTTTCCCACTAAATCGGCCTAAATCCAAGTCTGGATTGATTTATAAATGGTAGAATTAAATTTGTTTAATTCTAAAAGGGAAATAAATGATTTCCAGAAAAAAATTATATATACAATAGTTTAAAATAAAATGTATATTTAAAAAAGATTATTAAAAATAAGTATTGTGAAATTTTTTAAGAAATTTACTTTCACTAAAATTTTTCAAAAGATTGACTTACTTTTTTGTTTTATAGCAATTTTCAGTAACTCAATTTTTTCTTTTGGACAAGAATCT
>JBJOOF010000077.1:0-15019 GCA_046051425.1 Bacteroidota bacterium
AAGGACTCAACGATGGTTGCCGTACCCACGTTGAGCTTTCTGGCTATTTGGCCTAATCGCATCATTTTTTCTTCTGACATAAGCAAAAACCTCTTTCGAAATCTTAAGTAAAATTAGGGTATTCTTTGGGGTTAAGCCCCTTATTGGTCAAATTCTGTTCTAAGTATGCGGAAAATCTCGTCGATTGTGACTTCCTCCAACTCGGTTCTACGGATTAAATCTTCCTTGCTCAGCACCAACACGCTTTTTGCGGTATCCAAACCAGTCTTTTTGAGTTCGTCAATGATCCACTGATCGATTTCATCTGAGAACTCGTTCAAGTCCACATCTTCCTCTTCGTATTCATTTAACTCACGGAACACATCGATTTCATAACCAACCAATCGGCTAGCCAGTTTGATGTTAAATCCGCCTTTTCCAATGGCTAACGAAACCTGATCAGGTTTCAAAAACACGGAAATTCGCTTGGATTCCTTATTGATGGATAGGGAAGAAACTTTTGCTGGGCTCAAGGCACGGGAAACATAGAGATCTAAGTTTTCCGTGAAATTGATTACGTCAATATTTTCATTCTGAAGTTCACGGACAACTGCATGAATACGTGATCCTTTCATTCCTACGCAAGCTCCAACTGGATCAATTCGATCGTCGTAAGATTCAACCGCCACTTTGGCTCGCTCACCTGGCTCGCGTACTACCTTCACAATCGTGATTAGGCCATCGTAAACCTCAGGAACTTCGTTTTCAAAAAGTCTTTCCAAGAATACTGGAGAAGTACGAGACAAGATCACCTTGGGGTTTCCATTGATCATATCTACTCGATGCACGATGGCTTTTACAGAATCTCCTTTTCTAAAACGATCTTTAGAAATTTGTTCGCCTTTAGGCAAAATCAATTCATTGCCTTCCCCATCGATTAGGAGAATTTCGCGTCCAAGAATTTGGTACACTTCCGCAGAAATAATTTCTCCAACCTGCTCCTCGTATTTGCTGAAAAGAATATCCTTCTCCAAATCTTTGATGCGCTGAATCAAGGTTTGACGTGCCATTTGTACCGCACGTCTTCCAAATTCTTCTAGCTCAATTTTTTCGTAAACCTCTTCTCCCACTTCAAAGTCAGGCTCAATTTTTTGAGCATCTGTTAAGCTGATTTTGTCAAAATCCCAAATATCTTCCGAATTGTCATCGACAATTTCACGGATACGGAAAATTTCCAAATCCCCTTTATCGGCATTGATGGTCACATCAAAATTCTCGTCCGATTCAAACTTCTTGCGAATCATCGCTCTAAATACATCTTCCAGAATACGGATCATGGTAGGGCGATCCACATTTTTTGATCTCGCAAATTCTGCGAAGGATTCAATTAAGATTTTTGCATCCATTGGAATTAGTTAAAAGATACTTGTACGATAGATTTTTTAATTTCATTGAAGGGAACAATACGTTCCTCTTCTACACTTTTTTTTCCTTTTTCTTTTTTGGTTACTCCAAGCTTAATTCCCAACTCCTCAACCTCCTTCAATTTTCCTAAAATTTCTTCTCCAGTTTGCAGATACACCTTGAGCGATCGCCCTTGGTTTTTGAGGTACTGCCTTTTCTCCGTCAAAGGATAATCCAAACCTGGTGAAGAAACTTCCAAGGTGTAGGCTTCCTCCAACAGTTCGTTGGTTTCAAGTTCCCCAGACAAGGCCCGACTCAATTTCGCACAAGCGGCAATTGTCATTCCTTGATCCGCATCCACCAAAACCAGCACTTTGGTTTTGTCTGCTACCCGCTCCACTTTTACCTCCACGATAAAATGCTCGGCATCAGGAAGGTGCTTTTCCACTAGGTCAACGATCACATGCTTTAGGTCACTCATACTGTAGGATAATGAAAGAGGGGACTGTTGTCCCCTCTAGAAACTTTAGAATACGGTACAAAAGTAATAGAAAGATTGACGAAATACAAAATAGCACATCGAATGCTGCCAAATTTTGCGTAATTTTAGTCCATTGACCCAGAAAATTGGCTTGGATATCTAATCCGTTTCAATTCTTACCTTCAAAAACAAAAATTCTGCTTTTTCTCTGTTTTATCGATTTAAGGTAATATTTTTGTCGATTCTTGGGCAACTACTAGACTGCAAGGACTAGCTTAATCGTTCATTACCGAGTTCAAAGCCAAAAAAAATTAATAATGGGACTATTTGATTTTTTCTCAAGTGATATCGCCATTGATTTGGGTACCGCAAATACCTTGATTATCCACAAAGACAAAATTGTGGTGGACGAGCCATCGATCATCGCGATCGACAAAACCAACAACCGAGTATTGGCTGTAGGGAGAGAAGCGATGAACATGCATGAGAAGACCCATGAAAATATCAAAACCATCCGTCCACTTAAGGATGGGGTGATTGCAGACTTCTATGCTGCAGAACAAATGATCCGTGGCTTGATCAAAATGATCCCAGGACAGAAAAAGGGCATGTTCCCACAGTCCCACAAAATGGTGATTTGCATCCCTTCTGGAATTACTGAAGTAGAAAAAAGAGCGGTTCGTGACTCCGCGGAGCACGCTGGAGCGAAAGAAGTGTACATGATTTATGAACCCATCGCTGCAGCCATCGGTATAGGAATTGATATCGAGAAGCCTATGGGATCCATGATTGTCGATATCGGAGGCGGTACTACTGAAATTGCACTGATTGCCTTATCTGGTATTGTAGCTGACCAATCCATCCGCGTAGCAGGAGATACCTTTACGAAGGACATCCTAGATTACATGAGAAGACAGCACAACTTGCTGATTGGTGAGCGTTCTGCTGAAAAAGTAAAAATCGCGATTGGCTCTGCCTTGACTGAACTAGACGACGCACCAGACGATTACGAAATCAGAGGTAGAGATTTGATGACTGGTATTCCAAAAGTGATCAAGGTATCTTACTCTGAAATTGCCTTTGCGTTGGACAAGTCGGTTTCCAAAATTGAGGAAGCAGTCTTGAAAGCATTGGAAATTGCTCCACCTGAATTGTCAGCAGATATTTACGACAATGGCATTCACCTTACGGGGGGCGGGGCGCTATTGAAGGGGCTAGACAAGCGTCTGCACCAAAAAACCAAACTTCCCATTCACATTGCGGAAGATCCACTTAGAGCAGTAGTCCGTGGTACTGGTACTGCCCTTAAAAACATTCAAAACTTCCGAACCGTTCTGATGACCTAATTTCTGAATGCTACGCATCCTTCAGTTCCTTTACCGTGTAAGAGCATTTTTACTATTCGCTTTTCTTGAATTTTTGGCGATCTGGATGATTGTCGCCAACAATTCCCCTCAAGGAGCAGCATTCTTTAATAGTTCGAATGAATTGGTGGGCAATGCCCTCAAAAAACAAGCAGATGTAGTTCAGTTTTTCTCCCTCGCAGATGCTAATGCTGCATTGGTGGAAGAAAATGCGAGACTCAAGCAGGAGCTTCTGGGATTTCAAATAAAGCCAGATAGCATTCCGCTTGTCATTGATTCCGCCTTGGAGGCAACCTTTGAATTGAAAGGTGCCCGGGTGGTGGCCAACTCCTTGCGCTTTTCTCAAAATTACCTGACGCTTTACAAAGGTGCTAAGGATGGAATTAAACCGGGAATGGGCGTGTTTAACTCCCAAGGTATAGTGGGTAGAGTCAAATCTGTTTCGGAGAATTATGCGGTTGCCTTTTCTGTTCTAAATACAAGCTTGCTTATTTCTGCCAAAATCAAGTCCTCAGAAGTCTTTGGTTCGGTACAATGGGATGGTGTAAACACTTCAGAAGTGCAACTTCTTTATGTCCCCCGTCACGTAAAGGCGAGCAAAGGAGACACCATAATTACCTCAGGCTTCAATGCTATATTTCCAGAGGGCCTGTTGATTGGACAAATTTCGAACGTTGAAGTCAATAAAAAGGACCCCAATTACTTAGCTATTACTGTAAAATTAAGTACTGATTTTAGTAAATTGAACTACGTGTATTTGGTGGAAAATACCCAGATCCAAGAGTTAGATTCGCTGTATCGCAAATCCGATTTACCCAATGAATATTAAAAGTCTGATCTCCTATTCCTTCGTCATCCTTGCTTTAGGATTGGTTCAGATTTTATTCCTGAAAAATCTGGCGCTATTTGGGCATGCTTTTGGATTTTTATACCTCCTCGGCCTATTAATTTTACCAAGCACCCTGCGTACCATTCCTTTGATGTTGCTGGCATTTGTTCTTGGCTTTGTATTGGACGTATTTTTCGAAACTATAGGCATGCATACTGCTGCGGCTACCTTATTTGCTTTCTTAAAGCCAATTTGGCTTAAAGCAGTTAGTCCTACCGGTGGCTTTGATGAGGCTGAAGAACCAAGCCTTTTGCAAATTGGATTAGGGCGCTACGTGAGTTATGCATTCCCGCTACTTTTTGTTTATTCTCTTGCATTTTTTATTGCCGATCAGTGGGGTATTGGTGGATTCTTTAGCGTCTTGAGCAAAAGTTTTTTTTCAGCGGTTTTTACACTATTTCTAACCATTTTGGCGCAGTTGTTATTCTTCAGACGTAAACGAGGAATCGCATGAAAGACCAACGGCCTGCAATTATCCTCTTGTTTATTTTTTTAGTAAGTGGTGTCTTACTAGTCAAACTTTTTGCAATCCAAGTACTTGACGATAGTTTCTTGAAACGTGCGGAAAGTAATGCCATTCAACGAATAGTCGATCACCCTTACAGAGGATTGGTCTATGACCGTACGGGCAAATTGATGGTGTTCAATAATCCAATCTTTGATTTGATGGTAGTTCCTCGGGAATTTAACGTTGGGGATACCACACGATTTTGCGAGCTCTTCCGCATCAGTAAGGAAGAATTGATCGAGGGGTACAATGCAGCAAAATCCTATTCCAAGGTAAAGCCCTCCCCATTGATCAAGCAATTGTCCACGAAGGATTTTGCGCGTATTCAAGACTTTTTAGTGGACTATCCAGGCTTGTTTATTCTTACCCGATCGGTGAGATCCTACCCTACCCCCACTTCGGCACATGCATTGGGATATATTGGAGAGATTAGTGCGGGCCAATTGGAAAAAGATACGATTAGCTACTATTCCCAAGGTGATTACATCGGATTGAGCGGCCTAGAAAAATACTATGAAGATGTATTGCGCGGTCAAAAGGGCGTGAAATACAAAATGGTAAATGTACGAGGTGTGGACAAGGGCCCATTCAAGGAAGGGGAGTACGATACCATTTCTGTAGCAGGACAAAATCTAACTTCTACAATTGATTTAGATCTTCAGCGATATGGAGAGTTCCTCATGAATGGAAAAACCGGCTCTGTGGTAGCAATAGAGCCCAAAACCGGTGAGATTCTAGCCATGATTTCTGCTCCTTTCTATGATCCCAATCAGTTGACTGGGGCTGAGTTTGGGAAAACCTATAAAAAATTAAACGGGGATAACTCAAAGCCCCTTTTTAACAGGCCCATCATGGCTACCTATCCACCCGGTTCTATTTTTAAGATTGTTCAAAGCTTAATTGGTCTTCAGGAAGGGGTTTTAACTCCAAATTCGACTTTTGCTTGCAACAGATCCTTGGTCAACTGCCACAACCATCCCAACCCAGTCAATTTATTTGGGGCCATCCGAAATTCATGCAACCCTTACTACCATCAGGCTTTCCGTCAAATCATCAACCGAGAAGTTTCTTCAAACACCTTCAAAGACACTGAGATTGGATTAAATGCTTGGAGGGAAAAAGTTTTAAAGTTTGGGTTAGGAGGACCTCTCGGAATGGATATGAGCGGAGAAAAGGGAGGAGATATCCCTTCAAGCAAGCTTTATGATCGCATCTATGGTGCAGGACATTGGAAGTATTCGACCATCTATTCCTTATCCATAGGCCAAGGCGAAATGCAAGTGACTCCCCTTCAGATGGCTAACCTGGCGGCAATTTTTGCAAACAAGGGCTATTTTTTTACACCTCATTTAGTGAAAGCCATCAATGGAAATCCGAAAAAAATTCCTTCAAAATTCCAAGAAAAGCATTCGGTAGGGGTAGATGAACGACATTTTGATCTAATCCAAGATGCTATGGTGGAGGCGGTCTCTGGCACTGCAGGCAGAGCAGTAATGAAGGATCTTGTCATTGCCGGAAAAACAGGGACAGCACAAAACCCACACGGTGAAGACCACTCTGTATTTATTGCCTTTGCCCCCAAAGAGAATCCAAGAATTGCCATCGCTGTCTATGTGGAAAATGCAGGCTGGGGAGGAAGAGCTGCAGCTATAACAGCCTCCTTGATGATTGAGAAGTACATAAGACGAACCATCTCCCGCCCTGAGCTCCAGGATTATGTAATTGCGGGTAATTTTATGAATTAAATGAAAGAATCAGAGGTTCAAATAAATCGAGTCGATTGGATCGCAGTTTCCATCTATTTTGCTTTGGTGATTATTGGCTGGTTTAATATCTACGCCGTAGTTTACGATAGCCAAGTAGAGAAAAGCATATTTGATTTATCAATAAGCTCAGGTAAACAATTGATGTGGATTGGCACTGCTGTAGGGTTGATCACTTTGATTATGGTGGCTGATTACCGCTTTTTTGAAAATCTATCCCTAGTCATCTATTTCATTTTTCTAGGCATACTCATTGTAACCCCTATTTTTGGAAAGGAAGTCAATGGACAAATCCTATCGATAGGTATAGGCGAATTTCGAATCCAACCAGGTGAATTTGCAAAATTTGCAACAGCTCTGGCCTTAGCAAAGGTCATGGAGCGGCCTACCTTCGACTTAAGCAAACGCAATTACCAATTCATCGCATTCGGGGTACTGTTGGTTCCTATAGCGCTAATCCTGCTACAACCCGATACAGGTACTGCGATGGTGTACTTTTCCCTACTCATCATGTTTTACCGGGAAGGACTACCTCAATGGTACTATGTGTTGGGCATAGGAGCAGTCAGCATCACCCTACTGGCCTTGGGCGTGGACAACAACCTGTACCTAGCGGCAATCATTATTTTGGTAATTGGAGGATTAATTTACATGGGGAAAAAATCCTGGCAACGTATCCTGGCCTTCTACCTGATTGGCATTGGACTCATTGCTTATATCTATTCCATCGATTTTGTGGTATCGAAACTACCTCCTCATCAACAAAATCGAATCATGGTACTCTTCAATCCAGACATCGATCCGCTGGGTGTGGGCTGGAACGTGACCCAATCCAAAATTGCCATTGGCTCAGGAGGCTTGATTGGAAAGGGATACCTAGAAGGCACCCAAACTAAGTTTGACTTTGTTCCTGAACAAGACACTGACTTTATCTTCTGCACACTTGGAGAAGAGTTTGGCTGGCTAGGAAGCTTCGTAGTGATCAGCCTTTTCGCCGGCTTGCTCTACCGCTTGGTCATCATGGCGGAACGGCAAAAAACACGATTTTCTAGAATCTATGGCTACGGAGTGGTTTCCATCCTACTCTTCCACTTCATGGTCAACATTGCTATGACGATCGGACTCTTTCCTGTGGTAGGTATTCCGCTTCCCTTTTTCAGTTATGGGGGCTCCTCTCTCTGGTCCTTTACCGTCTTACTGTTTATCTTCATCAAGTTAGACTCTTCCAGAGCTTCGCAGTTGGGCAGAATCAGTTAAGGTTTACGGATAATCGACCACGGACGACTATCCACAGCCCAATTAATTGAACCTCAGAAACTATTTTCTTTAAGCCTTTTAAACCCTAAAAAATAGTAATCCCATTAAAAAACGAAGGGCGACAAGGAAGTATCCTTGTCGCCCTTTGTCTGAAATAGTGCTTGACTACCTCACAAATTTGCGATAGACCTGTTGCATAAATTCACGTACCTCTTCAGATTCAATATCCCAGCCCAGTTCAAATACAAACCGCGAATTGATCAATTCCACTGCCTCTTCAAAAGTAGCAAGTTCGTCGACCGACTTTAGTGCATGTCGAAGCAAATCTGCATTTCCATCAAACAATTCTTTGGTGAACATAAAGCGCTGATTTAGGGCGAGGCTCTCGGCCAATTCTCCCAAAATCCCCTTCATTCCTTTGTAAGTTTCTGTAGCAAATACAGCCTTCAAATGAGCCGCATCCAAACCCTTTCCAGATGGAACATTGGACACTACTCGCTCTACGGGTGGAGTTACTACTTCTTCCTCTTCCGATTCTTCAAATTCATCAATTTCAGGTTCCGGTGCTTCATAGACGTCGTCATTCGACTCAACCACAGCACTTGTTTCTTGCTCCTCAAAAACTTCTTCCTGTTCTTCGATTTCAGTGCCAGCTTCAACCTCAATACCTAGATACAATTCCAAGTCAAACAAAAGCGTAGCATTTAGGGTAGCTAAGAGTTCTTTTGGTGCATCCAAGCTTCCTCCTAGGCTTTGGAAATTGGAAGCAATCGCTTGTTGGTAACTTTCCAATTCCTGAACAATCCCCGCCTTGTCAATTAAAGGAGTGATTAATTTTTCATTCCATTTGAAGTACTTCTTGTTCTCTTTCAAGTACTCATTGATTTTGCCAGTAGGCGCTTTTTCCAACTCCAATTGATAAAATGAAACAGGGTCCGTCGCTACTCGAATGGCTTCTTGAACTGCATCCTGTAGCATGCCTTCCAGATGGCGGCGCTCTACCTTAATCCGGCGAGAAAGGACATTCATAAACTGAGTGAGCGCCTCATGTACTGCAATATCTCGGTAATCAAAATAGGGACTGGACTTCAATTTGCCCAATTCTTCTTGCCACAACTCAAATAATCGTTTGATGATGAAAAAATTCACTTGAGCACTTGGAGTCAATTGAATGATTTCCTGTCCAGTAATAAACTGTCTCGTGCTGAAAAATTGGTCACAAACCAATTCTGCATAGGAGGTGGCATATTTTTCTAAATAATTGCCGTTAATTTGAGCGCTCATAGAAGGATATTGTTTTCAAAAACAAAAAACGGCATGGTCCGAATACGTATTCAAAATCTCGGAAATCGAACAATTGAAACGGAAAACACCGAACGTAAAGTTATCGAATTAATTCATGAAAATGGAATAGATTGGATGCATGCTTGCGGTAAAAAAGGAAGATGTACGACCTGCAAAATGCATATCTTAGCAGGCCAAGAGTATTTAAGTCCAGAAACACCACAAGAACTTCAATTTAGAGACTTGAAGAGACTACTTTCCAATGAGCGATTGGCTTGTCAAGCGCAACTGCTTCAAGGTGAATTGACGATAAGCGTCCCTGAATCCAGTAAATTTCCCCATTTGACCTATACCGAATAAGTATGTTTATTGAACCCTCACCCATCAGTAGAAAACATGCCGAGCAGAAAGGTCAAATTGAAGTGATCTGCGGATCCATGTTTTCGGGCAAAACAGAGGAGTTGATCCGGCGACTCACACGAGCTCGGCTGGCGAAGCAGCATGTTGAGATCTTCAAACCTTCTATAGATACCCGATACCACGATACCCATGTGGTATCACACAACGAAACAAGCATCCGTTCCACACCAGTCAGTTTTGCTGGTGATATCCTTTTGCTCAGCGGCACCTGCGACGTAGTAGGAATCGATGAGACTCAATTTTTTGATGGTGAGATTGTGCGGGTGGTGCAGCTTCTTGCCAACCAAGGAAAGCGGGTAATCTTGGCAGGATTAGACATGGACTTTGAAGGCAAACCCTTTGATCCCATGCCCGAATTGATGGCTATTGCCGAATACGTGACCAAGGTGCATGCCATCTGCATGAAATGCGGGGATTTGGCCGCATTCTCCTATCGCCTTTCCGCAGCAAAGGAAAAAGTAATGCTCGGTGAAAAAGACAGCTACGAGGCCCGATGCAGAAAGTGCTTTCAGGAAGACCAAGGTTAATATAAACCAGCCATGCTTAAAAAAACGAGTGGGATCGTATTAAGCCATATCAAATACAAGGACACGAGTATCATTGTCCGCATTTTTACCCGAGACCTCGGCCTGAAAGCCTACCTCGTCAACGGGGTGAGAAGCCTCGGAAAAGGGAGTAAAATCGCGCTCTACCAACCCCTGACCCTGCTTGATCTGGTCGTGTATGACAAGGAAAACACCGGATTACAACGCATCTCGGAAGCAAAAATCAATACTCCCCAACGGCTGATTCCCTTTGATATGGTACGCACCAGTCTGGCGCTTTTTTCCACAGAAGTGATCAGCAGAAGTATCCTTGAAGGATATGAGAATGAGGAACTCTTTGATTTTTTGTGTGTAAGTATTTCCATCTTAGACGATCCAGCAACCAACTTGGCACATTTTCCCCTCTTCTTCCTCCTCGAAAATGCCAAGCATCTGGGCTTCGCTCCGGAAGAGGCTGAAGGGTTTTTGGCAGAAAGCATGCACCATCCCTTCAATTCAGAAGAAATCAGCCTTGTACTTCCCTATTTAAAAGATTTACTAGTTCAAGGGTACCATCCTACCTCCACTTTATCCCTACCGCTACGGCGAAAACTCCTGGACCACTTGGTGGCATTTCATGCACAACACCTTGCACATCCCCATCCGCTCAAATCTCTTCCCATCATAAGGCAGCTAATCGGCTGATTGAGAACAAAGTGATGGGAAATAGGGAAAAAAGAAAAATTTGGTTAATCCAACTTCAACAAGTAATATTGTAGTCATAAGTGAATAAAGCATTCGGCCCACTTTGGCTTGAACTTTTCCTGCAGACCTTTTTCGCTCAGAAAATTATTCACCATCCCAAAACCACATTTTACCGATCTAATTATTTCTTCCCCTCTTTATGTACAACATAGAAGAACTCAGAATCAGGCTTTTATCTGAATTAAAGGAGATTGCTGAGGAACTTGGAGTGAAAAATTCCAAAACTTTGAAAAAAGACGAACTGGTGTATGCGATTCTTGACCAACAAGCCATCATCCCAGAACAAGCACTCCCCAAGAAAAAACCTTCAGTAGTAGAATCCGGATCCACTGTAGAAGAGAAAACCGACTCTCCTGCACCTGCCGCAGCTGCACCCACTACCGAAGAACCCACAGAATTCAAACCCAAATTCAGAAGACAGAACGTCACTGAAATCCCAGAGGTTACTACTCACACCACTTCAGAAGAAACGCAAGCCGCTCCAAGAGAGGAAAGAGCACCAAAACCTTATGTAAAGCCTGCCAAGGAATTTACACCTAGACCTGAAAGAAGACCTCAAGTTGAATCTTCTGAAGAGCCTAAATCTTTCAAGCCACGCAGACGCGTATTTGACGAAGATCCATCCGCTCCAAGTGCACAAGAAGACAGCGTAGAAGGAACAGTACCTGCCCCTCAAGAGGAGGGTAATTTTTATCGAGGGGAGGCTGAACTTCCAAGACGCAAAAATTTCAAATCTCCAGAGGACGCACACATTCCTGCAGCAGAAATGGTTCCAGGAAATGCCCGCAAAAAACCTTTTGTCAGCCCTAGAGAATTTGATGGAGTTATCGAAAATGAAGGTGTATTGGAAATCGTACAAGATGGCTACGCTTTCTTGCGCTCCCTTGACTACAACTATCTCGCCTCTCCAGATGATATTTACGTTTCACCAAGTCAAATCAAGCACTTTGGTTTGAAGACGGGAGACCATATCAAGGGGTCAATTCGTCCTCCAAAAGAAGGAGAAAAATACTTTGCCCTCCTCAAAATCGAGACTGTAAATGGAAAAACTACAGACGAGATCAGAGACCGGGTTCCTTTTGAATACCTCACCCCACTTTTCCCAGAGGAGCGCTTAAACCTATCTACTAAGGCGGATGGCTATTCCACCCGAATTCTAGATTTGTTTGCCCCAATTGGAAAAGGCCAACGCGGGATGATCGTAGCACAGCCTAAGACGGGAAAAACCGTACTCTTGCAGCAAATCGCAAACGCCATCACCCAAAATCACCCTGAGGTGCACCTCATGATCTTGTTGATCGATGAACGTCCCGAGGAAGTAACCGATATGGCTCGTTCTGTGAATGCTGAAGTAATCTCTTCCACCTTTGACGAGCAAGCCGAACGCCACGTAAAAGTGGCCAACATCGTTCTTGAGAAAGCAAAACGAATGGTGGAAGTAGGGCATGATGTGGTGATCCTTCTGGATTCCATCACCCGACTTGCGCGAGCACACAATACCGTAGTCCCTAGCTCCGGTAAAATCCTATCCGGTGGGGTGGACGCCAATGCGCTACACAAGCCGAAGCGTTTCTTTGGTGCCGCTCGTAATGTGGAAAATGGTGGTTCATTAACCATCATCGCTACAGCCTTGGTAGAAACAGGTTCAAAAATGGACGAAGTAATCTTTGAAGAATTCAAAGGTACGGGCAACATGGAATTGGCTCTTGATCGTAAGTTGGCCAACCGTAGAATCTATCCTGCTATCGACGTCCTCAGCTCTGGAACACGTAGAGAAGACCTCTTGATGGATAAGGAAGAAATGCAGCGTGTCTGGATTTTGAGAAAGTTGATGAGCGACATGACCTCACAAGAATCCATGGAGTTCCTACTTCAGCGAATGAAAGGTACTCGCGACAATGCCGAGTTCTTGATCAGTATGAATGGATAAAATGCCTCGGCCTGACAACAGGCCCGCGTTTTCAACAAAAAGCAGCTGTCTCTACCCAGGGACAGCTGCTTTTTTTGTTCCTTGGCCTACCTCTTCAAATTGCCAACACCTACTTTTGTTCCGCTATTTTCTTTCGCAAGTGGGGTGGCATCTTTGCTCTTCCAAAACCTAGGGTGCCTTTTAGGCCCGAAAAAGTCGCCTTCCACCAGGCATTAATCACGGACTTGCGAGTATCCCGTTGCATGTAAATTTCCCGAACCACAGGCCTTCCTTTGGAAGATCTCGGATTTGCATTTTTTCCTAAGAAATTAGCTACAAAACTATATATCCTCAACTTGCCCTTGCCTCGCTCAAGCGTGAGACTATCCAAAAACTCCAGTTTGAAGTCCCGATAGCCCAAGGTCATGCTACCAAAGGCCTCCTGCTCATTGACCTCAAAGTCCCAATTTCCATGGGTAAATTCGCCTGAAGTAGGCCGCACAAAAACAGTCTTTGACACCAAATCCGACATTTCAGAAAAGGCAAATTTGTCAGCCGTCACTTGCACCTTCATCGGATAGTTTTTTTCGAAAAGCATAGTTCCCGTCACCCCAAGCTTGCTGCTATCCCCTACCTGTGCCGCCATACCAAACTTGATTTCAGAGACCGGGTAGGAAGCACCTGCCTTTCTCAAGAAAATGGGACCTACATTCCCCCTCAGGTGGTCGAAGGTGATTCGTCCGGATTGGGTAGATTTTTCACCAAATTCCACATAGGTTACTTGGCTATCGCTCACTAGCACCGTATCGAGGTCAGCATTGATCTTGGCATGCTCCAGCAGGAATTGCGGCATGGCCTTGTAGGCGAGAGAATCCAATGGTTTTCGTTTGTCTCGTACCAGCTCAAGGGTTGCCCCTTTCACCACCAATGCTTTGGCCTTGAGCAGTTCGAATTCCGCAAGACGCAAGGGATCAATCCCCTCCAGCTGTATCTGCTGAATGCGTGCGTTGATGGCTTCCTTTTGGAAAGGTAGGCTGTTCAAATACGCATCAGTCCCGTATGTGGGTCGGTAAAAAACCCCTTCCAAGAAGAGGTTTTCCTCGGCAAACTGTACTTTTTCTAGGTTGATTTTGTAACTACTGTCCTGGGTATAGGTTTCGTAATCGCTCAGACTGAAGGTTATATTCTTGCTGAGTAGCTCCTTCCAGCTGGGTAGTTCCTTGAGGTCAAGCAGATCTATTCCAAGCTGGGATAACCTAAAATCTACCCTTGGAAAGTGGCCATTGGGAAGGGCTCTCCCCCCTTTTTGGTATAGGTCAAGCTGCCCACTTTCCATGCTAAGCTCACCCAACAGGATGGATTGAATCAGGGGGTTTTCCTTCTTTTCGGCTGCTGGCTTACGGAAACTGGGAGTGGCTGGAAGGCTGTCAAGGTAGATGGCCAGTTTCGGCCTAACCAAGCGAACTTGTTTCAAATCCAATTTTCTGGAGAGTAACATTTCTAGCAAGGTATTTTTCTCAAGAATAACTTGCTCTACGGTTCCTTTCACCACAGGGCTACCCAGATTACCCAAGAGGTCGGAAGGAAGGATGCTCAAACCCGAAAAGACCACTTCCTCCTTTTGGTCACCAAAGGCTACGGAAGCAAACTTTACCGTATGCACGCTATCGGGCAGCGCATAAGTAAAGTCGGTCAAACCCAGGTTGGCTCGCAGGTACATGCGGGCATAGTCCTGGGCGTTAGCCAGTACGCTATCTAAATTGAATTGGGTGAGGTTAAAAGCAAAGCCTGTTTTAACCGCTTGCTTGGTCTGATTTTGGCTTTGGTAGTTGAGTTGCAGGGTGGCATTAGTAGCCGTAATGGTGTCCACATACACTTCTTCAATCGCTTTCTGTACTGCTTTTTTCCTTTTGTTGATTGTTTTCTGATCGACAGCAGTTACCTGCCTGTCAATGTCTAGTGCCACGTCTCCCCCATTGATTTCGAGTTTTTCGAGGTTGAGGACGTTGTCAAATACAAACTCCTCGATATTTACACCCTTCAAGGCCACTTTTGGGAGACTGAGTCCCAAAGCAATCCGCTTGTCTCCCACTTTTCCAGGAAGTAGACTCAGGTTTTCAAAATCTAGGGTGCGGGTACGGGAATTGTAGTGCAAGTAATCCGTTTCGACGAGGTACCTGCCACCCGCTAGGCTAAAGGAGTAGGAAGTAAATGTCAATTTGACCTCATCGGAAAATAGGGCCCTGTCTTGGGGCAAGCTATCCTTGTCGCTGAGCGAAAAATTGGTCAACGAGAAAGAGAGCCTATCCTCCTCGAAAGAAGTTACCGCGGCAGTAGCCTTGTTTTCGTAGCGGAGTTTAGCAGCATCGATATTGACGGAGTCTACTTGTATTCTGGTAAAATAGCCTAGCAGTAGCGCTCTCAAGTCCTCCACGGAGCGTAGCGCATCCTCAGAGCCCTTTCTCTCCTTGG
>JBJOOF010000078.1:0-3313 GCA_046051425.1 Bacteroidota bacterium
CAACCAAGATAAAATAGATTGCTTGGAGGGGAAAAAATGAAAGGAATCTTAAATAAAAAAAGCACAAAATAAGTCCTGCTTATTTTGTGCTTTGACCACTTATTGAGGTCAATTTACTTCACCTCAAACACCGCCGACTCCCAAGGGCCTAGGATAAGTTCGATGTGTGCGCCTTTCTCGTCTACACGAAGTTGGGTGGTTTTCTTGCCAAACATTCCTTCTTTCAGTTCCCGGGTTCCTGGTTTCAAATTCCAGGCTTTCAAGAGCTCAGGGGAAAGGTGGAGGACGGTATTCGCGGATTGGTGTTCGTCAAAGTTGGTGACCACGAGCAACTTCTGCTGCTCATCCCAGCGGGCAAAAGCAAAGGTTTTGTCGCTGTAGTTGGGATTTAACTTTCGGTTGAAGCTGTGCAGTTCTAGGTATTCACCCATCAGTGCCGAACTAGTCCGCGTAAAGTTGAGGACCTCCGAATAGTAGTTGCGTAGCGCTTTTTCATTGTCCGAAAGTTGCCCGCCGTCAAACTTTCCTCCATTGACCCATTTTTGGTACTGGGGAACGCCGATGTAGTCAAAAATCGAGGTGCGGCTGGGCTGTCCAAAGCCGGCCATTTCGGCGCCAGGCTCACCCACTTCCTGACCAAAGTAAATCATCGTCGGTGCGGTAGTGCTCGTGGCCGAAACCACCATTGCCGGGAGTGCCTTCCAAGGGTTACCAGCAAACTCTGGGCTTGCGATCCGCTGCTCGTCGTGGTTTTCGAGGAAGTGCAGCATGTGGTGCTCGATGTCCGACAAGCCTTGCAGGATGGGCACCAAATTGTCCGTGGAGCCATGGCCCCGTAGGATATGCTTCAGCGTGTCGTAGAGTTCTACCTTGTCGTAGAGGTAATCCATCTTTCCCTTTTGGATGTAGTCGCGGTAGAGGCTTGGGTTGTACACCTCCGCCAAAAGGAAAGCATCGGGATTCGTCTTTTTGATGTGGGAGTTGAGGTAGGACCAAAACTCGACAGGGACCATTTCGGCCATGTCAAATCGGAAGCCATCCACTCCCTTGCTCAACCAAAACTGGGTGATGTCCTTGAATTTTTTCCAGGAGTCGGGGACCTCTTTCCCTTGCCAAAATGCGTAATGGGTGCTCCAATCCAAGGTCGCTTCATCGGCGGGCAGTTCGACAAACTCTTTTTTGCCCTCTGGGCTGACTCCGTAGTTTATTTTGACGGTCTCGTACCAATCGTAGAAGTCGGGCTGTGCCTTTCGGGAGCCATTGCCTGTCCATTTGGCGGGGTCTTCTTGAAATTCGCCATTTGCTAGCGGATGTTTTTCACCTCCCAAGGGTTGGTAGCCATTTTTGGATTCAGGAACTCGAAAGGATTCACCAGGGATGTAGTAGAAGTTGTTGTCCTTGTGGTAAGCCACGGTCTTGTCGTCTCCAGCACCGAAATCCTGAACTCCGCTGGGATTGTTTTTTCCTTCGTAATGACGGGACACGTGGTTGGGTACGATGTCGATGATCACCTGCATGTCTTGGGCATGCGTTCGGGCAATCAGCGCTTCAAACTCTTCCATGCGGCGGGTGACATCTACGGCAAGATCTGGATTGACCTGGTAGTAGTCCCGCACTGCATAGGGGGATCCTGCACGGCCTTTGATCACGTCTGGATCGTCGGACTTGACGCCAATTTCTGGGAAATCGCCGATGACCCCATGATGCGGTACGCCGGTGTACCAGATATGGGATACGCCCAGCTTTTTGATTTCTTCCAGGGCAGCATCCGTAAAGTCGTTAAACTTGCCCACCCCATTTTGTTCTTTGGTGCCCCAAGGAATGTTGCTGGTGTTCGTATTGCCAAAAAGTCGAGTGAATACCTGGTAAACGATAATTTTCTTGGGCGGCATGGGCTTGGGATCTGCAGTTTTGGGAGTTTGGCTGGATAATAGGATCAAGGCCAAAAGGGCGGGAAGGACTATTTTTTTCATCAACTTATCGGGTCAAGCGGTACAAGAGAAGCGTATTTCGTTTGATCAGGGAAGGAAATTGCTTCATGTTGATGGTTTCTCCGGGAGCATGGGCTCCAGAGCCGGATGCCCCTAGGCCATCCAAACTGTCCATAAAAGAAGAAACAAAAGAGATGTCTCCCGCACCGCGGCTACCCGGATCTCCTGGCTTCACGGGGCCATAGCCCAGGTCTTGGCTAACAAGGCTAAGCGTTTCGGCTAGGGCATAGTTGCCCGGAGTAGGTTCCATGGAGGGAATGTAATCGTAAAAGGTAATTTCTGCATCGGTTTGGTGCAGGTTGTTGGCGACGATCTCCCGCATTTTGGCGCGCGCTGCTTCTTTTTGTGCTTCTCCTAAAAAGCGCAAATCGCCAGTTACAATTGCCTCACGGGCTACAATATTTGTTTTTCCAAGGGAGCTACCGGCACCTGTGTTGGGATTAATACTGACATCGGATCCTCCGATAAACTGGCCTGGATTGAAGGTTAGGTACTTTTCACCTGCAAGCGCCTCTCTAAATTCATTCACGATGCGCACCGCTTCGTAGATGGCTCCATAGCCTGCGTTTTGGCCAAATACTCCACTGGAGTGGCCTTGCTTTCCGCTGGTTTTCAAGGTCCAGCCAGAAGCGCCGCGTCTTGCGACGGTGGCTCCGCCAAAACCCTGAGCGGTCTCGTAGGCCAGGGCGATTTCGTGTTGCTTTGCACGTTCGATGAAGTCTTTGCGAGCCAAGGTTGCATCTCCTGTGCTTTCCTCGTCTCCATTGAAATACACGGTGATGGTTCGGTCTTTCAAGTAGCCGAGTTCATGTAGGGCTTTGAGACTGGCGAGTACGAGCACATCTCCTCCCTTCATGTCGTTGGCTCCCTGGCCGGTGGCGGTGCTGTCATTGAGCCAGGTGAAGGGGGTAAAGGGCATGTCCTTTTCAAAAACGGTGTCCAAGTGGCCAATCAGAAATAGTTTTTTTCCTTTCGTGCCTGTTCGCGTAGCCACAAAGTGTCCCGCACGCTTTACTTCTGCAGGGACCTCCACCCATTCGGTTTGAAATCCAATTTTTTGAAACTCCCGCTCAAAAATGCGACCCACTTCCCGAACGCCTTCTAGGTTGAGGGAGCCCGAGTTGATGTTGACCACCTCCTCCAAGAGCGCTACCGTTTCCTGGTAATTTTTATCGATGCGTTCCAGCAGTTTTTTTTCTTCAGCACTCAGCTTCTGCTGTGCGAAGGAGAGGAAGGGGGAAATGGCCAGGAGAAGGAAGAGAAAAATGCGTTTCATGGAAAGGAAATTAAGTGGGGGTTGGAAAGCTAAAGTTAGTAAACCG
>JBJOOF010000079.1:0-11764 GCA_046051425.1 Bacteroidota bacterium
GCGATCGGATAAAATAGAATTCATAAGAATTTAGGGTTTGGTAGCAAGAGTTCAAAAGTAGGCAGAAGATTATAATTAATAAACAATCGATAAGATTTGATCTCGAAATGTTACTTTTGAAGGTACTAAAACTAGCCCACTAGCCGTTTGTATTCTGAAATGAAACTGCTTTCTCTTTTTCTACTTTTCTTTTTGGCAGGGACCAATTTCCTTCAGGCGCAAACCGTCACCAAAGACCAAAAGGCGAAGGAAGACTCCACTGGCTTGGTTAGTTCCTTTTTGCTCCCTACCGTAGCACCACTGCTCCTCTTTGATGAAGAAAAAGTAAAAGAAGCCAAGAAGGAAAAGAAAAAAAAGACTCGGAAAAACACCTTTTTTGGAGTAAAAACTAGAAAAGGAAGCACCCGTAGAAGTCTTCGAGGCCAAGAGTACCTCGAACTTTTTTACTACACAAATGCCTCTTGGAAAAGCAATCCTTACCTCCGAGATCGGTATTGGTACGATACGAAGGAGCGGACCATCCGAACCCAGGGATTTGTAGAAGGGCAAGGCTTCTTGCTTCATGGACCTTACCAGCGCTTGGTCAACCAAATTGTAGTGGAACGGGGCATGTTTTACTACGGCACCAAGCACCAAACCTGGCTTACCTTTGATGGAGACAATGTCCTGCAAGACAAAGCCCACTACGAAGAAGGTTGGGCTAGGGAATCACGAATCACCTATTTCAACACTGCCAATAAGGCCATTGAAAAATTAATACCGATCCAATACGGATTGGCGGAAGGCAACTTCTTCCACTTTTATGAAAACCAGCAAGTAGCCGTGACCGGGGAGTACCGATTTGGGGAAAAGGTAGGGTTGTGGACCGAATATTGGAACACCAATACTACCCAAGCCATTCGAAAGCGGGAAATCCAGTACCAAGAAAACCCCTACACCAAAAACTTCCGCCCCTACATCCGGGCAGAATGGGACAAGGAAGGCAAGCTGATCTACCGAAGAGATCCCTGAAACTTCCCTCTGGGGAGATCAATAAAAGGCATCCTCAAACTGCCTAAAGTGAAGAGCTCCCTTGGAATCTTTGTAGACCCCTACGATGTCAAAGCGGATATCCCGGTGCCAATCCTTTTGGTAGATGTACTGGTCCGCAGCCTTCACCAGCAATCGCTTTTTGGTGCCATCCACAAACTCCTCGGCATAGCCAAAGCCTGTCCCCGTTCGAAATTTGACTTCGATAAATACCAAGAGCCCTTGGTGAGTCATGATGAGATCAATCTCGGCATGTTGGTGTCGGTAGTTTGCTTCAAGCAAGGTGTAGCCCTTACTTTCAAGCCATTTGGCGGCTTCCTGTTCCGCGACTCTTCCTGAATCATTGTGTACTGCCATGGGAATTATTGGTTAATTTTGAAAAGTGAAATGGCCTACCCAGATGGGTCTAAAAAATGCTTAAAAAACGACAATGAAGGAAGATACAAAAAAAACGGTAGCATTTCGTGATCTGGGCAGCATGGATTACGAGGAAGCTTGGACCTACCAAGAGAACTTATTTGCAGACATTGTCGCCAAAAAAATACAAAACCGAAACCTCCCCGAGGACCAGCAGATCACCACGCCCAACTACCTCTTATTTGTCGAGCATCCGCATGTGTACACCCTTGGGAAAAGCGGCAAACCAGAACACCTCCTGCTTGACGAAACCGGACTGGAAGCCCATGCCGCCACCTACTACAAAATCAACCGCGGGGGAGACATCACCTACCATGGCCCCGGGCAATTGGTGGGCTATCCCATCCTGGATTTGGATCATTTCTTTACCGACATCCACCGTTATCTGCGGTATTTGGAAGAAGCCATCATCCTCACCCTTGCAGAATACGGCGTACCGGCAGGTCGAATCGATGGGCTTACAGGCGTTTGGCTGGATTACGACACGGGAAAGAACCCACGAAAAATCTGTGCCTTGGGCGTAAAGTCCAGCCGCTGGGTGACCATGCATGGATTTGCCTTCAACGTAAACGTGGACCTCTCCTACTTCGGACACATCGTTCCTTGCGGGATTGACGACAAAGCGGTGACCTCACTCCACTTAGAGTTGGGCCGCCCTGTAGCAGTGGCAGAGGTCAAGGAAAAGGTAAAAAAACACCTCGCAGCACTTTTTGGAATGAACTTGATAGAATCCGAATGAAAAAAGACATTGACTTTGCTCCGGTCACCGGAGTGAAAATAGCCATTGCGAAAGAAGAAAAAGAAGGGGGCACGGAGTGGGCCGTCTACCTGATCAACTACAACCTCATCGAACTCACCACCGTGATGATTACCTCCCAAGGCTATGGGCATTTGGAGGGAGAGCTTCGCAAAACCTCCACCCTTCGACACCTAATCGAGGAGCTAGGTGCAGATTCAGTGGCACGGATTGAACCCATCGATCCCGCTGTGTTTTCATTGACCAATGAGTTTTGGGTGAGCTACTACATTCTGGACAAGATTTTTGATAAAAAGTTTATCTTTACTCCAGGCAGTTTTGACCCTGCCCACCTCCGAATGATTCCAGAATTGGGTTTGGAGGGAATACTTCACACCTAATTTTTAGATCATGTCCTCATTTTTTGAACAGCTCAGCAACATTTTATTTTTAGACATTGAAACAGCCTCAGCTACTGAATCCTTTGCAAAGCTCGACCCTCGACTCCAACCTGAATGGATCCGAAAAGAGCGCCTCATTCGGAGAGAAAGCGTGCTGGAACCAGGCGAACTTTTCTTTGACCGGGCAGGCATCCATGCCGAGTTTGGCAAGGTGATTTGTGTTGGCGTAGGCTTTTTTCAAGCCAAAAAGAAGGAGAAAAAGCATTACTTCCGATCAAAAGTTTTTGCTCAGGAAGAGGAAAAGGAAACTCTTTTGGAGTTAAAAGCCTTATTAGAAAAGAAAAAGTGGATTCTCTGTGCCCACAATGGCAAAGAGTTTGACTTTCCATACCTCTGCCGCCGCATGCTGATCCAAGGCATCTCCCTACCCGAGCCCCTGCAGTTGGCTGGCAAAAAACCCTGGGAAATCCGGCACCTGGATACCATGGAGCTCTGGCGATTTGGCGACTACAAATACTACACTCGGTTGGAGCTGTTGGCCGCTGCTTTTGGAATCCCAAGTTCCAAGGAAGGCATCGATGGGAGCGAAGTCAATCCCACCTACTACCGAGAAAAAGACCTTGAAAAAATCAAAAATTACTGCCTTCGTGACGTGGAAGTGACTGCCAAGATCTTTTTGGCCATGAACCCACAAACGGAACCCAGTGACATCGAAATCGAATACCCTGAATCGTAACAAAAAGAACATCTCTTCAAATTTTCAGGTCAAACAAAACTTTATACCTTAGAACAAACAAAGCCCTCATGGGAAGAAAATCCGATCGAAAAAATTCCAAAAAAAGCCATTCAAGCCCGAAGGGGAACACTGATAGTGCTTCTTTAGCACGCAAACTTCTTCAATTTTTAGATGCCAACTTTGGCCAGGAATTCAGTGCCAAACAGCTGATCAAACAATTAGAAATTCGCGATTCCTTGAATAAAGGCGGCGTAGAGCCCGTGCTCTTCCAATTGGTCGCCGATGGGAAAATTTCCCGTAGTCCGCGCAACTTTTTTTCCTCTAACCGAGACCCAGAATACATCACTGGCACGGTAGATTTTGTCAATCCCCGCTTTGCCTTTATCATCCCCGACCAAGCAGATGTCGTGGAAGGAGATATTTTAGTGAAAGATGCAGACCTCAAGCATGCGCTTGATGGAGATAAAGTTCGCGTGATGGTATTCCCTGTCAAAGGAAAGACCGGAAGAACAGAAGGTCGCGTATTGGAAATCGTCGAGCGCAACCGCGATGAATTTGTGGGCAGAGTAGAAATCTCCCCCCGCTTTGCCTTTGTAGTGCCCGACTTCAAGAAAATGCACAAAGACATCTTTGTACATCGTGGCGAACTCATGGGTGCCGAGCACAACGAAAAGGTGATCGTCAAATTGACTGATTGGCGAGAGGACGATAAAAACCCTACCGGAAAAGTCATTCGCGTACTCGGAAAAGCAGGACTCCATGAGGTGGAAATCCACTCCATCATGGCAGAATTTGGCCTTCCATTCGAATACGAGAAGGAAGCAGATGCCGAAGCCAATGCCATTCCAGAAGAGATTTCTTCAAAAGAAATTAAGGCTCGAAAAGATTTTCGAGACGTATTGACCTTCACCATTGACCCGGCAGATGCCAAGGACTTTGACGATGCGATTTCGTATCGGAAGCTGGAAAATGGCAACCACGAAATCGGGGTGCATATCGCTGATGTAACGCATTATGTGAAGGCTAAAACTGTCCTAGAAAAAGAAGCCTACAACCGAGCCACCTCCGTCTACCTGGTAGACCGAACCATCCCCATGCTGCCCGAGCGCTTGAGTAATGGGCTTTGTTCTTTGCGACCGAACGAGGACAAACTCACCTTTGCCTGTGTATTTGAAGTAGATCCTCAAGCCAAAGTAGTGAACCATTGGATCGGTCGAACGATCATCCACTCTAATCGCCGCTTTGCCTACGAAGAAGCTCAGGAATGCATCGATACCCAGTCTGGGGATCACTTCCAGGAGTTGACCCTACTGAACAACCTCGCCAAAAAAGTGCGAAAGCAACGATTTGATCAAGGGGCAGTCAACTTTGAAACAGTAGAAGTGAAGTTTAAGCTCGATGAAAAAGGTACTCCATTGGGCCTATTTGTAAAGGAGCGCAAAGACATTCACAAGCTCATCGAAGAGTTTATGCTACTGGCCAACAAGTATGTGGCCGAATTTATTTACCGCAAAAATCAGGGCATGGACACCTTTGTGTACCGAACCCACGATAGCCCCGATTTGGATCGATTGGAGACCTTTTCTGGCTTTGCGAAGCGATTTGGGCATCAAATGGACACCACCCAGCCACAGAAAATCTCTGCTGCACTCAACAAACTGATGGATGAAATTCAGGGCAAGCCCGAGCAGAATGTCTTGGAGCAATTGGCGATTCGAAGCATGGCGAAGGCCAAGTACACCACGGAGCCCAAAGGACACTTTGGACTTGCCTTTGCGCACTACACCCACTTCACCTCTCCCATCCGCAGGTATCCAGACATGATGGTGCATCGGTTGCTCGAGCACTACCTCGAAGGAGGTAAATCTCCCGAAGCCAATTCCTGGGAACAAAAATGCCTTCACTCTTCTGAGCGGGAAAAACGAGCTGCAGATGCAGAGCGTGCTTCCATCAAGTACAAGCAAGTGGAGTTTATGTCATTGGCAGAAGCGCGAGACTACGATGGAATTGTCAGCGGCGTGACTGAGTGGGGCGTATTCGTTGAAATCACCGAAACTAAGTGTGAAGGGATGATTCGTGTCCAGGACATGGACGATGATTACTACGATTTTGATGAGCGTAACATGCGTTTGATTGGATCGAGAACAAAAAAAATGATCACTTTAGGAGACAAAGTACTGGTTCGGGTAGTTAATACAGATATCGACCGAAGAACCATCGATTTGGAATTTGCAGACCATGACAGAAAAAAATCTCGTCCACGAGCTTTTAACTAAGCTAGAAGAACACATTAGCGGCCACTCTTTTGGTGAGTCTCCCGCAGAATTGTACGATCCCATCACCTACATCATGGGATTGGGGGGCAAGCGGATTCGTCCCCTACTCTCCCTTTTGGCTTACGGGATGTACGGCAAAAACCCAACAGAGATCTTCAGTCAGGCTGCCGCGCTGGAAGTTTTTCACAACTTCACCTTGATGCACGATGACATCATGGATCAGGCACCACTTCGAAGAGGGAAGCCTACCGTCCATGAAAAATGGAATGCCAATATTGCAATTCTTTCAGGAGATGTCATGCTGGTTCGTGCCTATGACCTACTACTTCCTACACCAACGGCACTGTTGCCAGAAGTCATTCGGATCTTCAATAAGACGGCTGCCGAGGTTTGCGAAGGACAGCAGTTGGACATGAATTTTGAAGGATACGAGACCGTGGCCGAGGAAGACTACATCCAGATGATTCGCTTGAAAACCGCCGTGCTCCTCGGTCTGGCACTTCAGCTCGGGGCCTTGTTGGCAGGAGCTTCTAAAGAGGATGTGCAGCGTATCTATGACTTTGGAGTCAATATCGGAGTAGGCTTCCAACTCCAAGATGACTTATTGGACGTCTATGCAGACCAGGCCAAATTTGGCAAGCAGGTGGGTGGCGATATCATCTCCAACAAGAAAACCTTCCTCCTGCTCAAAGCCTTGGAGCTAGCCAAAGGAAAAGAACAGCAGGAATTGCAACATTGGCTTGGATTGAAAGATTTTGATAAGGCACAGAAAGTCTCTGCCGTCAAAGGAATCTACGAACAGCTCGGCATTCGATCATTGACCGAACAGAAGATGCAGACTTATTTTGAGGAGGGCTTTAGACAACTTGAAGGGCTACAGATCACGAATGAAACCTATTCTCAAGCACTCCTTGCAGTGACTCAGGAACTCATGCATCGCGAAAAATAGTAGGATGGATTACTCCTTGACCATCATCCTCATTGGGATTACAGCCCTTTCGAGCATCATCGCCTTCAATCGACCTGCCCTGCTGGATCGCTGGATGTTTATTCCTTACCGAATCAAACAACGAAACCAGTGGGATCGCTTTATCCTTTCCGGATTTATCCATAAGGATTTCATGCACCTCTTGTTCAACATGTTTACCTTCTACTTTTTTGGAGGTGTTGTGGAACGCTTCTTTAAATTTCAGTTTGGACTAGAGCTAGGAGGCTTGATTTTCGTGGGTTTTTACCTCGCCGCAATAGTGATTGCCGATATCCCCACCTACTTGAAGCAGCAGGGCAATAGTTACTACCAAGCCTTAGGCGCATCTGGGGGCACTTCAGCCACCGTATTTGCCAGCATCATCCTAATGCCTCTTTCAGACATTTGCCTCTTTGGATTACTCTGTCTTCCTGGTTTCTTATTGGGTGGCTTCTTTCTGATTTATTCCTATGTCAAGGGGCAGCAAGGCCAGGACAACATCAACCACGATGCACACCTCTATGGAGCTATTTTTGGGATACTTTGTATTCTAATACTTTCTCCGGGTAGTGCTGCTATGTTTTTGGAGCAAATTCTTTCCTATCGACCGTTCTAAAAAAAAATGGGCCCCGCATGTACGGGGCCCATTTGCTTACTTTTTCTTTTCCAACTTCGTTTTCATCTCCTCAATATTCAGCACTCGGGAGATTTGTTCCCGCTCCAGTTTTCGGAAGCGTGCCAGTTGCACATCAATTTGTTCCGTGAGTTCCTTACGTACTTCCTCAGAAGAATCAGTAGGTCGGTAATCACCACTTCCCACCACGCTCGTCAGGTGTGCCAACTTGTTATTCAATCGGATTGGGAAGTTGAGCGGATCCTGGCCGCTTCGGTTTTGCGTCTGGTACAAGGTCTCCTCGATGGCCTGCATTTCCGCTTTGATTTGGGCAAGATTCTCAGGCTTGGTCGTCAACGAGTCCAATTCAGTACGGTACACTCGGATCAGCTTGATGGCCTGATGCGTTTCAGTGAGTTTGTCGCGCACGGCCAATAAGTAGTTGTACTGCGATTCCAAGTCTTCCTGAGTAGACTCATAACGCGGATCCGCAAGCACTTTGAAGGTTTGCTCTTGAGATTGGCCGTCTACAGTCATGCGAACTTTGTAGGTACCTGGTACCACCTTAGGACCTCTTAGGCTAGCGGCCCAAAGGATCATCCCCTCAAATCCTTCCGCGTTTTCTCCACGTAGGTTCCAGTTAAATTCTCCTGAGCCCACTTTCGGACTGAGAGTCTCGCCATTTCCTCCTTTGGAAGAGAACACACGGATGAGTTGGTTTTGAGCATTGAAGAATTCAATTTTCATCTCAGTGGCTGGCTTTTCCTTGAGGAAGTAATACACCAATACGCCTCCCGGACGGTTGCTTCCATCCGTCAAGCTCTTGCGTCTCATGCCATCGATGCGGTAGGAGTCTTGCGGCTTATAGAGGTGGAATGCTTTGTTTTCTAGTCCAACTTCTGCTTGGTGAAGTACCGTCAAGTCATCGATAATCCAGAACGATCTGCCTTGGGTGGCTGCAATCAAGTTATTTTCCTTGATCGCCAAATCCGTAATCGGTACGATAGGCAAGTTTAATTGCAGCGAATGCCAGCTAGCACCATCATCTTTGGAATAATACATGCCTGTTTCGGTACCGGCATAGAGCATGCCTTTTTTGGCTGGATCAGCGCGGACTACGCGAGTGAAATGCTCGGCATCAATTCCTGATACGATCTTGGTCCAAGTCTTTCCATAGTCCTTCGTCTTGTAGAGGTAAGGAGCATAGTTACCCGTCTTGTAGCCTGTAGCTGCAAAATACGCCTCGCCTGCGGCAAAGGGGCTCGCCTCAATGGAATTGATTTGTAGCCACTCTGGCATGTCTTTAGGTGTGACATTTTGCCAAGTTTTTCCGTTATCAGCAGTCACATGCACCAATCCATCATCAGACCCTGCCCAGATTACTCCTTGCTTAACAGGAGATTCTGCAGCAGTAAATATGGTGGCATAATACTCCACGGAGGTGTTGTCCTTGGTGATCGGACCACCTGAAGGACCGAGTTTGCTCTTGTCGTTTCGAGTCAAGTCTGGAGAAAATAACTCCCAAGTTTGACCATCGTTAGTGGAGCGGTGAAATTGGTTACTTGTCGTGTAAAGCAATTTCGGGTTGTGAGGGGAAAAGAAAATCGGGAAGTTCCATTGGAATCGGTACTTCATTCCCTCTGCTCCATGTCCCATGGGGTTATCAGGCCAAACGTTGACGGTCCGTGAGGTGCCATTTCGATGGTTTTCACGAGTGAGCAGACCTCCGTAGGATCCTCCGTATACAATATCATTGTCTAGAGGATCTGGGGCAATCCAGCCCGACTCCCCACCCGCAGTAGGCTCCCAATCCGATTCAGTAATGGCTCCACCATCATTGCGGTGACGGATACGTACGGTTGAGTTGTCTTGCTGCGCACCATAGATTCTATATGGGAAGCTATTGTCGGTAGTTACTCTGTAAAACTGGGAAGTCGGCTGGTTCATCATGGTAGACCAGTTGTCACCACCATCTTCTGAAACTTGCGCACCCCCATCATCAGCAATGATCATGCGTTGGTTGTTGGCTGGATCAATCCACAAGTCATGGTGATCTCCATGAGGGGCATTGGCGCCTCTGAAGGTTTTACCCCCATCGGTAGATTTATGGTAGCTGACGTTGAGCACATAGATTGTTTCCTCATTTTGAGTATCGGCATAGATTCTGGAATAGTACCAGGCACGCTGACGAAGGTTACGATCTTCATTGACTAGCTCCCAAGTTTGACCCGCATCTTTGGAAGTGTACACACCCCCTTTTTCGTTTTCGATGATGGCAAACAAGCGGTTGGAATTTTTAGGAGATACCGCGATTCCCATAATACCAAGTACTCCTTTCGGGAAGGTTGCTTTGGAAGAAAGTTCCTCCCAGGTTTTTCCACCGTTGGAAGATTTAAAAAGTTTAGATCCTGGTCCCCCACTCTCCAAGCTGTAAGGAGTTCGTTGCAGTTGCCAGGTAGATGCATAAAGCACCTCAGGATTGTTGGGATCCAACACCAAATCTACTGCACCGGAAATATCATCCACAAAAAGAAGCTGTTCCCAGGTCTTGCCCCCATCGGTAGTCTTGTACACACCACGGGTGGCATCTGGCTTAAAAATATCTCCCAACACTGCAGCGTAAACTACATTGGGGTTGCTTGGATGGATTCGTAGGCGCGAAACAAAACGGCTTTTTTCTAGACCTGCGCGCGCCCAGGTTTTGCCTGCATCAGCACTCTTCCATATCCCGTAGCCAAAGGAAACATTGCCACGGACGGTTTTTTCGCCACCGCCAGCATAGACAACTGAGGTGTCGCTTTCGGCCACAGCCACAGCACCCATAGAGCCGCCGAAGAATCCGTCGGACACTGACTTCCAAGTTTGGCCTGCATTGCTAGTTTTCCAGATGCCTCCGCCTGTGGAAGCGAAGTAATAGGATTTGTCATTGCCTTTGACGCCTGTTACTGCATCCGCTCTACCGCCTCTAAATGGACCGACCAAGCGCCATTGCACCGCGTCATAGACTTTGGGATCTGGAATTTGCTGCCCAATACCGGGAAGACTTAGGACAAGAAGTAGCAAGAGTACGCCACTTCGAAGAAAAGATTGAAACGAGATCATGATGGGTTGAATTAATATCTTGTTTTAAGGTAGGAGAAAAGTTGGAAAAGGAAGTAAAAAAATTGATTAAAGGCAAAAAGTTGGGCTAAGGGCAAAAAAAAACCTCTTCCGAGGAAGAGGTTTTAAAGAATTAGGGATGGGAAATTAATCCTGAGCGGGAACGATGCTCACATAAGATCTGCCATCAAATCTTTTCTTGAATGCTACTACACCGTTGGTCAATGCGAATAGCGTGTGGTCTTTACCTACTCCAACATTCAATCCTGGGTGGTGTTTTGTACCTCTTTGTCTTACTAGGATATTTCCTGCGATAACTACTTCACCGCCGAACTTTTTCACACCCAATCTTTTGGAATGTGACTCACGACCGTTCTTGGAACTACCTACACCTTTTTTGTGTGCCATGGTTTTATTCGTTTATGATTTCTTTGGAAAGAAAATCTTATAAAGTGATAGATTCGATCATTACTTTGGTGAAGTCTTGTCTGTGACCATTCTTCTTCTTGTAGCCCTTACGGCGCTTCTTTTTGAAGACAATCACCTTGTCACCTTTTACATGACCCAGAATTTTTCCGGATACCTTGGCTCCTGCGAGTAGCGGAGCACCTACAGACACAGCGCCTTTGGCTTCCGCCAACAAGACCTGGTCAAATTCCACGGAAGCGCCAGCTTCGCCTGCCAATTTAGGGGCATAGACGAACTGATCTTTTGTTACTTTGAACTGCTTTCCTGCGATGTTAACAATTGCGTACATGATGCTTGATTTATCGAAATCGGAGTGCAAATATAGGAATTGAATTGAAACTAAAAAAACTTTCTCCGAAAATGATAAAAGATTCATGCCGACTTTTTGAGTGAAAAAGGAGGGTCCGAATTGGGGAAAATTTTAGTCTGGTTTTCAAAATGCGGTAATTTGGCAAAAAAATAAATTAAAATTTCAACTACTTGATTTTCAATATTTTATAATAAATTTCAGTTAGCTTTTTTTATTGACTATAGTTCAAAACGGAGGTCAGTCACTGGCCTCAAAAACTTTTTTTAACAATTTTCAAATTATTAAATCGGGTTAAATTGCTAAATTTGATTGATTTTATACTTAATATAATTGATATTAATAATTTGATTTATAATAAGTTACATGCTTTTTGACTTTCGGTCATTTTTTCATTTTTTACTCGATTTCAGACTTTTTTATTCCCTTTTTGATCCTCATATTTGTTGATAAGCTGTTCTGAAAAGGCAGCTTTTTCCTTCAAAGGAAGTCTCAAAGGCATATTTTATGCCAAAATCCCATTCCATAGATTACAACGACAAGAGAGCGATGCAGCAAGAGCCGATTTTACAAGAAAACAGTAACCGTTTTGTCCTATTCCCAATTCAGCATGCCGACATCTGGCAATACTACAAAAAGGCTGAAGCAAGTTTCTGGACTGCCGAAGAAATTGATTTAAGCCAGGACCTGACGGACTGGAAAAATCTAAATGATG
>JBJOOF010000080.1:0-4223 GCA_046051425.1 Bacteroidota bacterium
AACCGACCAAATGGGTAGCCAAACTCCGGGAACTAAAAACAGATCAAAACCTAGTACTGCTGTTTACCAACATGGAAGCAGGGCATGGCGGGGCATCCGGACGATTTAATCCCTTGAAAGAAATTGCCTTAGAATATTCCTTTCTGCTGATGCTTGAAGAAAAGACGATGAAATAAAGAAATACAGTTGAAATAATTCCATTGATATTGGCAACTTAGAAATCAAAGAAAAATTGAAATTTTCCTAACTTTGGACGTAAACCTATTCCTATTCAATTCATGAAAATCGCCTTAATCGCCCATGATGGTAAAAAAGCCGACATGGTCCATTTTTTGAGTGGATTCCGTGAAGCCCTTCACAGAAGCGATATCGAACTCGTAGCCACAGGCACCACGGGTTCGCACATTGAAAAGGCAGGTTTTCAAGTAGAAAAACTACTTTCTGGACCCTATGGAGGGGATGCTCAAATTGCGGCGCTCGCTGCAGAAAAAAAATTAGCCGCTGTAATTTTTTTTAGAGACCCCTTAGATAAGCATCCCCATGAACCAGATGTACAAATGCTGATGCGGATCTGTGATGTACACAACATCCCGTTGGCAACCAATCCAGCTTCGGCTGGGCTGCTATTTAAAGCCTTGACACAAACCTATGGAACCTAAAACGATCAAAAAAATTGGAGTTCTCACCTCTGGTGGGGATTCACCAGGCATGAATGCTGCTATTCGCGCAGTGGTGCGTGCTGGATTTTACTATGGACTGGAAATGTACGGCATTTACCGAGGCTATGAGGGAATGATCCAAAACGACATCAAAAAACTGGATTCTAGATACATTACCCACATCCTAGAACGAGGAGGAACCTTTCTAAAATCTGCCAGAAGTGCTGAATTCAGAACACCTGAAGGCCGCAAAAAAGCCTTTGAAAACCTGCAGAGCCATGGAATCGATGCACTTGTAGTTATCGGTGGAGATGGATCCCTTACAGGAGCCCACTTGTTCTTCGAAGAATATGGAATTCCTTCAATTGGTCTGCCAGGCACGATTGACAACGACCTTTCCGGTACAGATCTGACCATTGGATTTGATACCGCCTGCAATACGGCCATTGAAGCCATTGACAAAATCAGAGATACGGCTACCTCCCACGATCGCCTGTTTTTTGTGGAAGTGATGGGAAGAGATGCCGGCTTCATCGCGATCAATGCAGGAATCGGTAGCGCCGCGGCGGCTATCTTGATTCCAGAGCGAAAAACTTCCATTGAAGCGCTTGTCGATAAACTTAAAACAAGATCCAAGGCCAAAAAATCCTCCAACATCGTCATTGTGGCGGAAGGTGGGCAAAGTGGCTCAGCACAGCAAATTGCAGACGAAGTGAAGACTTTCCTTCCTCACTACGATATCAAAGTCACTATTTTAGGCCATTTGCAACGCGGAGGATCGCCTACCTCTTTTGACCGACTACTCGCTTCCAAACTTGGAGTGGCTGCTGTAGAAGGACTACTTCAAGGTAAATACGATACGATGGCCGGGATGATCAACAATAAAATTATCTACACCCCAATCGTCAAAGCGATTGTGGACGACAAGGAAGTGGATGAAGAGGATTTGCGTGTAGCGAGTATCCTGTCTACCTAAGAAATAAAAAGAGGGGCTTAGCCCCTCTTTTTATTTCTTTAAAATCAAACTTGAATTCGGAGGCAGGAACATTGTCCCTTGTTTAACCATCACCCCCTCTGTGGCATAAACCGAAGATTTAAAGCCTTCAGGGATTTGAAATTCCATGCCTTTGCTACCCAGGTGATGTACCACAAGCAATTCCTGATCGGCAGTTCGGCGAATAAAGGCCATCACTGACTTAGGATAAGTTTGCTTAACCGACTCCAGACTACCGATTGCCAAGGCGGGATTGGATTGACGCAAAGCAATCACTTTTTTGTAATGGTTAAAATAGCTGTTTGGATCCAAGCGCTGTTGGGCCAAGGGCGTCACGGTCGCATCTGTGCTGTATTGAGGGACAATCCAGGTGGCTCTACCAGAATCATTTTCTTTTTTATCCCAAATAAAAGGCTCACGGATTTGCTCGTCTGGCTTCAGCCCAAGCATTCCGATTTCTTCTCCATAGTACAAGTACGGGGCTCCAGGAAAGGTCATTAGGATCGCTAAAGCCTGCTTGTACTTGGCAGGATCTTTCTTCAAGTCATTCAACAAGCGTGGCTGATCGTGATTTGAGGAAAAGGTAGCGTCGATAAAATCAGGCGTAATGCCTTGGTAAAAATCAAGTACATCCTTTTGCTTTTGGTACAGCAGTTGCCCATTTTCTGTATTCAAAGCCTCAATCATCGTGTAATGAAAGTCGAAATTGAATAAGGCTGCTAAGCCTGGGAGGTAGGGTGCAACAACTTCTTTTTTGTCGTAGACTTCACCTACCAAGTAGATGTCGGGCTTGATGGCCTCCATTTCCCGGCGAAACTCCTTCCAGAACGCATGGTTATCTAGTGGACGATCATCTGGGAAAATATGCTTGGCTGCATCCAATCGAAACCCATCTACTCCCACTTCTTCCAACCAAAATTTGCCGATTGAAACGATTTCTTCACGCACCTTGGGTGAATCAAAGTTGAGGTCAGGCATCCCTCCCCAGAAAAATCCATAATAGTAATCTTGGCCTTGTCCTGGATCATGCCATTGCCGGATGTTATCGGAATCCAAAGTGACCGTTTTCTTATTCAAATAGGAAGCAATGGTATCCTTTTGCGCCCATACGTAGTAGTCTCGGTAAGGATTTTCTCGACCTTTTTTGGAGGCTAGAAACCAGGGATGATCGCTTCCTGTATGGTTGATAATCATGTCGATGACCACCTTGATGTCACGGGCATGGGCCTCATCCAGCAGTCGCTTGAAATCAGCCATCGTCCCGTAATCCGGGTGTACCGCTTTGTAATCGGTCACATCGTACTTATGGTAGGTTGGCGAGGGCATGATCGGCATAAACCAGATCGCATTGGCGCCCAACTCCTTGATGTAATCCAATTTCTCGGTTACCCCATTGAAATCCCCTATCCCATCGCCATTACTGTCGTTGAAGGACTGCACAAAAATCTCATAGGTCAGCCCTGCCTTAGGCCAGTAATTCTTAGCTTGTTGAGCTTCTACTTGAGTAAGTGTAAGCTGCAGGAGCAAACCTGCCAGCAAACTAAATACGATCTGTTTTTTCATAGTGATGTAAAGAAAAGAAAAAGTCACCTCTACAAGTGACTTTTTCATGAAGATTAAAATCAAAGAAAATGGAAATCAATTCCCTACTCCAAAAGTAGGAGCAATCCTTTTTCCTATTAATTGCGATTCACTGCATTCAGCATATCGAAAGCAAGTTCAAGACGCTTGACAAAGTTCTCCTCACCCTTGCGCAACCATACGCGTGGGTCATAATACTTCTTATTTGGGCTATCTGGACCTTCTGGATTACCCAACTGGCTTTGAAGATAGCCTTCATTTTTCTTGTAATAATTTAGGATGCCTTCCCACATGGCCCACTGCATATCGGTATCGATATTCATTTTGATAGAACCATAGCTATTGGCCTCGCGAATCTCTTCTACCGAGGAGCCAGAACCGCCATGGAACACAAAGTTGAGCGGCTTGCCCGTGGTGCCAAAGTTCTTGTTGATGTACTCCTGAGAGTTTTTAAGAATGATTGGCTTCAAACTCACATTACCTGGCTTGTATACCCCATGCACATTCCCGAAGGCTGCAGCAATGGTAAACAAGTCCCCAATTTCTTTCAAATGACTGTAAGCAAAGGCCACTTCCTCAGGCTGAGTATACAATTTGGAAGAATCTACATCCGAATTATCCACGCCATCTTCTTCTCCACCAGTTACGCCAAGCTCAATTTCTATCGCCATATCCAACTTCACAAATTCACGGAAGTAGGAAGCAGAAATCTCAATATTCTCGTGTAAAGGCTCTTCGGAAAGGTCGAGCATGTGCGAGCTAAACAAGGGTCTCTTGTAAGCTTGGTGGTAGGCTTTGCCCGCTTCGAGTAGCCCATCGATCCAAGGGAGCAACTTTAGCGCTGCGTGGTCGGTATGCAGGATTACTGGTACTCCATAGGCTTCAGCCATTTGGTGTACGTGGTGTGCTCCAGAGATTCCACCCGCGATGCTTGCTTGCTGCTTGTCGTTGGGTAGACCTTTACCCGCAAAAAATTGTGCTCCTCCATT
>JBJOOF010000081.1:0-6077 GCA_046051425.1 Bacteroidota bacterium
CAGCACGTCGCTGTGGGTGGTGTGGAATGCCAGACTTGCCATGGTCCAATCCAAGAGATGGAAGTAGTGGGACAGCACAGCACATTGACTATGGGTTGGTGTATTGATTGCCACAGACAAACTGAGATTGCTACTGAAGGCAATGTCTATTACGACAAACTGGTTCAACTTCACTCCACTTCCAAAGATGCTTTGAAAGTGAAAGACATCGGTGGTCTAGAGTGTGCTAAGTGCCACTATTAATTCCTTATCCTTTTGAAAATTCATTCCTAGAAATAAAATGAAGGAAACTAAAAAAACCTACTGGAAAGGGCTCGAGCAACTTAGCAACGATCCGGAGTTTGTAAAAAATGCCGACAGAGAGTTTGCGGAGCTTCCAAGTTCCCTAAACGAAGATGGTAGCTCCACTCGAAGAGATTTCCTAAAGTTGATGGGTTTCAGTTTGGCAGCCGCCTCCTTGGCAGCTTGCGAAACTCCTATTCGTAAGGCTATTCCTTATGTGAATAAGCCTGTTGACATCAACCCTTCCATCCCGAATTACTATGCCTCTACCTTCTCTTCTGGAGGAGATTATGCATCTATCGTGGTTAAAACAAGAGAAGGTCGTCCTATCAAGATTGATGGTAACGAACTTTCTCCTATTACTAAAGGAAAAGTAAATGCCATCGTTGAAGCCTCTGTTTTGTCTTTATACGATAAGCAGCGTGTTGCAGGTCCTATGCTTGCAGGTGCTGTATCGGATTGGGCTAAAGTAGATGCACATGTTAAATCAAAATTAGCTGGCGCTGGAACGGTAAAGATTGTGACCAACACGATTCTTTCTCCTTCTACTGAAAAAGCCTTGCAGGAATTTAGTGCTGCTTTTAGTGGAGCTGAAGTAGTGGTTTACGATTCCATCTCCAACTACGGCATTACCAAAGCATCTGAAGTTTTTTATGGTCAGGCAATTCTTCCTTCCTACCACTTCGATAAAGCAAAAACCATTGTTTCATTTGGTGCAGATTTCCTAGGAACTTGGATTTCCCCAATTGAATTTGCAGGTGCTTACGCGAAAACAAGAAAAATCAGCAAGGACAAGGCAGAAATGTCTCGTCACTTCCAGTTTGAGTCCAATCTATCCTTGACTGGGGCGAATGCGGATTACCGTACTCCAATCAAAGCTTCTCAGTCCGGTCTAGCGGTTCTTGCCCTTTACAATGCAATTGCTGCGAAAGCAGGTGTAGCTACAGTAGGCGGAGCGAAGGTAGAAGTAGCGCATTTGGACAAGGCAGCTAACGAACTATGGGCTGCTAAAGGTGCTTCCTTGGTTGTGTCTGGTTCCAATGATCCAAACGTACAGGTAGTCATTCATGCCATCAACGAATTGTTGGGTAACAATGGCGTTACTGTAGATTTTTCAACTCCTGTATACTATAGAAAAGGAAACGATGCTCGCATGAACCAGTTTATCACCGAATTGAAAGGTGGTTCTGTAGGTGCAGTGATTTTCTACAACTGTAATCCAGTATACGATCACCCACGTGGTGCCGAAGTAGCTGCTGGAATTGCAAAAGCAAAATTGAGTATTGCCACCAATGGCACCTTGGATGAGACCTCTTCCCTGGTACAAGTGGTTGCTCCTGATCATCATTTCTTGGAGTCTTGGAATGATTTCCAACCGAAGAAAGGTCAGTATTCCTTGGCTCAGCCAACCATTTCTCCGCTATTCAAAACCCGTCAAGCACAGGATTCATTCTTGAATTGGGCTGGTTCTACCGTTGCATATTACGATTACATCCAAGCTAATTGGACTGCTACCTTATTCCCAGCAATGGGTGCGGGTGCTACTTTCCAAGAGTTCTGGGATAGATCACTCTTCAATGGTGTAGTAAGTGAAACTACCGTAGCTGCTCCGCTTGCTCCTGTTGGACAAGTAGATGCAGCAGCTGCAGAGGTAGCTAAAACTTACGCAGCAGCGAATGCAGGTGCTGAATTGGTGATTTACACCAAAGTAGGTATCGGTGCTGGTACTTATGCCAACAACCCATGGTTGCAGGAAATGGCTGATCCAATCACCAAAGCAACTTGGGACAACTACCTAACTGTATCTCAGAAGTGGGCTACAGAAAATGGAGTTTCCATGGTAGAAGAAAACACCAAAAAGGCTAAGGTTACTGTAAATGGCAAGTCAATTGTTGTTCCAATTTTGGTTCAACCGGGTCAGGCCAACGGTACTTTCGGTCTAGCCTTGGGCTATGGCCGTACCAAAGCAGGTCGTGTGGCTGATGGAGTAGGGGTCAATGCATTTGACTTACTAGACACTACCAAAGGCTTCGTGAATTTTGACTTGACCACTAAGGTTGAGGTAGCTGCTACTGAGGAAACTTACAAAATTGCACGCACGCAAACTCACCAAACCTTCATGGGACGTGAAAACGTCATCCAAGAAGCTACTTTGGCAGAGTACAAAAAAGATGCTTCTGCAGGAAGATACAAGCCTGAAATCTATAAGGATGGCGAGTTTGTAAAACCTTCCAAAATTTCACTTTGGAGTGGACATAAATACAGCCAGCACCACTGGGGTCTTGCGATTGACATGAACTCTTGTATTGGTTGCGGTGCTTGTACTATTGCGTGCCAGGTAGAAAATAACGTGGCAGTAGTTGGAAAGCAAGAAGTGTTGAATCGTAGAGAAATGGCTTGGATCCGTATCGATCGCTATTACTCTTCTGATGCAGCTGCTGATGATTTGAGTGGATTGGAAGTAGCCGCAGAAAATCCTGAGGTGACTTTCCAGCCGATGATGTGTCAGCAGTGTAACAATGCACCATGCGAGACTGTGTGTCCAGTGGCTGCCACTACGCACTCTTCAGAAGGCTTGAACCAAATGACTTACAATAGATGTATTGGTACTAGATATTGTGCCAACAACTGTCCGTATAAGGTACGTCGATTCAACTGGTTTAAGTACCACGATAACAAGGACTTTGCTGGTGTAAACGTCGCTCAAAACGATGATTTGGGCAAGATGGTTCTTAACCCAGACGTAACTGTCCGTGTGCGTGGTGTCATGGAAAAATGCTCTATGTGCGTGCAGCGTATTCAGGCTGGTAAACTTACCGCCAAGCGTGAGAAGCGTACACTTGTAGATGGAGAAGTAAATGTGGCTTGTGCAGTGGCCTGTCCTACAGATGCCCTTGTATTTGGTGATATGAATGATCCTGCAAGCAAGGTGTCTAAGCTCTTGAAAATTGAGGAATCCGATGCTGCTAGCAAGGAAGTGGGTGAGGAGAGAGCATACCACGTATTGGAAGAGATCAATGTGAGTCCAAACGTGTGGTACTTCACTAAGATCAGAAACAAAGAGAAAAACGAAGCGTAATTATAATAACAAGAAACTATGCAGGTTACTTCATCCGTACGCCAGCCCTTAGTTACCGGAGGTAAAACCTACCATGATGTGACACACGATGTGTCTCGTCAGGTAGAAGGTAAGCCATCCAAGTTGTGGTTTTTGGCTTTCCTTACTGCCGTCGGAGTATTGGCTTTAGGATCAACAGCTCTTTTGGCTACCCTTTGGGAAGGGATAGGCATGTGGGGCCTCAACAAGACCGTAGGTTGGGCTTGGGACATCACCAACTTCGTGTGGTGGGTAGGTATTGGTCACGCAGGAACGCTTATTTCTGCTGTATTGCTTCTATTTAGACAGAAGTGGAGAACATCCATCAACCGTGCTGCAGAAGCGATGACCATCTTCGCGGTAATCTGCGCGGCCATGTTCCCTGTCATCCACATGGGTAGACCTTGGTTGGGTGCTTATTGGGCATTGCCACTTCCAAATACCTTTGGATCGCTTTGGGTAAACTTTAACTCTCCCTTGTTATGGGACGTATTTGCGATTTCGACCTACTTCTCTGTATCGCTAGTATTCTGGTACATTGGTTTGATTCCTGACTTTGCAACTATCCGTGATCGTGCCACTGGAATGCGTAAAGTAATCTACGGAGCACTTTCATTTGGATGGGATGGAGCAGCGAAAACTTGGATGCGATACGAATCTGTATCCTTGATCCTTGCTGGTCTTGCAACACCTCTTGTACTTTCTGTACACACTATTGTATCCTTTGACTTTGCTACTTCGGTGATTCCAGGATGGCACACCACCATTTTCCCTCCTTACTTCGTAGCAGGAGCGATTTTCTCTGGTTTTGCGATGGTATTGACCTTGATGATCATTACCCGTAAGGTATACAAACTAGAAGACTACATTACTTTGGAGCACATTGAGTTGATGAACATCGTAATCATCATCACAGGTTCTATTGTAGGTATTGCCTACATCACTGAATTCTTCATCGCTTGGTATTCTGGAGTTGAGGCTGAGCAATATGCCTTCATTAACAGAGCAACAGGACCTTACTGGTGGGCTTACTGGTCCATGATGACCTGTAACGTGATTTCTCCTCAACTTTTCTGGTTCAAGAAAATTAGAACCTCCATTGTGGCTACCTTCCTATTGTCTTTGGTAGTAAATATTGGAATGTGGTTTGAGCGATTTGTAATTATCGTAACCTCCTTGCACCGAGATTACTTGCCTTCTTCTTGGGCAATGTTCTATCCTTCTTGGGCCGACGTTGGGGTTTACTTGTTCACCTTTGGTTTGTTCTTCACCCTCTTCTTCCTTTTCGCTAAGTTTTTCCCAGTGATCAACATGGCCGAAGTGAAGTCTGTATTGAAGTCATCCTCTGAAAAAGCACACAAATAATCATGGAAAGAGATACTCATTTTATTTTAGGAGTCTACGACGATGAGGACGTATTGCTCCATGCAGTAGAAAAGGTTAGAGGTAGCGGAGTAAAGATTCACGAAGTGTATTCTCCTTACCCAGTTCACGGGTTGGAGCACGTGCTAGGCTATAAGCGAAGCAAGCTTCCAATTGCAGCATTTCTTTTCGGAATGTTGGGTACAAGCTTGGCCTTGACCATGCAGTTTTACATGATGAAATTTGACTGGCCGATGATCATCGGTGGTAAAGACTATGCTGCTTTCCCTGACTTCGTTCCAGTATCCTTTGAAATGACCGTTTTGTTAGCAGCCTTCGGTATGGTAGGTGTGTTTTTGATCACTTCCAATCTGAAGCCTTGGGCACAACCTCGAATCTTCGATTTGAGAAGTACAGATGACAAGCACATCATGGCCATCGATATTGCAAGCAACAGCAGCCTTGAGCAAGAAAAAATCAAAGAGATTTTATCTGCATCTGGTGCTACTGAAGTGAATAACAAAAGTTTTGAATAGAATAACCGTAGCTATGAAAATTACGAACGCATCACTATTCGCAGGTTCTGTACTAGCCCTCAGTTTGTTGGCTGGATGCAAAGCTGGAGGTGAAAATCAGGGGCTGGAATATGCGCCTCAGATGTATCACTCTGTAGCTTATGAACCATTGACTCAAATTAAAGACGAGGCACAAGGTTCTTGGCTTTCCACCAGAGAAGATGGAAAAGGTGAGTATTTTAATTCCAACGTGAATAATCCTCATGGCATGAACATGAGAGAGCCTGTGGCGAACACTGTTCCTAGAAACAAGCAGGGATACCTTCCTCACCGATTGCAACAATTTGAATTGGATAAGGCTGCACTCATTACCAGCCCGATTGAGAAGTCTGAGCAAGCGCTTAAGGATGGAGAGAAACTCTATCTTCAGTATTGCAACGCCTGTCATGGTAAAGGTGGTGAAGGAGATGGAAAAGCAGGTGCTGTAATCGGCGGTGTAGCCAATTTGAAAGGTGGAGCTTATGTGGGCTTACCTGAAGGACATATTTTCCATGTCATCACCAAAGGTAAAGGAAGAATGGGAGCTCATGGTTCTCAAATTCCTGCCGAAAGCAGATGGAAAATTGTGCACTATGTTAAACAAGTTATCCAAGGTCAGTCTGCAGCTGCTGATTCAATTCCTGCAGCAGATTCTACCGCGGTAGCAACAGTAAATCCAGCGAAGTAATCATGGCTCATCACGGCGAACATCACTACAATTTGGATCAGCGATTTGATTTCACTGCATCCATCAAAAAATCAATTTTGACCGTTTTGGTCAT
>JBJOOF010000082.1:0-31704 GCA_046051425.1 Bacteroidota bacterium
GTATTTATCCTTGGAGCTAAATAGGGGAGCACCTGTTACCACACAAACATAGATTCCATCTTCCTTATTGCCGTTGTAGGCGTTGTTGAAGGCAAATTCGGTAGCACCTTCCATGGTCACCTCGTATTGCAATTCATCCAACTCTTTTTTGAGTTCTCCTTTGGATGGAGCGGGGTATTTTTTGGTACTTAGCTCAGGCCAGTGCTTCTGAATAAATGCATCTCTTCCAGATCCTTTGCGGTACGCATAGTAATCTTGAGGGCTCTTTTTGTAGTAATCCTGGTGGTAATCTTCCGCAGGGTAGAAATTTGTAAACTTGATGATAGGAGTGGCTACAGGCTTGGAGAACCGTTTGGATTGATCCAATCGCTTTTTACTCTCTTCCGCTACCTTTTTTTGCTGGTCGTTATGAAAGAAAATAGCGGACTCGTATTGAGTTCCTCGATCAAAAAAAGAGCCACCCACATCCGTAGGATCGTAGGTTTGCCAGAAAATATCTACAAGTTCAGCGTAACTGATGACTTCAGGGTCAAAGGTGATTTGTACGGATTCCCGGTGAGAGGTTTTACCTCCTGCTACTTCTCCGTAGGTAGGATTTTTTTCCTTACCGCCTGAATAGCCAGAAACCACTGAAATGACTCCATCTAAGTCCTCAAAAGGAGCTTCTACACACCAAAAGCAACCGCCCGCAAAGGTGGCAACCTGTTGGGATGCGGAAAAAACTTCTTTTGGAGATTCTTCTGCTGCTGTATTTTGGGTTTCAGTTGAGGCATTAGGTCCCCCGCTACAAGCAAGGAAAAGTGAGGCAATCAATGCGAACATGGGATAGCTAAATTTTGAGTTAATTTTCATTTCCAAGGATTTCCGAGCAGTATTTGAAATGCCTGCTGGTGACAATCTTTCAACACGAAATTAGGCAAGGCTGTTTCAAAAATAGGGGATTATTTTAGTGGAAGCCATTTAAGGAATTCAAAGGCCTCCACTAATTTTCAATTCCAGTTGCGGATTTTTGATAAAAGGGGGCGAAAAATTGAAGAACTCTTTTAGATTTGTATAAGCCGTTTTGGCCTTATCTGCTATGAAATCACTACTCCTACGCACCTTTTGGGTTGTACTTGCGCTGTTTTTTAGTCTTTCCGTAGGTTCACTACAAGCCCAGGAAGAGGGATTTGTATCTCTATTTGATGGACAAAGTTTGACAGGATGGATGGGCAACAAAAGTTCCTACCTCGTCAAAGATGGAATGATTGTCATCGAACCCCAAGGTGGGGGAGGTGGAAATTTATACACTGAAAAGGAATACGGAAATTTTGTTCTCAGATTTGAGTTTCAACTGACCCCTGGAGCCAACAATGGGTTGGGAATACACGCACCTTTGGAAGGGGATGCGGCCTATGTGGGCAAGGAACTCCAGGTCTTGGACAACGAAGCAGCGAAATATGCAACCTTGGAAGCTTACCAATACCATGGATCGGTGTATGGAGTGATTGCTGCCAAGCGGGGTTATTTGCGACCTACAGGAGAGTGGAACCAGCAAGAGGTACGCGTGCAGCATCCTTACATCACCGTTGTACTCAATGGAGAGGTGATCTTGGAAGGCAATTACCTGGAAGCCAGTAAAAACGGTACGTTAGACAAAAAAGAACACCCAGGGCTTCAACGAAGCCGAGGACATATTGGATTTTTGGGCCATGGTGATGTGGTCCGATTCCGGAATATCAAAATAAAAGAAATACAATAAACCCACGAATGCCTCATTTACTTATGAAAAAAAATGTTCAAGTAATCGATCGTAGAAATTTTATTAAGAAGTCAGCCTTAGGTATTGCTGGCTTATCCTTGGCTCCGGCACTACTGGCAAAAGTAACTGCCAATGGCAAGCTCCGAACCGTTCACATCGGTTTGGGAGGAATGGGAATGGAGGATTTGCGAGCCATCTCCAGCCATGCCATGGTAGAAGTAGTGGGGCTTTGTGATGTGGATTCAAATGCCTTAAGTAATGCAACAGCTCTTTTTCCTAAAGCAAAGACCTACGTGGATTACCGCGCGCTCTTAAGTGAAATGGAAGATCAGTTTGATGCGGTCGTGGTGTCCACACCTGACCATACCCATGCGCCAGCCTCTTTGATGGCTATGGAGATGAACAAGGCGGTGTATTGTCAAAAACCATTGACTCACCATGTCACCGAAGCCAGAGCGATGAAAAAGCTGGCGGAAGACAAAAAACTGGTTACTCAAATGGGAATCCAGGTGCATTCGTTTTACGATTACAAACTGGCTACACTACTCATTCAATCCGGAATCATTGGGAAGGTCCATACGGTTCGTGCCTGGTCACCTAAAAACTGGGGTTTTGATGGAAAAGAACCCAAAGGGAGCGATCCGGTGCCAAGCAATTTGAATTGGAATCTATGGTTGGGAACTGCTCCTGAGCGGGACTTCAAGGAAGGGGTCTACCATCCAGGCAACTGGAGGAAATTGTTGGACTACGGCTGTGGTACACTTGGAGACATGGGGGTACATATTTTTGATACACCCTACAATGCCCTTCAACTGGATGTGCCCCGTACCATTGTCAACCAGTGTAGAAAGCCAACGGGTTTTGGATTTCCAGAGAACAATATCGTGACTTATGAATTTCCTGCTACGCCGTATACCACCGACACCTTGAAATGGGTATGGTACGATGGAGCTGGTGCTCCTGACCTGCATGAGGATTTGCAGCTTCCCAATGGCGACAAGCTTCCGGATCAAGGCGCCATGTTTATGGGAGAAAAAGGCAGGTTGTTATTGCCTCATTTCCAACAACTTCCAAGATGGATTGTGAATGGAGAGTACAAGCAATTTGATGTGACTCCATTCAATTTGGGTGCCCCAGTTAAGGATTATATGGGCGAAAGCAAGAAGCATTACCACCAATTTGTGGATGCCTGTTTGGGCAAGGGTAAATGTACTGCTCCTTTTGAATATTCTGCTCGCTTGACTGAGACCATCCTACTTGGGGTGATTGCAGGTCGTTTTCCAAATGAAACCCTTCACTGGAATAGCAAGAAGGCCAAATTTGCGGAGCGGAAAGCCAACAAGTTTTTGGATGGTAAGTACCGGAAATTCTAAATTCAAGAACAAGAAAGGGGACATTCCCCTTTCTTGATTTTTTTAGCACGGAAGATCTGACTTCCTTAAGGATCATTTTTTTAATTACTCTGCTGGAAGTTTGACTCCTGAGCAGTTAACTTTTTCAACTATGTATACAGAAAAGCGCAATTGCCTCTGCTGTGGCCAAATCCTCCATGGGAGAACAGATAAAAAGTTCTGTGACGATGGTTGCAGAAATTCCTTTAACAATCAGCAAAACTCTGCTCAAAATAAAGAGATACGAAAGATCAATTCGATCTTAAAAAGAAACAGAGCCATTCTACTCGCCAAACTTCCGGAAGGTAAGAAGCAAGTGAAAGTTTCAAAAGATTACTTGATTTTTTCAGGGTTTTCTTTTGGATACATGACGCACCAGGCGGTACAGCCTTCGGGGCTCTCAGCTTTATGTTGTTACGAGTTTGGGGTGATTTTCATGGATGAAAATTGCTGTCTGATCATCCGTCAAAATTAAGTTGGCCTTAATTTGGCTTCGAAAGTACCTCCTCAAAGAGTTTGTCAGTTACCACGGCAATGGCGCCGACTAATCCCACATCATTTCCTAGTTGATAGAGCGCGAGCTGCGTTTTCTCTCGTGATTTGGCCATGCTGTACACATTGAGCGCCTGTTGAATAGGGGTCAAAATATACTGGTTAGCTTCCGCTACCACGCCTCCCAAGACGATGAGTTCTGGATTGAGGAGCTGGATCAGCATGGAAATTCCTCTTCCGAGGTTCAGCCCCACCTCCGACAAGATGGTGATGGCCCGCTGATCTCCTTCTTGAGCTGCACGTACGATAAGATTGGGATCGAGTGGTCCTTTGTAGGATTTGGCCATTCGTGCCAGGATGCTGTCTTTGTCAAGTAGGATGGCTTCTTCAGCCATCCGGACGATGGAGGTACCCGAGGCTACAGCTTCTAAGCAACCCTTTTTTCCGCAGGTGCAGTTAATCTCTTGGGATTCAAACAGGGGTGAGTGGGCAAATTCTCCCGCAAAGCCGGAGGTGCCTTGGTATAGTTTTCCATCAATGACGATGCCCAGACCGATCCCCCAACCCACAAAAATCCCCAATACGTTTTGAGCATTTTTTGCAGCACCAAATTTGAATTCAGCCAGTGTCATGGCTCGGGCATCATTTTCAAGAAAAACGGCCTGTGGAAACCTGCTTTCGAGGTGCGCTTGCAAACTTTTCCCACCAAAGTTAAAGTAGGTATGGTTGATCCCTGCCTTGGAATCAATCAATCCAGGCATGGAAATACCGATGGCAATAATTTTTTGACTTGGGAATCCGGATGCTGAAATGTAGGTTTCTAGATACTGACAAAGTTGTTCGAAGGTCTCCGCTTCATTGTTGAGTACCAGTTTGTGGATGACCTTATCTTTTACCTGGGTCTGTTGGCAATTGTACAAAGCTAAGCTCACAGCATACTTGCTCAGATCCACTGCCAGCACATAGAAGGCATCAGGTGCCAATCGGTACAAATCGGGTTTTCTTCCGCCTTGGGAAGCTGCTCGACCCTGTTTGATTACCTCTCCCGAACGCATTAAATCCGTCAACAGGGCATTTACCGTGGGTAAGGAAATTCCCATGCTTCCACAGATTTCATTGGCAGTGGAAGCACCTTTCTGGTAAAGATTTTTGATCAGTCGGATCTTAAGCAAGTAGTTTTTCACTTCTACTACTCCATCAATTTTGGAAAGTGCTTCTTGGGGATTGATTAGATGCATGGGTCGAAAATGTGCACTCAAATACGTTAAAAATTAACGGCTGGAAAAACACTTTATGAAAAAAATTAAAGAAGGTCTTTCTAATTTATTCAAGAAAACAAGGAAGTTGGTGTTACCGGCCTCGAATTAGCATTTTCATTAGGTGGGGAGCCCAATTTTCAGGGCTTCAAGTTGAAAACTAGAAAAATGTCTACCTTTGATTTCTTTTTAATGCTAGCGTATGAAGCCACTTATTCTTTCACCCAATTTGAGTAAATCTCAAATTGCAGCAGTTGTTGAAACCTATTTAGGGGCTGCTGGATTTTCAATTTCCACCCAAGATTTTGAGCGCCCCTGGGGTGGGTTTTTTGTGTTGGATGAGTCCCAAATTCGAAAATTTAAGGAGACATTTTTCCCTGAGATCCCCCTTTCGGAGGAGCAGTATGCGCAGAAATTGAGTCCTAAGTTTCTATTGGTAGCGCCTGGTGCCCGACTTTCTTGGCAATACCATTTCCGACGTGCTGAGTTATGGACTTTGGTAGCTGGAGATGCCGCCATCAGTAGAAGCATGGACGATAGCCAAGGTCCAGTGCTTTCGATGGTAGTAGGAGAGGTGATCTCTTTGCAGCAAGGTGAACGTCACCGATTGATTGGTACAGGAGATTGGGGGATTGTCGCTGAGATTTGGATGCATTCCGATGCAAGCCAGCCTTCTGATGAAGCCGACATTGTCCGATTGCAGGACGATTACGCAAGAAAGTAGTTTGAATTAGGCCTTGTTGAGGGCGTCGATCTGCTTGGCTACTTCTTCTGCTTCAGCCATCAATTTGTCCGCAGCTGTTCGGTTGCTATGCGATAGTTTGTGCGCATCTGCCATCATCTTCGCATAGGTTTCTTGGAGTTTTTCCTTCTCGCTTTTCTTTTTGAATAATCCAAACATGAGTTTCAGTTTTACTGATGAACCGATTCAACCAAGGATTGTTTAAAGAAGACCTGTGGGTTCAGTAGGATACTGAATCTCATCATCTTTGAATTGGATGAGGTCTTCTAGTCTTCCAGCGGAATTGTAAAACTTCCATGCTCCCTGTTTCTTGCCATCCTTCATGATTCCCTCAGAGGCTTTCCGTCCAGATTCATGGTAGTACATCCAAAGGCCTTCTGCTTTGCCAGAAAGGTATTTTCCTTCAGACTCTTTTTGACCAGTCACATAGTAGGTGATTCGAGTTCCAGTGCCATCTTTTAAGGTACCGGCATCTCTGGTTTCTTTTCCATCATAGGAATAGTAGGGTCCGACATTCAGCAATCTTCCATTGTCCCAGAATTCCTCCTGTGTCAATTGCCTGTTGTCGTAAAAAAGTCCCCAAATACCATCTTCGAAGCCCAGGTTGAATCGACCTACAGACTTGAGTTGACCCCCATCGTAGTAGTAAACCCACTGTCCATTTTCCATGCCCAACAGGTATTCTCCTTCGGCCACTAGAAGACCGATTTTATTGAAATACTTCCAGAGTCCAGTTTTGAGATCGTTTTTGTATTCCCCAAGCGCATAGAGTTGTCCATCAGGGTAGAAGTTTTTCCATACCCCTACTTTAGCTCCGCCTTCGTATTGACCCTGTACAGAAGGTTTGCCCGAACCATGATTTTCTACATACTCGCCTTCAGGAACGCCAAGAATGTATGTTTTACGCTTGGAGATTTCCTTGTTGGGGAAGTATTCCTCCCATACGCCTACCGCTACATTATTTTCATACCGTTCCTTCCGTGCAAGGCGGCCTGTTTCGTAGTAGTAGCTCCATTCTCCGATTCGATTTCCAAAGTCATCGTATACTTCTTCCGATTCAGGGATTTTTGTACCAGGGAAAAAGCTTTTCCATTCGCCAATTTTCTTCCCGTTTTTATAGGTTCCCGACTGGTACACCACATTGGGAAGTGAAAAGGTCTTGTAAATACCATCAAACTGCCCCTTGATTGCTGTGGCTTCGGCCAAGACATTTCCTTGTGGATCAAATTCGAAATAGGGACCTTCTCGTAACCCATTTACATAAAATTCTCGGACTGCGAGTTCACCTTCTGGAAAATAAGACAGCCATTGTCCTTCTTTTTTTCCTGCAAGGTAATTTCCCTCCAACTTAAGTTGACTGGGATCGATGTAGTAATCGCTGGATTCACTACCAAAATATTCGTTGTACTTTCCGACCAAAATGCTGTCTTGGAAGATCATTTCTTTGACAAGAAATCCATTGGTATCAAAAAAACGTGCTGGACCAAAGAGTTTCCCTTCTCGGTAATCGGCCAGTTCTTTTCGCTTGCCATTGGCATGATAACTCGTCCATTGGCCATCTCGAAGCCCACTTTTAAAGATTCCCTCCGTAACTAGAGTATTGGTTTTGGTGGTGTAGAACTTCCAAAGTCCATTGGGAAGATTTTTCTCCACCAGCCCAGTACCTACAATCGATGAGTCACTGGAATAGCGTACAGCAACTTTTGAAGTTTGAGCAGTAAGCGAAAAATGAAGAAGGGAGAAGAGTACAATCAGCGCATACTTCATAGCGAATTGGGGTTCTTAAGGTAGGTTGGCAACAGTTTTCAGTACTCAGAATGGGGTGATTTTTTTATACCTACGTAAAAAATCATTTCCTGTTTAAAAGTACATCAAATCCTCAGATTTTAAATCCCTAAATGGGTTTAACCTGAAGAATTTTATTCACTACTTCTTTCAAAATTTTGAGTGCTACTTCTTTGTTTGCAGGTAAGCTAATTTCCTTGATCCATAGGATGTTGCCTTGCTCCGAACTAGGGGTTGGCTTAGATTGCCCGAGACAATCTAGTTGAACAGGCAGATCCCAAGGAGTATGCGCATTGCCCAAGTGGAATCCGGCATGCAAAAAGGGTTCAGTAGGGAAGTTTAAATTTTTTCCGAAAAATACACAGCAATACAGCCCATGACCAAACCAACTTACGAAGCGGATGTTGCAGCCTGAGTCTAACTCAAAATCTCGAATAAGATCAAGCACGAAGTAGGGGAATCCCTGCAATTGGTTTCCTTTTGAAATTTTTTTACCCTTCGAATTGGAGAAAAAATGAGTCAACTCCTCATTGGTAACCGAGTTTCCGAGTTGCTCAAAAAGATCCAGAAAATCTGCCTTCAGTTGATTTTGTCGCTGAATTAGCGATTGGTCCAACCAAAGGTCTAGGTCAAGAGAATCTTGCATGGGGTTACCAGCGAAGTACTGCCGATGCCCAAGAAAAACCTGAGCCAAACGCCGCGAGGCAAATCAAATCATTCTCTTTCAATCGTCCCTGTTCCCAGGCTTGAGACAGCGCAATAGGAATGGTTCCTGCGGTGGTGTTGCCCAGGTGCATGATGTTGTTAAATACCTTCTGGTCGGGTAGTTCCAATTTCTGTTGGATGTACTGTGATATTCTCAAATTGGCCTGATGCGGCACGAGCAGGTCGATGTCGTCTTTGGTCAGCTGATTGAAAGCAAGTGCTTCTTGAATCACTTCCATAAAACGAACCACGGCATGCTTGAACACTGCATTTCCATTCATTTTCAAGAAAAAGTCTCCTCGCTCAATCAATTCTTTGGAAATCCGTTCTTTTCCACTTGAACTAGGAGCAATGCAATAGAGTTCTTCAGCATGTGCTCCTTCGGAATGCAGGTGGGTACTGATAATCCCTGTTTGACCCGCTTCTGCACGGCCTACTACGACCGCACCTGCGCCATCTGCAAAGATTACTGCACTGGATCTCCCTTCGTCGCTTTTGTCCAAGGCGGAAGATTGTATTTCAGCACCAACCACTAATATTTTTTGATACATGCCTGTTTTGATAAACTGATCCGCTATCGATAGCGCATAGATAAACCCAGAACAAGCATTTCGAATATCTAGGGCACCGATGGTTTTAAAGCCCATTTCCCGCTGAAGGAGTACACCATTGCCAGGTAAGAAGTAATCGGGGGTGATGGTCGCGAATATGATAAAGTCGATGTCATCCTGCTGCACTCCGGCACGATCCATGGCCATCTTACTTGCTTTAGCAGCCATGTTGGTAACGGTATCAATTCCTGGAGTATACCAACGTCTTTCCTGAATTCCTGTACGCTCCACGATCCAGTCGTTGGAGGTATTCATCATTTGGGAAAGTTCATCATTCGTGACAATACGTTCTGGAACATAATGTCCTGCAGCGAGAATGCGTGAGTTATACATGGGTAGGTAGGGTGTGGTGATGGCAAACTAAAATCCCTGCAATATCGGGACTGGAGTTTATTTCAACAACTAAGCAAAGGTCTTGGCTTTTTTAACCAAACAAGGTATAATTCCCAAATTGGTCCATGGGTGAAGTTTTTCGAAGGACCGATTGGGAATCATTTTGTACAGAATTGACTAGGGGGGATACGGTAAAGCCCAGCATCAATTCATTTGGATAGGGATTCAATAGTTCCAAAAGTTCAGATTCAGAACTGTAGCTATCCAACCATTTTTTTTCATCTTCTCGTTTCAAAATCACCGGCATGCGATCGTGAACTTCTGAAACGACATCATTTGGGCTGGTTGTTAAAATCAGGAAGGTATGCTGAGATTCCCCAGATACTGTTTCGTATTCTTCCCAAATGCCAGCAAATGCAAAGGGCTCCTCGTCACGGAGCGTGAAGCGATGCGGTATTTTGGTTTTCTTACCCACCTTTTTCCATTCATAAAATCCATCTGCGGGTATCAAGCATCTTCTTTTTTGGAAGGAGGGTTTAAAGGAGACTTTTTCATGGACGGACTCTGCTCTTGCATTGATCAACTTGGCAGATACGGGCTTGTTTTGTCCAAAATCAGGGGTGATGCCCCAGTAAAAAAAGGAGAATCCTTTGGGACTATCTGAGGTGATCACCGGCACCAATTGGGTAGGGGCAATGTTGTACCGTGGTGAAAAATCTGCCAGCATTTCTGCTTGGAAGCGTTCTTCTAGTTCAATTTTACTTTTGGCAAGTGAATATCTTCCACACATGGTTGCAGTAGTCAGCTAATTTTTTCGAAGTTAGGAATCCTGGCAAATAAATTCAACTGCCCTGGATTCTGAATAAAGCCTTTTTTCTGAATCAGCGCTCATAAATCCCACATGACCTCCATGCATTGGGAATTCAAAGTATACTTGATCGAGCTTATTTGCCAACTCAATCGGGTAGCAGGAGGGACTTAAGAACGGGTCGTTTTTAGCGTTTAAAACGAGCGTTGGAATGGAGATGCCCGACAAAAATTGCAGGGAGGAGTTCGTTTGGTAGTATTCTTCCGCGTCACCAAATCCATGCAAGGGTCCTGTAAAGGTATCGTCAAAATCGCGAAGCGTTTGAATTGTCGAAAACTTAGTTAAGTCAAATTCAGCTGGAAATAGTTTAGCCTTTTTTTCAACTTTTTGCCGTAGTGTCTTTAGAAATCGTTTGGTGTACAGGCCAAAAGCGGTCTTTGAAATTTGATCGCAAGAACTACCTAAGTCCAGGGGTACGGAGATGGCAACCCCTTTTTTGATTTTTGGAGTTCGTTCTCGCTTTTCGCCGAGGTATTTGAGGGTCAGGTTTCCACCCAAACTAAAGCCAATTAGAAAAATCTCTTCATACTGCTGTGAGGCATGCTGAATGATCGTGTCTAAATCATAGGTGGCGCCGCTGTGGTAAAATATAGCCTTTCGATTGAGTTCCTCGCCGCATCCCCGGTAATTCCAAGCCAATACATCAAACCCATTGCTCAGGGCTTCTTTGGCCATTCCCAAAATGTATGCTCGGCTACTATTTCCCTCTAATCCGTGACTAATTACCACCAGTTTTGAGTTTCCTCGTTGATGCCAATCAATTTCTAAAAAATCCCCATCATGAGTTTCTATGCGTTCTTTTTGTGTAGGAATGAGTACTAATTTTCTAAAAATTGCAGGATAAACCGTTTCTAAGTGTCCGTTAAAGAGGTATTTAGGCCTTTGGTAAGTACTGGATTGAAGTAAGGGCATAGAGGTAAGCGGTCAAAAACTGATTGGAAAATACAGCATATAAATTTGAATAAAGCGTTTTTAAAAACTATTTTTGGGCTCTTTAAAAACTACAAGCGCGCATAGAACATGGCCGAAATTATTAGAATGCCAAAAATGAGTGACACCATGGAAGAAGGTGTGATTGCATCCTGGTTGAAAAAAGTAGGTGACACTGTCAAGCCTGGAGACATTCTTGCAGAGGTTGAGACGGATAAAGCTACCATGGAGTTGGAATCTTACGAAGAGGGGGTTTTGCTTTATGTAGGTGTAAAAGAGAAAGATTCGGTTCCTGTCAATGGAATCATCGCAATAATCGGAGAGAAGGGTGAAGCATTCCAACATTTGTTGTCTGGAGCACCTGCCGAAGTCGCAAAAGCAGAAGTAGCGAGCCCAGCTCCTACAGCTACACCTTCGCCAGCACCTGCTGTTGCTGAGGTAAAAGTTCCTGCTGCATCCACTTCATCTATTCCTGCCATCGTGGTGACTATGCCCAAAATGAGCGACACCATGCAGGAAGGTACCATCGCTGCTTGGTTGAAAAAAGTAGGCGATCCAGTTAAATCCGGAGAAATTATAGCAGAAGTAGAGACCGATAAGGCGACCATGGAATTGGAGTCTTACGAAGATGGAGTTTTGTTGTACATCGGTGTAGAAGCCGGAGGAAGCGTTCCCGTAGATGGAGTCATTGCCGTCATCGGAGAAAAAGGAGCTGATTACCAAAGTCTTTTGGCAGCACATCAGGCAGGTGGAACTACCGCAGCGCCTGTTGAAGTAGCAAGTCCAGCAGCACCTGCGGCAGTTGCTACACCTGCTCCAGAAGTACCTCAAGCACCAGTTGCAGTACCAGTTGCTAGTTCAACTGGAAACGAGCGCGTTAAAGCGTCTCCACTTGCTAAGAAAATAGCCTCTGATAAAGGGGTAGACATTCGTCAAGTAGCCGGTAGCGGTGAAGGTGGACGTATTGTCAAAAGAGATATTGAGACCTTTGTACCAGCTGCAGCAGCTGCTAGTCCTCAGGCAACTTCCACCCAAGCAGTGGCTAGTCCAGTATTGGGTCAGGAAAGTTTCAGAGAAGAGAAGGTTTCGCAGATGCGTAAAACAATTGCCAAGCGATTGGCTGAAAGTAAATATTCAGCTCCTCACTTCTACTTGACCATGGAGATCAACATGGACAAAGCGATCGAGGCGAGAAAGAGCATGAACGAGTTTGGTACTGCAAAGATTTCTTTCAATGACTTGGTCATCAAAGCATCTGCAGCGGCATTGCGTCAGAATCCAAAAGTAAATTCCAGCTGGTTGGGAGATAAAATCCGCTACAACGATCACATTCATATTGGAATGGCGGTAGCAGTAGAGGAAGGACTCTTGGTTCCAGTGATCCGATTTGCAGATCAGTTGTCCTTAAGCCAGATTTCGAATCAAGCCAAATCTTTAGGCCAAAAGGCTAAAAACAAAGAGCTACAACCTAAAGATTGGGAAGGCAATACTTTCACCATCTCTAATTTGGGAATGTTTGGCATCGATGAATTTACAGCCATCATCAATCCACCAGATGCTTGCATATTGGCAGTGGGAGGAATCAAGGAAACAGTCATCGTGAAGGACGGCCAAATGAAAGTGGGCAACGTGATGAAGGTGACGCTTTCTTGCGACCACCGCGTCGTAGATGGAGCAGTAGGGTCGGCATTCCTTCAGACGCTGAAGGGCTTGCTTGAGGATCCAGTGCGTATCCTAATCTAAAAACTACCTGTCAAAAAGTCCTATTCAACGAGGACTTTTTGCTTTTGTATCGTTTTTGAAATGCATTTTGAACTAGGGTGCTAAACTAGAACACTAGAAAATAAATTTTCCATGGAAAAAATTAAATCCACCACCGTAGTAGCCATTCGGCACAATGGAGAGGTTGTTATCGGTGCTGATGGTCAAGCGACCCTAGGCAATACAGTAGCCAAAAGCACAGTGAAGAAGATCAGAGTTCTCCAAGGAGGAAAGATCGTAACTGGTTTTGCAGGTTCCACAGCAGATGCCTTTACACTGCTGGACAAGTTTGAAGAAAAGCTCGGAGCCTTTGGCAATAACATGAAGCGTGCTGCCGTAGAACTTGCCAAAGAATGGCGTACGGATCGCATGCTCAGCCGCTTGGAAGCCATGATGATCGTGGCAGACAAGGACGATATCTTGATTATCTCTGGCAATGGGGATGTGATCGAACCCGATATGGAAATTGCTACCATCGGTTCGGGTAGCGTGTATGCCCAGTCTGCCGCACGGGCGATGAAGAAGTTTGCACCCCAACTTTCTGCCGAAGAAATGGTACGAGAAAGCCTTCACATCGCAGCAGATGTCTGCATCTACACCAACCACAATTTGGTGGTGGAAAAGGTAACTACCTGATCTACTAAAGCCAATCAAAAAAAAGTCGGAATTCTTTCCGACTTTTTTTTTATTTCCAGCAAACCAGAAGGGCTAGTTTGATGTTATATCCCTATACTTCACGATTCCAAATGGACACAGCAACAGCAAAAAAGACAGGTAAAAAAGATTACCAAAAATTGATTTTAGAGGGGTTTGTTTCGCATGTGCTTGAGCATGGAAAAGAACCTGCTTCTATTTTCAAGTTTGCCAAAGATTTAAAAATTAAAGAAGAGGAGTTTTACAATCATTACACCTCTTTTGAAGCTATAAAATCGGCGATATGGGTAGCCTTATTTGAAGAAACTCATCGCCAATTAGAGGAACAAGAGGTGTACAAGGAATATGCTGTTCGCGAAAAATTCCTTTCCTTCCTATTTACCTGGGTGGAGGAACTCAAGAAAAATAGATCCTACTTATTATCACTCTACAAAGACAAGGCGACCACCTTCAAGAACTTGCCTTCTGATACACGAGACTTCAAGGAGCGGTTTACGGATTTTGCCTCAGAGCTAATCTTAGAGGGAAAAGAAACGCAGGAAATTGCCACGCGTCCCTTGATTACCGAGAAGTACGATGAAGCACTCTGGTTACAAGTAGCCTTTGTGTTTCGTTACTGGTTGGACGATAACAGCCCACGATTTGAGAAAACAGATGCTGCCATCGAAAAGTCGGTGAATTTCGCCTTCGATTTGATGGGGAAAAGTGCCTTAGACTCTTTTTTAGACTTAGCGAAGTTTCTATACCAAACCAAATAAGGAATGTCTGACAAGGTAAAAGAGCAGGGATCTATTCCTGTTTCTAAAGTTCAGCGTGCGGCCAAATTTATTTCTACAGGAGCGAAGGTAGGGGGGAATTACGTCAAACATTACGCAAAGAAGATGGTCAATCCCTCACTCAACCGAGAGGAATTGCACCAGAATAATGCTTCGGATATTTACAACTCCCTGAGTGAACTCAAGGGTTCTGCCCTCAAGGTGGCTCAAATGATGTCCATGGATAAAAATCTACTTCCAAGGGCTTATCAAGATAAGTTTTCGATGGCACAATACACCGCGCCCCCTTTGTCCTATCCTTTGGTGGTGAAGACTTTCCAGAAGTACTTCCAAAAGACGCCTGAGCAACTCTTTGACACTTTCAGCCGATCAGCCATCAATGCGGCATCCATCGGACAGGTGCACCAGGCAACCAAAGGAGACAAGACCTTGGCTGTGAAAATTCAATACCCAGGAGTGGCAGATTCGGTAAGTTCGGACCTGCGACTGGTACGTCCTTTTGCGCTTCGCTTACTCAACATGAATGAAAAGGAGTTGGACCACTACATGGGAGAGGTGGAAGAGCGCTTGTTGGAAGAAACCGATTACCAACTCGAAGTCACACGCTCTCGGGAAATCTCAGAAGCTTGCATGCATATTCCGAACCTTCGCTTTCCGCGCTATTACGATGAGTACAGCGCAGAGCGAATCATTACCATGGATTGGATTGCGGGTAAGCATATCAAAGAGTGGATGGCCACGAAGCCCAGCCAAGAAATGAAAAATCAGGTTGGTCAGGCACTATGGGATTTTTACCACCACCAAGTGCATAATTTAAAGCAGGTGCATGCGGATCCGCATCCAGGTAACTTTATTATTCAAGAAGATGGCACCTTGGGAATTATTGATTTTGGCTGCGTGAAAGTGATTCCAGAGGATTTTTACCAAGGATACTTCGCGCTAATCAAGCGGGAATTGGTGATGAATCCAGCCGAATTGGATCAAATATTCTATGGGCTTGACTTTATTTCGGACAAGGATACTGAAGTAGAGAAAACGTATTTCAAGGGAGTATTTACTGAAATGATTTCCTTGCTTGGCAAGCCCTTTCACGTAGATCGCTTTGATTTTTCTGACGACGCCTATTTCGAACAAATTTTCTTGTTGGGGGATCGAATTTCCAACGATAAAATGTTTAAAAGTTCCAGGCAGGCCCGCGGTTCACGTCATGGCTTATACATCAATCGAACTTACTTTGGCTTATACAATTTGCTCAATCAACTTGAAGCAACGGTGGATACCACCAAGCCCGATTGGTTGAACTAAAAAGAGGCTGTCGATTCGACAGCCTCTTTTATTTTAACTCTTATTGTTTGGATTATTTGGAATAAATCACTCGATAAATACAATTGGCCACATCATCCGAGATCAATAGGCTTCCATCCTTCAATTCCTGAACATCTACTGGTCTTCCCCAAGCTTCTTGGCTTTCGGCATCTAGCCAACCTGTTACAAATACTTCTTGGCCTGTCACTGTTCCAGTGGAATCCATTCGCGCTAACACCACCTCGTAGCCTGACTTTTTACTTCGGTTCCAACTTCCGTGCTTGGCGATAAATAGTTGTTGTTTGTAGCTAGCAGGAAATTGATCGCCTTCGTAAAAGCGAATCCCCAAAGGCGCAGTATGGGCACCTAATTTGGCTGCTGGTGTAGCGTAAAACGAGGCATCTTTGCCTTCAGTACCCACTTCAGGGTCTTGTATAGTGCCTGCATGCCAGTAAGGGTATCCAAAATGCTGGCCAAGGCTAGTGGCTCTATTGAGTTCACAATCCGGCGTATCGTCACCAAGCATATCGCGTCCATTGTCGGTAAACCACAGTTCTTTGCTGACTGGGTGCCAATCCATGCCTACGGAATTGCGTACCCCATGGGCATAGATTTCAGGTTTCGCACCTGGCTTGCTCACATCCAATCGGGTGATGCTCGCAAAAATAGGATCCTCAGACACACAGATATTGCAAGGAGCACCAACTGGAATGTAGAGTAAGCCATCTGGACCAAATGCGATAAATTTCCATCCGTGGTGTGCTTCGTCAGGATAGCCTTCATAGACCACCTCGTAAGTTGGGTTTTCTAGGTTTTTCTCAATGTCTTGGAATCGCAGGATGCGTGATACTTCTGCCACATATAAGTCACCATCCTTAATGGCCACTCCATTGGGCATCCGAAGGTCATTGGCAAGGATGTATTTGCTGTCAGCCTTGCCATCGCCATTTTCATCCACGAGGGCATAGACATTTTTTTCTTGTCGATTGCCTACGAACACAATCCCGCTTTCTGAAATCGCCATCGATCGTGCATTCGGGACATCTGCTGCCCATACGTCAATCTTAAATCCTTCTGGGAGTTGGAGTTTGGCCAACTGCACATCGGCTTTGGCTTCCGAAATTGAAATTTTTGAACCTACGGCGGCAGTGGATGTGGCTGACTTTTCTTCGCTGCAAGCGAATAGGCTTAGCAGAAGAACAGCAGCAAGAGTCGGTAACGAACGAAGGGGTCGAATCATGAGATTGAATTTTGGGTAAATTTAATCGAATAGTTCTGAGAATGATTCAGATTAGAGTGGAGTATTGGTTATTTTTGCCGCATGTTATCCATTAGTAACCTCTCTTATTTTATTGGCGGACGTGCGCTGTACGAGAATGCCAACTTACACATCAAGCCCAAAGATAAAATTGGCCTAGTAGGTCAAAATGGTACGGGTAAATCTACTTTGTTGAAAATCATTCACGGGGATTACCTACCAACTACGGGTGAGGTGCAGAAGGCCAAGGATTGTACTATTGGATTTTTGAATCAGGACTTGCTCTCCTACCAATCGGATGACTCTATCTTGGATGTGGCTTTGGCCGCATTTAAGGAAACTTTGGCGATCCAGGATGAAATCGATAAGGTACTCAAGTTGATGGAAACGGATTATTCAGAGGAGGTTATCAACCGACTAGCCCACCTGCAGGATCGATTTGAATCCAATGAGGGCTATACGATCAAGGCCAAAGCAGAAGAGGTATTGGAGGGTATTGGATTTCAAACCAACGACTTACAAAAGCCCTTACGCCAGTTTTCCGGGGGATGGCGTATGCGCGTTATGCTCGCTAAATTGCTTTTGGAAAAGCCAGCCTTGCTGATGCTCGATGAACCGACCAACCACCTGGATCTTCCTTCCATTCAATGGGTGGAGAATTACTTAAAAAATTACGAAGGGGCCGTAGTGGTAGTTTCCCACGATCAGACTTTCCTGGATAATTGCATCAGTACCACGGTGGAAGTGGCCAACCAGACTTTAACTTCCTATTCAGGCAATTATTCTTTTTACAAGGAAGAGAAAAAGTTGCGGATGGAGCTGCAGCAGAATGCCTACGAAAATCAGCAGCAACAAATTAAGCAAACGGAGCGCTTTATTGAACGCTTTCGTGCAAAAGCTACCAAATCCAACCAGGTCCAATCCAGAATTAAGGCTTTAGATCGTATGGATCGAGTGCACGAGGTGGTGAATGACGAAGCCTTCGTGAACTTTAAATTTAAATTTTCACAAAAATCAGGTCGAGATGTGGTGACTTTGGACCAGGTGTCCAAGGCTTACGGAGATTTGACGATTTTGAAAAATACCACAGCCCGCATTGAGAGAGGAGATAAAATTGCGCTGATTGGAGCCAATGGAAAAGGAAAATCCACCTTGCTTCGGATTATTGCTGGAACAGAGGCAATTGCAGGAAAGCGTGCGGAAGGACACAATGTGATCAAAGCCTTTTTTGCGCAGCACCAATTGGAGGCCCTTACGCTGGATAACGAGATCATTCAAGAAATGTCTCAGGCAGGAAGCGGAAAAACAGAAATGGAGCTTCGTGGTGTGTTGGGATGTTTCCTTTTTTCCAACGAAGAGGTGTACAAAAAAATCAAAGTGCTATCAGGAGGGGAGAAATCTCGTGTGGCTTTGGCCAAAACGCTGATTTCTGAGGCTAATTTCTTGTTGCTGGATGAACCGACCAACCACTTGGATTTTCAATCCGTGAATATTTTGATTCAGGCCTTGCAGCAGTACGAGGGTACCTTTATCACGGTTTCCCACGATAGACACTTCATCAAAGGGGTGGCCAACAAGATCTGGTACATCGAGCAACATGAAATCAAGGAGTACCCGGGAACTTATGAGGAATATGAGTTTTGGCGAAGCCAGCAGGTAGAACAGGTAGCAGCAGCACCCGTTCAGAAGCCGGTCAAGGCAGCGGTGATGGCTCCATCAAAAAGTAAAGAAGAAACCCTGCAAGCCAAAAAGGAATTGAAGAAACTGGAGGATCAGTTACAGCATATCGAAAAAGAAATTCACCAATTGGAGGTTCAAAAACAGGATTTAGAAGCCAAATTGGCGGATCCTTCCTTGTACTTGAATGAGGTGGAAGCTCAGAAAATACAGACAAGCTACCAGCAAATTGAGGCATCACTTGAAAAAGTAAATGCCACCTGGGAGCAGTTGGTGGATCAAATCTCCTCCCTTCAACAGCAAGTGGCTCAGGTATAATAATTCTATGAAAACTCAGGCACTGCTCTTACTTTTTCTCGTCCTCTCATTTATGGGAAATGGACAGGTGCTTGAGGATAAGGTCTATGCAGACCACATCCTTTCTGTGCGGATGTTTCCAAATGGGGGAGATGTAGAAAGTCAATTGAATGCGCCAGTGGTTTCTTTGACTGATTCCAAATCCTTGGTGGTTTGGTTTGACGATGTGTCTTATGATCCGGAGTTGTATACGGCCAAACTGGTTCACTGCGATTCAGATTGGAAAAAGTCGGGATTGCGGGACACTGATTTTTCCTTGGCATTCAATGAATTCACCTTATCGGATTATACCTATTCGGTCAATACACGGATGCCTTACATTCGCTATTCCTTTACCCTTCCTCGGGTAAGTAAATCCGGGAATTACCTACTTAAGGTGTACAAAAATCGAGATGAAAGTGCACTCATCTTCACCAAGCGATTTATGGTAGTGGAGAGCTTGGCTGCAGTAGCGGCTCAAGTGGTGCCTCCCGCACAGACTGAGGATCGCCGGACCTTGCAGCAAATCAATGCCTCGGTCAACTATAGCAATCTGGAAGTGATTGATCCTCAAGCACAAATCAAAGTGGTTATTCGTCAAAACCAGCGTTGGGATAATGCGAAAGTATTGAGTAAGCCTACTTTTTTGAATCAAAATTCAAAACTTCTTCGGTATGAACCCTTTGAGGGGGAAAGTACCTTTCGCGCCGGAAACGAGTTTCGATTTATTGACTTACGATTTATCCGTGCTACAGGAGTCAATGTAGCCTCGGTGAAGGTTGAAGAAACCCTGGTAACTGCAGAAGCAAGGGTGGATTTGCCACGTCCAGGCGGGGCCTATGCCCAGTATTTGGACCTCAATGGGTTCTATGTGGTGCAAACCAATGATCGACCTGGCGGAGATCCAGAAGTGGAAAGCGAATACGTGTATACCACATTTTACCTTAATGATGCGCCTGGGAAAAACATCAAGTTGATGGGAGCACTTAGTCAATGGGGAAAGGCACCTGAAGCGACGATGGTGTACGATAGCAAAAAACGCTTGTATGCTACTTCTCTTTTATTGAAGCAAGGATGGTATGACTACCAGTTTGCTTATGCAAATGGAGATGGATCCTATGACTTTGAATCTTTGGAAGGAAGTCACTTCCAAACCGAGAATGAGTACGAGGTATTCGTGTATTACCGGGGTCTGGGTTCTCGCTACGATCAGTTGGTGGGGTATGTGTACTTGCAGCCGAATAAGCGAAGGCTCTAATCCATTTTTATCCAAAAAATAACCCCCAAAAAGAAGGAACTCTTTGGGGGTCAATTAAGGTAAGTCGAAGGGATTAAAACTCCTCAGTTGAGGCTTCTGATTCTTCTTCGGTAGGGGCTACATTTTGCCGAACACGATCGCCAGTAGCCTTGTAGGGAACAAAACCTTCTCTTTTGAACTTGTAAGGAGTAGTTTTATTGTCAGCAGGATGCGTGGCCAAGTCCATCATTCCAAAACCTTTGTGGGTAAAGGCGCCTAGACCACACTTAAATACAAAATCTTGTACTTCAGGAGCGGCATAAAGCGTGAATGGAAGTGTGTATCCTCTTACTTCGTATTTTACATCTAGGTCGTAGACAGCGTAGATTCGAGCAAATTTCTTCTGTTGCTCTTTCAACTTGTTCACATAGACCATGTCAGGTACCACCTGGAACTTGAAGAAAGATTCCATTTGTTCTGGGGTGTACCAACCTGATTTCTCCATACGTGTCAGCGTAGATTCATACAATAAATCAGAGAACTCGTCGCTGTCTGGATTGATAAATCGCTTGCCTGCTTCTTCATTGAAGGCTGGAGTGATGAGAACCAAAGGAGAGATGCAAACAAACTTATTGGAAACTTCCAAAGTCGGCTCTGTCTCTAGTTCGGTATACTCAGGGGAAAGGATCAAGTTGCCCAACTCAATTTTTGGAGTGGCAAATACTTGCTCTAGCAAGTAATCGATGAATTCCTCACTTTGAGAAGAAAGGACCAGCGTAACCAAGCTAGAATAGTAGTGAAGGCCACTACGACTTACCTTGGTTTGTCCCTTCAATCCAGAGAAATTGAAGAAATTGTAATTGAAGAATTCCTCTTTTCCTCCTTTGACGATGAGTCCTTTAAGGAATTGAGCCAGAATGTACTGGTGGTGGAAAGGCAAAAAAGAGCCTTTGTTTTTTAGGGAAAATATCAGACGTACTCTCACGGTTATTAAAAATAAAATGAAACAATCCAAAACTTGGTGGTGCCAAGCCTTGGTATTTAACTAGTTGGTGTAAAACTACACTAATTTTTTAGCAAAACTTAAACATTGAACCTAAAATGCATAATATCCCCATCTTGGACCACATATTCTTTGCCCTCGATTGAGATTTTGCCATTTTCTCTACAAACTGCCTCACTCTTAAATTGTTTGTAGTCTGCGATTCGAATTACTTCTGCTTTGATAAATCCTCGTTCAAAGTCAGTGTGAATCACCCCAGCAGCTTGAGGAGCTTTCCATCCCTTACGAATCGTCCATGCACGAACCTCTTGTACACCGGCTGTAAAGTAAGTGATCAGTTCGAGTAGGGTATAGGCACCATAAATCAAACGATTCAATCCACTTTCGTTTAGTCCATACTCACCGAGAAACATTGCCTTTTCTTCAGGGTCGTCAAATTCGGCGATTTGGGATTCGATGGCTGCACAAAGGACGATAACCTCTGCATTTTCCTCTTTTACTTTTTCACGAAGTTTGGTTACAAAAGCATTTCCTGTGTGAATGCTTGCCTCGTCCACATTGGCCACATAGATCACTGGCTTGATGGTAAGGAGTTGAAGGTCACGAACTGCTTCTAGATCTTCCTTGTCTACTTCGATCGCACGTGCATTTAGTCCAGAAGTCAATCCTTCTTTAAATTGGAGCAAAGTTTCCAATTCACGCTTGGCTTTGGCATCTCCGGATTTGGCCACTTTTTCGATACGCTGAATCTTTTTTTCAACGGATTCCAAATCCTTCAACTGCAATTCGGTATCGATTACCTCCTTGTCAAAAATAGGATCTACACCACCTGCGACGTGAACGATATTATTGTCTTCAAAGCATCGGATGACGTGAATGATGGCATCCACTTCTCGAATATTGGCCAAGAACTTATTTCCCAATCCCTCGCCTTTGGAGGCCCCTTTTACAAGTCCTGCAATATCTACAAACTCGATGATGGTGGGAACGACACGTTGCGGATTGACCAAGGCTTCCAATTCCTGCAAGCGTGCATCTGGAACGGAGACTACACCCACATTGGGTTCGATGGTACAAAAAGGGAAATTTGCTGCTTCTGCTTTGGCGCTTGAGAGCGCATTAAACAAGGTAGATTTGCCCACATTTGGGAGACCTACTATGCCACATTGTAATGCCATTAATTCGTTGCTTTAATTTTAAATATTCTGTAGGACTTGTACCCACTGTAAAATTCCATGACCGATACTCTGAAAATGGTGTAAACAGGTATTGCAAAGATCATTCCTAGGATTCCTGCGATTTTTGCACCAACAAAGATAATAACAAATATTTCAAGGGGATGAGCTTTTACGGATTTGGAAAAAATAAGCGGCTGAAGTAGCACATTGTCGGTAATCTGGACTACTGCAAACACCGAAATGATTTTAAACAGGAAAAAGCTATAGTCACTGTCTACACTAAAATCCCCTGTGGATACACCTACCACGATTCCAAATGCGGTGCCTAAAATCGGACCTGCATAAGGGATGAGATTGGCAATGGCAGCAAAAAGAGCAATAGTCAAGGCATACTCTACACCAGCAAGGGTGAGCCCAGAGGCAGCTAGTAAGAATATAGCCAATACTTGTAGCAAAAGTCCGAAAAGGTAATTGGAAAGCAACTTTTCAACCTTGGTAAAGGTCGCTACAGACAATTCAAAATAAGCGTTTGGAATAAGGTTTAAGAGATTTCGGCGAAGCAGCCCATTCTCTAAAAGCAGGAAAAAAGTAATGAAAGCAATGGCCATGGTACCAATGAATACGGTGCTTGTAACCGCAATTGCATCAGAAATAAATCCTCCAATGTCAAATTTTTTGAGCACCTCCTGTACTGACATTCGGAGTTCCTCAAGGAGGATTCCTTTTTTATTTTCAATGAGTTGGTACTTCATTAAAAATCGCTCGAGTTTTTCCAGGGGAACTTCCAGTTGCAGGTAAATGCTATCCAAATCCAATTCGCTCAAAAGAATTACCTGACGATTGATTAAGGGGAAAAACAGGAGTCCTAACAAAAACACAATGGAAACTACCACCCCGTAAGAGGCAAGAATGGCAATTCCTCTAGGAATATGCTGCCCCATGATGTGTACTTCGTTGATTCGATTCGTCAAGGGGCGAAGCAAGGCGGCGAGGATTAAAGAAACCACCAAATACAGTGAAATAGAAGAAAAATACCATCCAAAAGCTAGGAAGGTGATAAAGAAAAGAATAAGGTAGATGAAAAACCGCTGCATGGATGTAAAAGAAAAGGAGGCAGAAGCCTCCTCAAAGATATTGGAATAAGAACGTTATCCCTAATGCTATCCTGCTGGATTATTCCCAGCGCAAGTCATTATTTACTTCGTTCTCAGATTCTTCGTTCTCAAACTGCTCAAAATCGAAGTCGGGAAGTAAATCATTTTTCACATGATCCACTGCTTCATTCAACGCATTGACAAATTTGAAGAAATCCTCTTTGTACAAGAAGATTTTGTGCTTCTCATAACTGAAGCTATCGCCGTCTGTTCTCCGCTTGCTCTCTGTAATAGTCAGGTAATAATCGTTTCCACGGGTTGATTTGATATCAAAAAAATAGGTTCTTTTTCCTGCCTTAACTTTTTTAGAGAAAATTTCATCTCTATCGTATCCTCGGTGATCTTCCAATGTTGTAGGGGTTATTGGTTGGAATGGTTAATTATGTTGGGTCTAAGATAAGGCAAAAGCAAGATAGAATTCAAAACGAAACTCTGCTTTTTTTTTAAAATCTGTAAAAAAAAGAGTACAAGTTGGTTTAAATCTGATACAAACCTAATTTACTTAAACAGAAAGCAAGTGAAAAATGTGGGATAATTCAGTAAAAATTCAGGCTATTGTATTGGTTACTAATTAAATAGCTAGATAAAAAAAGATACCAACTGACTAAATTCCAATGAGGTCTGTTTTTTCAAGTTAGCAGCATAAAAAAAGGCTGTCTCTTTTCAGAAACAGCCTAATTGGGTTGTCATAAAATTTATTCTCCGTGTAAGAAGGCTTTCTTTGTAAGTAGCGCTTCTTCGCTTTCTCGGTGATCTGGATCATCTACACAGCAGTCTACCGGACAAACAGCCGCACATTGAGGTTCTTCATGGAAGCCATTGCATTCGGTACACTTATCGGATACGATGTAATAAAATTCATCAGAAACAGGCGTTTGCTTAGCTGTAGCAGCCACTACTGTGCCATCTTCAGTTGTTACTTCTTTCAAGTTGGTGCCTCCAGCCCAAGTCCATTCTACTCCACCTTCATAAATTGCCGTGTTTGGGCATTCAGGTTCGCATGCACCGCAATTGATGCATTCGTCTGTAATCATTATTGCCATAGGTAGTCAAATTTGAATTCAAAGTTACAATCTCCTTAACACCTTCGCAATAAAAAAGTTGTCACACTAATTAATTTAAATTTATTCCAACGAGCTTTCTTTTTGGATACCTTTGCATCATGCAATCCATTTTCCCGCTTTCTGATCGAATTTCGGCCTTTATTCGCCTAGGAAACCGTCTATCCGAATTGGAAGGCGACGAAAAACAAACACTTTTTCAGCAAGCCCAAAACCAGAATGCTTGGTTTACACCTCAGTCCTTGGAGCAGGCATTGAAAGGTATTCAAGTTCTGCTAGATGCCCAGGCTTTGGAAAAATGGGTGGCCAACTATTCTTTTTCAGAAACGGATCAGCCACAGCAAATCGGGTTGATGCTTGCTGGAAATATCCCTGGGGTAGGTTTTCATGATATTTTGGCGGTCTTGATTGCCGGCCATTCGGCATGCATCAAACTAAGTTCTCAGGATTCGGCATTGCCACTTTGGTTACTCACTCAATTGAAGAGGATTGAGCCTCGATTTTCAGACCTCATTTTCATTGAAGAACTCTTGAAAAACAAGCAGGCCTACATCGCTACAGGAAGTGATAATTCTGCCCGATATTTCAACTACTACTTTGGGAAGTATCCTCACCTGATTCGTTCCAATCGGACTTCTGTAACCATTCTTCAAGGAGATGAGTCTACGGCTGATTTGCAGGCTTTGGGCCATGATATTTTCGATTACTTTGGTTTGGGCTGTAGAAATGTATCCAAGGTATTTGTCAAAAATCAAGAGCAGTTGACACAACTTCTCGATGCGCTTCAATCCTTTGAATGGGTAGCCAATCACCACAAGTACTTCAACAATTACGAGTACAATAAGTCCATTTATTTGGTCAATGGGACCCCGCACCTGGACAATGGCTTCCTTTTGCTCAAAGAATCCGCGGACCTGGTTTCTCCTATTGGAGTTCTTTTTTACGAGATCTACGAGGACGATCTTGAGTTGCAATCCAAACTTTTAACCTTAGCCAGCCAGATCCAATGCGTGGTGGGGAGTTCTAGCCTGGGTATTCCTGGAATAATTCCCTTTGGGCAAACCCAGTGTCCAGCCCCTTGGGACTATGCAGATGGGGTAGATACTCTTCAATTTTTAAGTGAATTAGGAGTTTAGTAAAAATTCCAGGAGAATACCTAGTTCTTAACTTCTATTCAGACAACCCTTAAAGCGGAATGTTCGTTACCTTTTTTGTTCCTTTTTCCTATATTCGCAGTCGGAAATTTGAACCATTTACTCCATAAACTATACAAAACGATGGCTTTTGATATCGAAATGATCAAAGAGGTGTATGCACAGATCCCTGGTCGTATTGCAGCGGCAAGAAAGGTGGTCGGCAAACCGCTTACATTGACTGAAAAAATTCTTTATGCCCACCTAACTGAAGGGGCTGCTAGTCAGGCATTTAAGAGAGGAACCTCTTACGTTGATTTTCAACCCGATCGCGTTGCTATGCAAGACGCTACCGCGCAGATGGCCTTATTGCAATTTATGCAGGCAGGTCGCTCTCAGGTAGCTGTTCCATCTACGGTTCACTGCGATCACTTGATTCAAGCGGAGATTGGCGCAGATCAAGATTTGAGCAAAGCAAAAGATAAAAACAAAGAGGTCTATGATTTTTTGGCCTCAGTATCTAACAAATATGGCATCGGATTCTGGAAGCCAGGAGCAGGGATTATTCACCAAGTGGTATTGGAAAACTATGCTTTCCCTGGTGGGATGATGATCGGTACCGATTCACATACTCCCAATGCAGGTGGTCTAGGAATGATTGCGATTGGTGTAGGTGGTGCTGATGCTTGTGATGTGATGGCTGGATTGCCTTGGGAACTGAAGTTTCCAAAGTTGATTGGGGTGAAGTTGACCGGTAAAATGTCGGGCTGGACTTCCGCGAAAGACGTGATTTTGAAAGTTGCAGGTATCCTTACTGTAAAAGGTGGAACTGGAGCAATCGTGGAATATTTTGGAGAAGGAGCTCACTCCCTTTCCGCAACAGGTAAAGGAACCATCTGCAACATGGGTGCTGAGATTGGTGCTACTACCTCCATTTTTGGATACGATGAAAAATCTGCCGCTTACCTTTCTGGTACGGGTCGTTCTGATATCGCTGTTCTTGCAAACGGAATTGCTGAGCATTTGACTGGTGACGCTGAAGTGTATGCGAATCCAGAAAACTATTTCGATCAGGTGATTGAAATCAATCTTTCCGAACTTGAGCCGCATGTAAATGGTCCATTTACGCCAGATTTGGCATGGCCAATTTCTAAATTTGCTGCTGCTGTCAGAGAAAATGGCTGGCCAGCGAAGTTGGACGTGGGATTGATCGGTTCTTGTACCAACTCTTCCTATGAAGACATTTCTAGAGCGGCTTCCTTGGCGCAGCAAGCGGTAGATAAAAAATTGGTTGCTAAGTCTGAATATACCATCACCCCAGGTTCAGAGCAAGTTCGTTTCACTGTGGCTCGTGATGGATTTTTGGACACATTCGACAAAATGGGTGGTGTGGTGCTTGCCAATGCTTGCGGTCCATGCATCGGACAGTGGGCGAGACATGGTGCTGAAAAGCAGGAGAAGAACTCCATCATCACTTCATTTAACCGAAATTTTGCGAAGCGTGCAGATGGAAATCCAAATACACACGCATTCGTGGCTTCTCCAGAGATTGTAACGGCACTAGCCATTGCTGGAGACTTGACCTTTAACCCACTTACGGATACGTTGACCAACTCTGAAGGCAACCAAGTTCGATTGGAAGAGCCAAGAGGATTGGAATTGCCGACCAAAGGTTTTGCTGTAGAAGATGCAGGATACCAGGCTCCAGCAGAAGACGGATCCAAGGTTCAGGTACTTGTAGCACCTACTTCTGATCGTTTGCAACTATTGGATTCATTTGCAGCATGGGAAGGTGTGGACTTGAAAGGAATGAAGTTGTTGATCAAAGCCAAAGGAAAGTGTACTACGGACCACATCTCCATGGCAGGCCCTTGGTTGAAATACAGAGGTCATTTGGACAATATTTCCAATAACATGCTCATCGGCGCAGTAAATGCCTATAACGATGCCACTAATTCGGTGAAAAACCAGTTGACTGGTGGATACGGTGAAGTTCCAGCAACGCAGCGAGCATACAAGGCAGCAGGAATTGGATCGATTGTGGTAGGAGATGAAAACTATGGTGAAGGATCTTCTAGAGAGCATGCAGCCATGGAACCTCGCTTCCTAGGTGTTCGTGCAATCTTGGTGAAGTCTTTTGCTCGTATTCACGAGACCAACTTGAAGAAGCAAGGCATGCTTGCCTTGACTTTTGCAAACCCTGCGGATTACGACTTGATCCAAGAAAATGATGTAATCGACATCAATGGCTTGACTACGTTTGCTCCAGGCAAGTCCTTGGAGGTTGTCTTCCATCATGCAGATGGCACTTCACATACTGTGGTGGCCAACCATACCTACAATGAAGGTCAAATCGAATGGTTTAAGGCAGGTAGTGCATTAAACTTAATTAAGGCGGCCAAGGCTTAAGTAAACTTAAATTAAAGAAAGCCGTAATGATTCCATCGTTACGGCTTTTTTTACATCCATACGCTATGAAAAGGATTCTTTTAGTTCAGTTAATTATTGGCTGCTTGACTTTGGTTTTTAGCCAATCGATTATGGCACAAAACGAATCCGATGAACGATCCTTGCTTCAAGTTCAAAAGGGGATAAGTTTTACCAAAGATTCTTTGTATAGTTTGAATTTGCGTTTTCGATTGCAAAACCGAATTGGTTTTCGAACAGAAAGTGGAGAGGATTTGAGTTTTGAACAGACAGATTTTCGCGTTCGCAGACTACGGGTTCGATTGGATGGCTTTGTGTTTAATCCGCGTATTCAATACTACATTCAACTCGGATTTTCAAAGTCAGACATGGACTTGGATGGGGGAGAGGTGGCCCAGCCTATTCGAGATGCCATTCTCTATTACCATTTTACTCCAAACTTTTATCTAGGTATGGGACAAGCCAAACTCCCTGGAAACCGAGAGCGTGTCATTAGCTCTGGAAATTTGCAGTTTGCAGAGCGATCCATTGCCAATTCTTTTTTCACCCTAGACCGAGATTTTGGTGTTTTTGCCTATTACACGCTCCCTTCGCAGGGAAAGGCGGTATACCAACTCAAAGGAGCGATTACTGCAGGCGAAGGCAGAAATCCGTCGGTAGGGGATCGAGGCTTGAGTTACACGGGAAGAATGGAAGTGCTACCCTTTGGGAAATTCACGAACGGAGGGGACTATTCCGAAGGAGATCTGGAGTTGGAGGTTCGTCCCAAACTTTCTCTTGGTGCCAGTTATAATTTTAATGAAAGCGGAGCCAGAGCAAGAGGGCAGTTGGGTCCGGACTTGTATCAAAAGCGGAATCAGCAGGTTTTTATTGCGGACATGATGTTGAAATATAGGGGATGGGCCCTGCTGGGGGAGTATTTTTCTAGAAATGCTTCCAATCCCATTACCTATAGCCCGTTGGGGTTCCGTCAAGCAGTTTGGGTGGGGACAGGACAAAATCTGCAACTCAGTAAATTGATTTCCAAGCAGGGGGAACTAGCCATCCGCTATGCACAAGTCACACCCAAGCAATCTATCCGAAATTTGGAAGCGCAACGAGAGGAGACCACTTTGGGCTATACCCATTACATAGGAGGTCACCGGGTCAAGTTGCAAGGGAATTTGGGATATTCCTGGGCCAATAATCAACTGCTTCTCAGCCAAACGGCAAACTATTGGTTTGGGCTATTCCAAGTGGAATTTGGGATTTAAATTGGGCTATTGCCCCATATTGAGCCCTTACAGGGCTCTTGCTTTTGTGAGGTATTCCTGCACCAAGTCCATTTCGGGATGGCTTACTGCCAGTTCCTCCAAGAAACTCAAGGCTTCCACCTTTTTTCCCGTTAGGGTATAGTAGATGCCCTTATTTCGAAGTGCAAAGGGGTTTTTGTCATCCATCGCCAAACTTTGGTTGATTAGCGTGAGGCCTTCTTCCAATTGATTCAAGTAGAGGAGGTACAATCCCTGGTTATTGTAAAAATAGGCCTGTCGATTGTCTAGCGCGATGGCCTTCTCTACCGCTTTAAGCGCTTCCTCGTAATTTTTTTCCTCAAACAAGATCATGGACCGCAAATTGTGTAGGTTGGGTTCCATGGGATTGATCACCTCCGCCTTTACCAATAGAGACTTGGCGGATTCGTATTCTTTTTGGTAGAAATGGATGGTGGCTTGATTCACCAATAGATCCGAATTTTTAGGATCTAATTCCGAAGCTTTTTGAAAGGATTGTAATGCTTCTGGATAGGATTTTTGTTTTTCTTCAGTGAGGCCCTTCAAAAAATAGGACCTCCATTCTGTTGGACTTTGGGTGACCATACGAACAGCATCTTCCTTGGCATTGTAATTGGCTCCTAAGTCCAAATAAGCCAATCCTCGCTGAAAGATCGCATCGGCATAGTCAGGCTTTTTTTGAATGGCAGCACTAAAATCTTGAATAGCTTCTTCCAGTTGGTTTAAGCGCATGTGCGCCATCCCCTTGTTGTAGTAGGCATCCACAAAATTGGAATCCAGCGCAAGGGCTTCCTCGTAAAATCCCAAGGCAGTTTTGGGATCGTTTTCTTCCATTTTCTTATTGCCTTTGAGCAAGAATCTCCCTTTTTTGTCATCAATGCTATCGCATCCCATCCAAAGAAGGAGGGAAGCCAAAAGGAGAAGCTTAGGAATTTGAATTTTCATCGGGAGTTGGTTTGGGTGGATTCGCTTTGGGTTCTTCGCCTAGAAGGAGAGCAAAGGGTTTGGTGGAAGAAGACAAGTCGAATATTTCTCGTAAAATGGCTAAAATTGGAATAATCAAAATCATGCCTGCAACTCCCCAAATGGATGCACCCAGAAGGAGTCCTAGAAAGGTCATGAATGCATTCAAATTGACTTGACTTCCCACAATCTTTGGAGTTAAATAATTGCCCTCTAGGAGTTGAATAGCCTGGTATGCCCCGAGGATTAAAAGTGGGGAGAGCAGGTTGTCCATGGTCAAGAGGGCATAACTCATAGGAAGTAAAGCGCCAATAAATGGTCCCACGTAGGGGATGATATTTAAAATCGCGCCAATAACCCCGAAAAAGATGGCATGCTCTACTCCAATTAGGGAATAGGCAGTGATATTGAGTATTGCAAGAATCACCATCACCTTGCCTACACCTGAGATGTAGTTCAAAACCACTTTTCGTAATCGGATGATTTGTGACTTCACTTCTGCTGGATTAGCATCACTAAAAATGGAGATGAGTACGCTGGCCAAGTGATCCCGATAGAATAAAAAGAAAAACATAAACAAAGGAATCAAAACAAGGCTGCTCAAGGATCCGATGGCATTGATTGCAAATGCAGAAATACTGCTACTATTTTTATTGAGTAAACTGAGTAAGGCATTCGGATCCAATTGGTCCGCTAGTTTCTGTTGAAAACCAAGTTCTGTACTTGTAAACTGGTCTACTTGTTGGATAAGTGTATTAATTCGAACGGAAACATTTGCAAAATCAGCCGAAAAACTAATCAAGTTGCTCACGATAAAACTCAGTAATCCAGCAACTAATCCGATCATCAGGACAAGTGAAATAATGCTAGAAAGTACACGTGGGACCTTGTATTTTTCTATGAAAAGGCTGAAAGGGGTAAAAAGCACTGCAAAAAATGCTCCTAAGGCCAAGGGAATTAAGATGGACTTTCCGACAATTAGAATAAACACTACCAAAATCATCAAAGACAATACAGCCAATGCCTTGAGGTAGGAAGGGAGTTGTATGGTTTTGGAAGTCATGCTTAATTGTTGTTTTGGATAGGAATTAGTTGTTCACTACTAAACCACTACGCTTCAATAGGGCATCTGGTTTTGGTTCCCGTCCACGAAATCGTGCATACAAAAGGGATGGATGCTCAGTTCCTCCAGCAGAAAGAACGTTTTTTTCAAAGGAAACAGCAGTATTTGAATCAAATACACCTTTTTCTTGGAACAATCCAAAGGCATCTGCGTCCAAGACTTCGGCCCATTTGTAACTGTAATACCCTGAAGCATAACCCCCTTGGAAGATGTGTGAAAAGCTGGTGCTAATGCGCGTATTTTCAACGCTTGGAAGTAGTTCGGTAGCCTTCAGTACCTCCTTTTCAAAAGCTTTAACATCTTCGATTTGACTTGGGTCTTGGCTATGGTAGGCCATGTCCAATAAGGCAAAACTCAATTGGCGTAGCGTCATGTAGCCTTGCTGGAAATTGGCGGCTTTCTTGATTTTTTCAACCAATTCGGATGGGATGGATTCCCCAGTTTGGTAATGCCGTGCAAATAGATCCAAGCATTCTTTTTCATAGCACCAGTTCTCAAAAATTTGAGAGGGGAGTTCTACAAAATCCCAGAAC
>JBJOOF010000083.1:0-5059 GCA_046051425.1 Bacteroidota bacterium
CGATTTGATGTTTAAGCGCTTGATCAACTGAATCGAAATAATACTAGTGACAATGGCAGAACCAATTACACCATACATGTGAAAGGATTGGAAACGAAACATTTCTTGAATGCGAAACCAGGAAATAATTTCTGCCTTAACAAAGACTATCCCGAAAATTACCCCGATGAGTACATATTTCAGCAATGCCAATCCTTTATCCTGAGTCTGACTCGAGTTGGGAGCTACGCAATTTGGATCTACTGCTGAATCCATTTTTGTTTGATTTGTTGTCATGAGTTCCAGCCTGTTTAAAATCCTACTAGTTTCATTAAAGGCCCAAGCAATACGTGGGTCATGAAAAACCCACCGAGCATGAAGAAGATCGTAGCTACCAGTGAAGGCCATTGCAAGGAACTGATGCCCATAATCGCGTGCCCTGAGGTACATCCACCTGCATAGCGTGTTCCAAATCCAACGAGAAAGCCTCCTATCACAAAGAATAAAATACCCTTACCAGTAAATAACGAGTCCCAATTGAAAATTTCGACAGGCATTAGATCCGAAAAATTGGTGAGTCCCAATGCTTTCAAGTCTGTTTGCGTGGCTTCTGAAATTACAATTGTGTCTGGATTAGCCAGAAAATTCACCGCGATAAATCCACCTATGGCTGTTCCTAACACAAAAAGAAGATTCCAGATTTCTTTCTTCCAATTGTAAGTAAAGAAAGGAATTCCTGCAGGCACGCATGCTGCGCAGATGTGGCGCAAGGACGAAGAAATCCCAAAAGTCTTATTACCCAGGATAAGTAATGCGGGAACGGTGAGCCCAATCATTGGTCCTGCCACATACCAAGGCCAGGGTTGGGAAATCCATTCAATAAATTGATTCATAAGAGGTTACTACTATTTAGTTAAAAATCTTTTTGAAGCCCAACAGTAAATTTAGTTGAACTTAAAGTAAGGTGCTTGGACAAACGTAAGCAGAAACGGCTAGTATACCAGAATCCTTGATGGCCTTGAATCCGCCAGCCACATCGATCAGGTTATCATATCCTCTAGCTTTCAAGGTAGAAACGAAGATCATGGATCGATAGCCACCCGCACAGTGCACGTAGTAGGTTTTGTTCTTATCCACCTTCATCATGCTTTCATTGATGTAATCTAAAGGTGCATTTTCCGCATCAAGCACATGCTCAGAAAGAAATTCTGAATTTTTACGGACATCCAAAACGTGAATTCCAGAATCTCCTTCCTTGATTTTTGCCAATTCATCAACGGTAATTGAGGTGATGGAATCTACTTCTCTACCCTCATTTTTCCAAGATTTGAACCCTCCCGCTAAGTAGCCGATGGAATAATCGTATCCCACGCGAGCCAATCTAGTGATCACTTCTTCTTCCCGACCTTCTTCTGCGATTACCAAAATCTCCTGCTTCAAATCTGGAATCATCGCACCTACCCATACGGCAAAGCTGCCATCGATACCAATGTTAATGGAGTTCGGAATAAATCCTTTCGCAAATTCTTGCGCATTGCGAGTATCCAAAATCAAGGCAGACGTTTCATTCGCTGCAGCCTCAAATTCTGCTGGACTCAGAGGTCTCACTCCTCTTTCCAATACTTCGTCAATGCTGTCGTACCCTTGGATATTCATCATCACATTTTGTGGGAAGTATGCGGGTGGAGGTGTCAACCCTGTCAAAACTTCCTTGATGAAGGCCTCCTTGGTCATGGGCTGAAGCGCATAGTTGACCTTCTTTTGGTTGCCCAAGGTATCGGAGGTTTCCTTACTCATGTTTTTGCCACAAGCAGAGCCTGCACCGTGTGCTGGATACACAATCAACTCATCTGCAAGAGGCATTAGTTTGTTTCTCAAGGAATCGTAAAGATTTTCAGCAAGAATCTCTTGCGTAAGTCCTTTGACTACTTTTTGAGCCAAGTCTGGACGACCCACATCTCCGATAAAGAGGGTATCCCCCGTAAAAATCGCCTCTTCTTTTCCCTCTTCGTTGGTCAACAAGTAACAAACTGATTCAAGGGTATGACCAGGCGTGTGAAGGACTTTGATTTCAGTTTTACCTAGCGTAAATACCTGGTTATCTTCTGCAATAATGGCCTCAAATCCCATCTTCATTGCCGTTGGGCCATAGACAATTTTTGCGCCAGTCTTTGCTGCCAAGTCCTTGTGGCCTGACACGAAATCCGCATGAAAGTGCGTCTCAAACACATACTTAATCTTCGCATTTCTACGTGCCGCTTTTTCGATGTAAGGCTGCACCTCACGAAGTGGATCAATGATTGCTGCCTCTCCGTCTGATTCGATGTAGTAGGCACCTTGTGCTAAACATCCGGTGTAGATTTGTTCGATTTTCATATCTTTTTGGTTCTGGAATTTCAAATTGTTTTGGTAAAATTAAACGAAAAGAAGGCCATGCTGAATGACTTTTGTCACATGGAATTAAACGTTCGCGAGAACAGTATTTTCAATTATTTGAACAAGTTGGTGGGCAGGAACTACCCCCGATTGTCTCCAAACAACTTCTCCTTTTGAAAAAAGGAGAAGTGTAGGCACCCCTCTTACTTGGAACCTGCTTGCAGCGAGGGGATTGCGATCCACATCCACCTTTAGAATTTTTACCTTCCCACCAAGCTGCTTGGAGGTGTCTTCCAAAATGGGTTGCATCATTTTACAAGGCCCACACCATTCGGCAAAGAAATCAACCAATACCGGGGTATCCCCTTCGATAAGTTCTTGAAATGTTTTGGACTTTGGAAGCATGTTGGAGTAGTTTTCAATTTACCATACAAAGGTACCTTAGTTCCTACCTTGCATCCAGTAATCTTTGTCACAAGACTAGTCTGGAATGATTTGGAATCGTTAAAAATTTCAAAAATTCTCGAGTTGGTCTAAAATTTCATAGTTTCGTAGCTCTAATTGACCGAATTAATGCTCACTTACAAGCAAATCAATAACCTTAGTGGCTGGCTAGTATTCGCCATTTCTACACTCGTTTACGTCCTTACCGTTGAGCAAACGGCTAGTTTTTGGGATCCAGGAGAGTTTGTTGCCGTTTCTTACAAATTGCAGGTTCCCCATCCTCCAGGTGCTCCTTTCATGTTGTTGGTATACCGCATGTTTGGATTCTTAGCGATGGGAGACCCCTTGCAGGTGGCCTATTGGATGAATATCGGGAGTGCGCTATTCTCAGGATTTACGATCCTCTTTCTATTCTGGTCGATAACTTTGATGGGTAAGCGCCTCTTCGCTGTAGTAGAAGGTGAAGAAACCAAGGGCCAGACCATTGCTTTAATGGGAGCTGGATTGGTAGGCTCTTTGGTGTATACCTTTTCGGATAGTTTCTGGTTTTCTGCTGTTGAAGCAGAAGTGTATGCCATGTCTTCCTTCTTTACCGCTATTGTGATTTGGGCATTTTTGAAGTGGGATGTGATCAAAGACCCAAAAGAAGAGAACAGATGGCTGGTATTTATTGCCTATTTGGTGGGTCTTTCTATCGGAGTACACTTGCTCAATTTGGTCACATTACCAGCCCTTGCTTTAATCTATTACTTTAAAAAATACCCTAAACCAAATATTGGAGGCGCAATTTTCGCCATGTTTTTGGGTGGTATCGCATTGATTATCATCAACAATTTCATCATTCCTGGACTTCCAAGCCTTGCTGGTTCCATGGAAATATGGATGGTCAACTCTTTAGGATTACCTTTTGGATCTGGGATCGTATTTTTTGGATTGCTATTTATTGGTGCGCTCGTGGTGGCATTCCTTATTTCCATAAAGCGGCAAATGGCAGTCTTCAACACCATTTTGCTTTCCCTTACCTTTATTCTAATCGGCTATGGAAGCTATGCTTTGATTGTGGTGCGGGCCAATCAGGACCCGGTGATCAATGAAAATGCGCCTAAGGACATTGTCAGTTACGTTTCCTATCTAAAGCGTGAGCAGTACGGCTACAGACCCCTATTGCACGGCCAATATTTCACCGCCACGTTAACTGACCAAGAAGAAGGTGATCCCATCTACATGAAGGGCAAAAATTCCTATGAGATTGTAGACTATGATTTAGAGAATACCTACGACCCTGAAAAAACAACCATTCTTCCGCGTATTTATTCCACCCAAGAAAGTCACAAACGCATTTACCGTGCCAAATTGGGCTTGAAGGAAGGGCAAGAACCTACGTTTGGGGACAACCTGTATTTCATGTTTAGTCACCAGCTCGGTCACATGTATTGGCGCTACTTCTTGTGGAACTTCTCGGGACGAGAGAGTGACTTTTCGGATTCGAATTGGCTAGGAATCATAGATGCCTTCTCGGACAAGTATCCGGAATACATTACGGAAAACAAAGCGCACAACAACTACCTCATGCTTCCTTTGATCTTGGGATTGGTAGGCTTTTTCTTCCAAGCAAAGAAAGATCAGAAGTTCTTTTATGTAAATCTCATGCTCTTCTTGATGATGGGTGTGGTGTTGGTACTCTACCTCAACTCCCCTCCTATCGAACCTAGAGAACGAGATTACATCTACGTGGGTAGCTTCTATGCCTTTGCGATATGGATTGGCTTAGGAGCACTAGCCCTAGCACATGGACTCAACAAGTTTACCAAAAACCTAACAACAGCTGGATTGGCGGCAACCCTAATGACCTTGCCAATTGCAGGCTTAATGGCTTCCGAAAACTGGGACGATCACAACCGAAAGGGCAGATACTTCTCTGTAGATGCAGCTCGGAATTTCTTGGCATCTTGTGCACCAAATGCAATCCTATTCACGGGTGGAGATAATGACACCTTCCCACTTTGGTATGTGCAGGAAGTAGAAAACTTCCGTACGGATGTCCGCGTGGTCGTGTTGAGTTACTTTGATACCGACTGGTATGTGGATCAGATGACTCGACCGGTAAATGAGTCGAAGGCATTGCCATTCTCGCTAGCTCCAGAGCGCTATCAAAAAGGCACCAACGATGTCATTTATGTGATGGAAAAAGAAGGGCTAGATGCCATTTCTGCACGTGAATACCTCAAGCTCATTAACAGTGGCTCCGAATTGCTACAGA
>JBJOOF010000084.1:0-3012 GCA_046051425.1 Bacteroidota bacterium
CGCTTCATTTGCCATAGTAATGGTATTGGTTTAATTGTTATTAGACATCGCAAACCTGCACGGCATGTCCCAGTGCAGCAATTTTATCTTCTCCCTTGGGGATAAATTCATGGGAAACATAGCCTTTGAAACCCGAATCTACAATAGCCTGCATGATGGGTGGGTAATTTATTTCTTGGCTTTCATCCAAATCATTTCTTCCTGGGTTTCCAGCCGTGTGGTAATGGCCAAAGTATTGGTGGTTGTTACGAATGGTGCGAATGATATCGCCCTCGTCAATTTGCATGTGGTAAATATCGAAAAGTAGTTTGAAGTTCTCGCTTCCAATGCGCTTGCACAGTTCGATGCCCCAGGCAGATTTGTCGCACATGTAATCGCTGTGATCCACCCGGCTATTGAGCAGCTCCATGGTGATGATTACCCCGTGTTTTTCTGCTTGGCTGAGGATTTTTTTGATCCCGATTTCACAGTTTTTCAATCCGGTCTCGTCGTCCATGCCTCTTCTATTTCCTGAAAAGGCAATCACGTTCTTGTAGCCTGCCTTTTGCACAAGGGGGATCAATTCTAGGTAATTTTTTTCTAGCTGAGCATGAAACTTGGGCTCATTGAATCCATCCACGATGCCGAGTTCGGCGCCGTTGCACATGGAGCAATGGATGTCGTATTTTTTGAGGAGATCCCAGTTTGCTGGGCTGATCAAGTCAATCGCACCTACCCCAACAGATTTGATCTGTGCACAGAGTTGTTCGAGGCTAAGTGGGCGCATGGACCAGGCGCAAACTCCATGGTTGATATTGCCCTTGAGGGCATAAGTTTCCTTTTCTTTAAACTCCATGGAGGATAGTGTGCCCATAGCGGCACCGCCGAGGAGCATTTTTTTAAAGGAGGAGCGTCTTCCTGAGTCGAAGGTCATGATGCGCAGGGGTTAGTTTTGGGTGTTTATTTTTTCTGCTTTGAAAACAGCAATGAAAAATAGGAAAACTAGGGCGGAAATCCCAGCGGGGATCAACCAAATTGATTTCCAATCGTGCGTCCCGCCTTCCAGTAGGTAAAAATTGGAGATTTGTCCTGCCAACCAAAATCCGATCAGCATGCCGATTCCGTAGGTGGCTAGGGTAATTAATCCTTGGGCGGCAGATTTGAATTTTTTGCCCGCATGCGCATCGGTGTAAATCTGCCCACTGACAAAGAAGAAATCGTAGCAAATCCCATGTAGGATGATGCCAGTGAGTAGCATCCAATTTCCTGAGCCCGTATCACCAAAGGCAAAGAAGAGGTAGCGGATGACCCAGGCAAGCATGGCCACTGCAAGCGTCTTTTTCAGCCCAAATCGGGAAAAGAAAAAGGGGAGTGCAATGAGGAATAAGACTTCGGACACCTGCCCTAGGGCCATTTTCCCTGTTGAATTTTCCATGCTCAATTCAGTCAAAAATGGGCTGGCGTTTTGGTAATAAAAGGCCAAGGGAATGCAGATGAGGATGGAAGAGAGGAAGAAGATGGCATAGTTTCTATGAGAGAGTAGGCTCAGCGCATCGAGTCCTAAGGCCTCTTTGAGGCGGAAAGGGCCATTCGTCTTGGCTTGTGGAGGAGTAGCGGGTAGGGTAAAACTGTAGATGCCGAGGAGCAGTGATGCTGCAGCGGCGAGTTTCCAGGTATTGTCGAGGAGTCCTTTGGCCAATCCCTCAGGGCTATCCCAGGCCAGGGCGGAGATGAGAAATCCAGCGGCTACCCAGCCCAGCGTACCCCATATTCGAACGGCAGAAAACTCTTTTTCTGGTTGCTGCATCTGATTGAATGATATCGAATTGACCAAGGCGAGCGTGGGCATAAACAAGATCATGTAGCCCAACAGCATGGGAAAGAAGCTGTCGAAGTTGAGGGCTTCGTGGAGCCCAAAAAGTAGGGCTGCGCCAATTAAATGAATGGAGCCCAGGATTTTTTGCGCCTGAAAATACCGGTCCGCAATGAGGCCTACCAAAAAAGGAGCGAGAATAGCGCCAAAGGATTGGGTGGAGAAGGCCAAAGAAATTTCTTGATCCTTGGCCTGGATGTTATTTGCGAGAAATGTGCCCATAGTCACGTACCAGGAGCCCCAGACAAAAAATTCCAGAAACATCATCACAGAGAGGCGAATCTTTACCAAAAGGGCCATAGGCAAGGTGGGGGGCTAGGTGAAGGCTATTTTTTTGGGCTTAAAATTTAAACTTTTGATGTTTTTGCAGTAGTTTACCCATCTTCTTTGAGAATCTAAAGAAAGCGTGTAAAAAGTTTCGTGTGAGCCGTCCATAAAGTACTGGGACTGCTGGTCATAAAATCGCTTTTTTCAGGAAGAAAAACGAGGAATTTCATCCATTTCCTCAATCCTAGTTCAACCTTAGACCCATTTTAATTCAGTACCCATGTCGACTACAAAAAAATTGAAACTTGGCCTCGTTGGAGGTGGTCCCGGCTCTTTTATTGGAGCGATTCACTTGAACGGAGCCCTGATGGACGGAATGTTTGAATTGGTTTGTGGAGCGTTTAGTTCCGATCCTGCCAAATCCATCCAAAAGGGCAAAGAGCTTCGACTTGATCCTACCCGCGTGTACGGGAGTTACGACGAGATGTTTGCTAAGGAATCCCAACTTCCAGAAGGAGAGCGAATGGATGTGGTGGCCATCGTCACGCCAAACAACATGCATTATGATCCTACGGTAAAGGCTTTGAAACATGGATTTCATGTTGCCCTGGATAAGCCGCTTACCTTAAACTATGGGGAAGCCAAGGATTTGTATCGTGTGGTGAGCCAGTCGGATCGACGCTTTTTGCTTACACATACCTACACAGGCTATCCGATGATCAAGCAGGCCAGACAGATGGTGAAAGACGGAATGATCGGGAAGGTGCGGAAAGTCTATGTGGAATATCCGCAGGGCTGGCTATACAAACTCCTAGAAACCGAGAATAACAAGCAGGCAGAATGGAGAACGGATCCGAAGAGAAACGGTTTGGCAGGATGCATGGGCGATATCG
>JBJOOF010000085.1:0-7305 GCA_046051425.1 Bacteroidota bacterium
AAGGATGCTGGAGGACGCATGACCTATGACCTAGTAGAAGGCTCTGAGCGGACCATCCCCTGTGACCTTGCCTTCTTGGCCATCGGGTACCTTGGCCCAGGACAAACTAATCTCTTGGCCAAATTTGGGGTGGAACTGATGGAAAACAACTTGCCCAAATCGCGTCAGTATCGAAGTACCAACCCAAAAGTCTTCCTTGCTGGAGACATGCGCCGGGGACAATCCTTGGTGGTCTGGGCTATTTCCGAAGGCCGTGAAGCTGCGGTGAGTGTGGATGAATTTTTGATGGGCTCCTCTTCGCTCCCGCGGAAGGATGCCTCCTTGTACGAGGTCGAAGAGCAGCGCGAACACTTGTAACCAACTAATGAAAAAAGGGCCAGTTGACTGGCCCTTTTTACTTAATGTCCTCTTCGAGATCTCGGTCTCCCACCTCGGCCCTGATCCCCACGCGAATGATCCTCGCCTCTATTTCGCATGGCTTCCTTTCGTTGTTCCCAAATCTGTTTTTGCTCTTCCGTCAGGATTGATGCCAATTTTTGATCCTGAGCCAATCGGTATTCTTTCTGGGCCTCGAATTCCGCCTTTCTACTTTTTAGAAGCTCCTCTTGTCGATTGGCATTTTCTAGAGTGAGTTGGCTCACCTGCTTTCTTTGCTCATCCGTGAGTTTGAGCTCCTCAGCCATCCGATCGGTCATTTTTTGTGCGCGCTCGGTTGGATTGGATTGTCTAAAATTTTTGTGCTGCTGCGCAGAAAGTCCGAAGCTCATGCTTGCCAAGACTACTGCTCCTAGGATCCATTTTTTCATGGTGTTAATTGGTTTGTTTCGAAATTTAGACCCTAGCAGAAGCCCTAAGTTTAATTCCAAAAAAGCATTCTCTTTGAATAGTTGATTTATCTCCTCAAAGGCCTACTTTTCCCTTCAAAAAATTGCACTTCTTCCGAGAAAAGAATTTGCTATTTTTGTTTCCTATAAACAGCAAATCCATGGGAAGAGCATTTGAATTCCGAAAAGAGAGAAAGTTCAAGCGTTGGGACAAAATGTCCAAGGTATTTACCCGATTAGGGAAGGAAATCGTCATGGCTGTCAAGGCCGGTGGCCCAGATCCCTCAAGCAATGCCAAACTTCGAACGGTGATTCAAAATGCTAAAGGTGCACAAATGCCCAAGGATCGCATTGAAGGAGCTATCAAGCGCGCCTCCAATAAGGACGAAAAAGATTACGAAGAAATTGTATACGAGGGATATGGACCTTTTGGCGTTCCTTTTATCGTAGAAACCTCTACAGACAATACCAACCGAACAGTAGCCAACGTGCGTTCCTACTTTGCCAAGGCAGGAGGCTCCTTGGGAACTTCTGGATCCGTCAGCTTCATGTTTGAGCACAAAGCCGTATTCCGATTTGCGAAAGCAGCTTACGACTTAGAGGAGCTCGAATTGGAATTGATTGATTTTGGACTTACTGAAATTGCAGAGAACGAAGGGGAAATTTTTGCCTACACCGAATTCGAAGACTTTGGATTGATGCAAAAAGCATTGGAAGACCGAAATATCGAAGTCATTTCCGCAGATTTCCAACGCTTCCCGACTACCCTAACTGAGTTGACCGAAGAGCAGGAAGAACTGATCAACAAACTCATCGATCGCTTGGAAGAGGACGATGATGTCAACCAGGTATTTACCAACATGGCCTAAGGCGTTGACTGCAGAAAAAACTACCCTACATGTAATCGTGGGGAGCAAAAACCCTGTAAAAGTAGGCTGTACCCGAGAGGCCTTTTCCCAAGCATTTGGAAGTGTGGGTTTGGTGGAAGGCGTTGACGCCCTTTCAAACATCCCAGCACAACCTCGAACTGAGGAAGAAACCCTCCTTGGTGCTAAAAATCGAGCTTCCCATGCCAAAGCCCTAGTTCCTGAGGCAGACTATTGGGTAGGCATAGAAGGGGGAGTGGACGAGGACCCGCAAGGCATGTATGCTTTTGCTTGGATCTACGTCCTGCACCGTTCGGGCAAGAGCAGCCAATCCAAGACCGGCACTTTTTACTTACCTCCACCCGTAGTCGCCTTGATTCAGGAAGGCATGGAACTGGGCCATGCGGATGATTTGGTATTTCAAGCACAAAATTCCAAGCAGCAAGGTGGATCAGTGGGCCTACTTACCCAGGGAATCATCACTCGGGAAGCCTATTACCAACAAGCCATGGTGTTGGCTTTGATCCCTTTTTTGAACGATTCCTTATATCCTGCTGGATAACAATTCTGAGACCAAAAACCTGCTACATTTTTTTGGAAGATTTGAATCGCCTTTACTTTTTCAGGTTCTCCAAAAATTGACTCAATGCGACTCGCCAATCCGGGTTAGCATCCCAACTGGGCCCAATATATTGTTCATTTCTAGCTAAAAGTCGTATGTAGTATTTTACTACTGTTTTTTGCCCTTCATCTCCAGTCAGCGGTTTAAGCCCCATACTCATCATCAAATCTGCTTGCCTGCCTTCTACCCTAACTAATAAAAATCGAATTCGATCATCCCAAAGCTCCGAGTTAGATTTTGATTCGGTAAGCCACACTACTTCATGGGGGTATTTGCCAGAGAAAATTTCTTCCAAGCCTCTTTTTTGTTCACCTTGCTCAGCCAGTACGTTCTCAGCTGATTTCCCATAAGCATTGAATCGAAAAGTACTTATTGGACCATTGACTGCAGAAGTACCTTCTAAAGGTATTCCCAAACGAAAAACTTCTAAGTTGAGTGGATTTCTAGGAATAAACTTTTGAGCAGCAGTAGCTGCTCCTTGATTAATTAGTCCTGGAAACTCCGCTAGATCAGAGACGAGTAAATTCCGGGTGGGTGTAGTACTTCCATATCCCGCAAATTGTTGGGCTGCGATTTTCCAATCTTTTCCCGAAACCCCAAAAAGACTTGCGTTGGGAATCAGTTTGCCATCCTCGGAAAATTTGCCCACATGAATGCTCGTTTGGTCTTTTTGGCGGGTGATAAAGGTCACATTTTGAATTTGTCGTTGCAAAAAGGCCTTCGCATACTCTGACTGCCGCTCCTCAGATAAGGCCACTTGTTCGAGTTCGTAATAGGCTACTGGATCTCCTCCAGCACGTACTAAATACGAATGGATGCTATCCGCAAGTACTTGCCAAGTGACTAATGGCCTAGCGCCGGGATCATTGGATACCAACACGATGGTCTTCCCATCAAAAAAAGTAGGAGGAAAAGTCCCCTGGCCATGAGCAAGGAGCGAACAAAGAAGAAAAAAAAGCAGTGTGGAGATATATTTCATAAAATTTCTGAGGGATTGAACCCAAGGACTGTATTTTTACAGAAGTACTTCATTTATCCTTTTTACAAATGCCTTTCCTACAACGCAAATTACTTACAATAATTTTAGTTCTCGCCTCCTTTGTTGGATTGAATGCCCAAGAAATTGATGGCAGCAAACTCCTTCGGCACTTGGAGTACTTATCTTCCGATGCACTTGAAGGCAGAAAACCCTTGAGTAAGGGTAGTAGCATGGCTCAAAAATACATACTCAAGGAGCTTACCACCTTAGACCTAGTGGAGCCACTTTATCCAGATTTTATCCAAAAATTTTCATTTGAAGACCGCCGCTCAAAAAAGATGGTGGTGGATGCAAGCAATATTGTGGCCTTCATTCCTGGGGCAGCTTCCAAAAAAGTGATTGTGGTCACGGCTCATTACGACCATGTTGGGATTGGAAGGCCCGATGCCACAGGCGATTCCATTTACAACGGAGCGGATGACAATGCTTCGGGGACTGCAGCAATGTTGGTATTGGCCGAATATTTCTCGAAAAATCGTCCCCAGCATGGGATGCTCTTTGTGGGCTTGGACGCAGAAGAAATGGGGCTTCAGGGAGCAAAAGCATTGGTCAATGATTTCCCCTATCCGCTGGAGCAGATCCTATTGAATGTAAATATGGACATGCTTTCTCGAAGTGATGCCAAGGAAGTGTATGTATCGGGAACCCATTATTATCCACAGTTTAAATCCATTCTTGAAAAAGTACCTGGAGATTTGGCTTCATCCATTCGCTTTGGCCACGATATACCAGGTACTGGAGCAGAGGATTGGACCAGATCTTCCGATCACGGGGCATTTTTCGAAAAGAAGGTCCCCCATTTGTATTTTGGGGTTGAGGACCACGTGGATTACCACCGGCCTAGTGATTCCTTTGCAGGAGTTCATCCTGAGTTTTACAAAGCCACGGTCAAGCTGATCTTGAAATCCTTGCTCGCTTTGGATAAAAGTTTGCTCGTAAGACAATAAGCTTTCCAATTCTAACCTAAACCCCCGCCTACGCTCGTGGGAAAAACCGACCTCATCACCCGCCTGCTTATTTTTAGACTCAGGCACATGAGCAATCAGACCTTCATTCTGATTCTGAGTGGGTTTATTGGGGTGTTTTCTGGTTTGGCAGCTGTGGCCCTCAAAACGGGTGTGCATACCATTCAAACTTTTTTGACGGAGGACTTTTATCCATCCTATTCCAACTTGATGTACATTATTTATCCAATGATTGGTATTTCAGCTGCCTTTCTCTTGGGGAAATATGTGTTGAAGGATTTGGGTGGTCATGGCATTCCCGATGTCTTATTTACCATTTCCAAGAAGTCCAGTCTGATTCCACGCGTAAAAATGTTCAGCCGGGTCCTAACGTCTTCGCTGACTGTAGGCTTTGGGGGATCGGTTGGATTAGAAGCTCCTATGGTCATGACTGGATCCGCGATTGGGTCCAATGTGGGTTCTTTGATGCACCTAAGCGCCAAAAAAAGAACCTTACTGATCGGATGCGGGGCTGCTGGTGCCATTTCGGCGATTTTCGGCGCACCGATTGGAGCAGTTATTTTTGCGATAGAGGTAATTCTGATGGAAATCAGTACCGCAAGCTTTATACCTCTTCTACTTGCATCCGTCACCGGCTCGCTAACATCCATGCTCCTTATTGGAGAAGATTCACTTTTCAATATCAGTCTGAAAGATAGCTTTCAAGCAGCCCACATGCCGTATTACTTGCTTTTGGGCATAATCTCTGGGCTTGTATCACTTTACTTCAGCAAAACCGTGTTGGCTACAGAAAGATTGATGGCAGCCTTAGGGAATCCTTGGTTTAGGATTACGGCTGGGGGAGCATTTTTAGGATTGATGGTCTTTGTCTTTCCTCCGATTTATGGGGAAGGATACGATATCCTGAATCTGTTGATTGATGGAAATTCAACCAAAATCTTAGAAAAAAGCCCCTTCTTTTCTAACCTAGAGGATTCCAAAACTATCCTTTTATTTCTCTTGGGGATCATTCTACTCAAACCCATAGCCTCTGCTGTAACCATTGGTGCGGGAGGTAGTGGAGGTATTTTTGCGCCATCCTTGTTTGTTGGAGGCATCACAGGTTTCGTTTTTGCCTATTCAAAAAATCGATTGGGATTTCACATTGACCTCCCCATGGCACATTTTGCATTGGTGGCCATGTGTGGCGTGATGGCAGGTGTCCAACATGCTCCCCTATCTGCAATCTTCTTGATTGCTGAAATCACGGGGGGTTATGAACTTTTTATCCCACTTATGTTTGTGTCAGCAATCTCTTTTATCACCAAAACTTACTTTCAAAAACAAAGCGTATATACCTTACAATTGAAAGCTCAAGGGAAATACCTGCCGGAGAATAAGGATGAAGAACTTTTAGATAACATCTCCATTTCCCAGGTAATCGAAAAAGATCTATTGCCCATTCATCCCGATGCTCAGCTAACTGATTTGATCGAATTGGTCAAACTTTCCAAACGGAATATTTTCCCCGTAGTTGATTCTGCTCAAGCCTTACAAGGAATCGTGACATTAGATGACATTCGACACATCATGTTTGATGTAGAAAAGCAAAAAAATGTACGAGTTCGACAACTCATGCATAGCCCTCCTGAAATCCTATTGTCTACAGAAAATATGCAATCGGCTATGGAAAAGTTTGAAAAATCCGGAGCCTGGAATCTTCCTGTAGTAGAAAATGAACAATATCTCGGGTTTGTCTCCAAAGCAAAAATCTTCAATGCATACCGTAAAAAATTGCAGCGGCAGAAGGAGGAATAAATAGAGAATTAAAATAAAATTTGGGAACTGAAATTATCCACTTTTGTCATGGTATTTAGAGTTGATAATCATTTAGTTAGCGAAGATTATCCACAAAACCAGATTTGATAAAATGGATTTAACTAATTGTTTTTCAACAACTTATATGTTAATTTAATATGAATGTGGATAAATTATTGAAATTGTGGATAAATTTTTCTTGCATTTTTTAATCTGCTTTAATTTTGCATTTAAGGCCATTTTTTAAAAATTATACAGCTAGAAATGATCCAAAAAAAGGCGGGTTTTGGAGCTAATTATAGACCCAAATTAAAATTAAATTTGGCGACTGGCCTACCGAACGGCGAAGTGGACAGAAAAAAACCTAGTCAAGAACCTTCTCTAAATTCTCAACTAGGTTTTATCACATTTTAACAACTAATCTTCAAATTTATATTCCAAAACCAATTGGGCCAAGGTTACTCATCTGCCTCATGATCCAGCTTTTCCGACCTTGGATATAGGAAGTCGGCCTGGCTGGGCTCCAGCGTCTAGGATTTGGCAATACCGCTGCGATTAACGCTGCCTGTCCTTTAGATAGCTTGGAGGCATCCTTATCAAAAAATGTTTGAGAGGCGGCCTGAATTCCATATACCCCATCTCCCATCTCAATTACATTTAAGTACACCTCCAAGATCCGCTCTTTGGACCAAAAGATTTCAATAAGAACTGTGAAATAGGCCTCAAACCCTTTTCGTATATAGCTTCTTGATGGCCATAAAAACACATTTTTTGCGGTTTGTTGGGAAATGGTACTTGCACCTCTTACACGATTATTTGTTTTATTGCTTTCCCAGGCTTTCTTCATAGATTTAAAATCAAAGCCATTATGCTTCATAAATGTTTGGTCCTCAGATGCAACTACTGCTTGGGGGGCATGCTTTGACATTTCTGAAATAGGCACCCAATCTTTGACCAATCGAAATTCTTTTTCCGGGTCGAGTCCTTGTTCCACCAGTCGAATCACCATCAATGGAGTAATTGGAACCGGTATGAATCGGTAAAGAATGACTAATCCTATCGAAAGGCCAAAAAACCATAAAGCTGACTTCCAGAGAAATTTTCCAATCCGACGAATAACTTTCATTTATAAGAATTAATAGGTGGTTTTTGCTTGCACAAATTGGTAGAAAAAAATGGCATTTTCATCATT
>JBJOOF010000086.1:0-8997 GCA_046051425.1 Bacteroidota bacterium
ATACAAATTGGATCTAGTGATCCGAAAATCAAGCGGTAAATGTTTTACCTTAGGGTTTGGTTCCATGCTAATTCTTGATTTTAACTATGAAAAATCTTCTTCTACTGTCACTACTTGCTGGCTTTTTGATAGCCTGTGGCGATAAATCAAAAATCTATCAATTCCAGGTAGCTGATCTTGAACCCAATTTGATCACCCTTTCCTCAGATGAATTTATGGGGCGCATGCCTTTTACCAAAGGAGAGGAGCTCACCACATCCTTTTTGGAAAGTAAATTCAAGGAAATGGGGCTTGAGCCGGGCAATGGAGATTCTTATTTTCAAGAGGTTCCCATGGTCTCCATCATCACTTATCCCGAACAATCCATGGAGTTTACCAGCGAACAAGGTTCTGTGGTGGGAGAAGGGTTGAAGGATTTTGTGATTTGGACCCAGCGTACGGATTCCGTAGTTCGTATTCAGGATGCGGAAGTGGTCTTTGCAGGCTTTGGCATTGTGGCCCCCGAATATGGATGGGACGATTACAAAAATTTGGATGTAAAGGGTAAAATAGTGGTCGTGCTCATCAATGATCCTGGTTTTGGTTCAGAAGATTCCACATTTTTTAAAGGAAATACGATGACCTATTACGGTCGATGGACTTACAAATACGAGGAGGCTGCACGCCAAGGAGCATTGGGTTGCTTGATTGTGCACAATACTATTCCCACCGGTTATGGATTTAATAACATACAGAACAGTTGGAAGGCATCCAAACTCTACCTCGACGATAGAGGGCAAGAGAAGTATAAATTGGGATTTGAAGGATGGATTACCCTGCCCTTTGCCAAGCAACTGTTTGAAAAGATGGGAAAGAATGAATCTGAGCTATTGCAAAATGCGAGAAAGCCCGATTTTCAAGGTTTTTCAACTGGGATGCGTCTCAGTACCAGTCTTACTGTGGAGCCTACCTACAATGTGACCAAAAACGTAATAGCCAAAATCACAGGAAAAACCGCACCCGAAGAAGTGATTATCTACACGGCTCACTGGGATCATATTGGCATAGGCAAGCCTGATGAAACGGGTGATAGCATCTACAATGGAGCGCTGGACAATGCCTCTGGGACAGCTGCCCTGTTGGCTTTGGCGAAAGCATTCAAGACAGACGAGCAGCCCGATCGAACGGTGGTATTTTTGTCTGTGACTGCAGAGGAACAAGGATTATGGGGCTCGGCGTATTATGCGAAGCAGCCGATCTATCCCAAGGAAAAGACGGTAGCCAACATCAATATGGACGGTGTTAATCCTTATGGAAAGATGAAAGATGTTTCCGTCATTGGAGTTGGGCAATCCGAAATGGAGGATTTATTGGATGAGGAACTCAAAAAATTGGGACGTTATGCTGCCCCTGAACCCAATCCTTTAGTGGGCTATTATTTTCGATCTGACCATTTCAATTTTGCCAAAATAGGAATTCCAGCCCTGTATATTGGAACTGGAATCGACCATGTGGAGAAAGGGAAGGAGTATGGAAAGCAGCTTCAGGAGGATTATGTAGCCCAGTACTACCACAAACCAGCGGATGCCTACGATCCAAAGCGATGGAATCTGGATGGTGCAGTGGACGATGTGCAGTTGCTGTATCAGGTAGGTCGCAATCTTGCCAATTCTACCCGCTGGCCGGGATGGAAGGAAGGTTCCGAATTCAAGGCCATCCGAGACAGCTACTTTAAAAAGTAAGGTCTTCCAGCTTCAATCTACTTTGATTCCATAGGACTCAAGAAGGCCAGGCAAGCCTGCGAGATCAAATCGTGCCCCTTTGAGGACGTTGAGTTCGGGAGCAATTCGGTAGTGAATGGCTTCCCGAAAGTCCGCTTTTTCGAGGTTGGTCTGATCGAATACTGCTCCGAGGAGGTCAGAACCCTGAAAACTTGCTTCGCTCAGGTTGGCCTGGGAAAAGTCTACCTCCCGCAGTCGAGACTGCAGAAACTTTGATTTTTTGAGGGGGAGTTTGTAAAAATTACAGTAGTCGAGGACGCAGTTTTCTAGTTGGAGCTCCAGTAGGAAGGGATTTGCAGAAGCGAAGGCGATACCTAGCATTTTGCAGCGCAGGAATCGGACATTCTGAAAATTCACCTTGACCACCTTGATGTTGCTCAGATCGCAATCTTCAAAGAGGCAATTTTCAAAACTCGCCTGTTGAAAGGAGGCGGTAGCAAAGTTGCAGTTGGAAAAGGTACAGCCATCGTATTCTCCTGCAAGGACATCCGAGGGGCTGAGGTTTTGAAAATGCTGTTCGCTAAAATAGGACATCTGCTAGGCTGATTTCGGGTTTTTGGTCGAATTTAGAGGGCTATCTGGTACAAACTGCAGCGTTGGATGCTGGGGGAATTCTGCAGATCTGGATGGTCAAACTTTTTCCAATATTCCATCCCTATTTTTTTCATTACTTGGATGGAAGCCAGGTTTCCGATAGAAGCCATGGCTACCACTTTCGGGATTTGGAGTTCCCGTGCATAGTCTAGGCAGGCAGCGGCTCCCTCGGTGCTAAAGCCTTGGTTCCACCAGGCTTTGCCGATGCGGTAGCCGATATCTACGGTAGGGGTAAAGTCTGCTTCAAAGGTTTTCCATCCCAATCCGATGGTGCCCAAAAGCGCTTGGCTTTCCAGAACATCCACTGCAAAATAGCAGAAGCCTTTGTCCTCGTACAGGCGCTCCATTCGCTCCATCATGGCGAGGGTATCTTCTTTGGGGAGCGGTCTTTCGAAAAAGCGCATGACCTCTGCGTCGGTGTTGATCTCCGTAAATGCATCCAAGTCACTCGCCTGCCAGCGACGAAATCCTAGGCGTGAGGTGGTAAATAGGTAGGAGGTAGACATAAGTGCTACAGGATGGAATGGAAAGTCAAATTAAGGAGGTTTTTTGAAAATTGTGCTTTTCTGATTCGATCTTGGGCGATGCGGTTGAATTTAATTTTCAATTCCATTAAATGGATTAAATCTTCTTCTTCCTATCCCCATGGTCATGGCCCGGCAGACGGTTTTGTCCCCGTATTTGACGTTCAACTTGTCCAAGGCTTGGTAGAGGTTGATTTGCTGCTGGCTATCTTCAAAGAGCTGGATCTGGTAGTTGCCATAGACCAGGTTGCTGAAGCGTACCCCCACGAGGCGGATGAGTAGGCGGCGTGTGTAGAGTTTTTGGAAGAGCTGCTTGACCAGGGGAAGTAGGCTGTGTTCTGCGGCCGTGTAGGGAATGCGTTGCTGTATGCTATGAGTTTCAAAGTCAGAATAGCGGATTTTTACGGTAACGCAGGCAGTGAGCTGCCCTTTTTGCCGGAGTTTGGTGCTGAGCTGCTCGGTCATGGCGATGAGGGTTGCCTCGAGCAGGCGGGTATCGATGGTGTCTTCATCAAAGGTGTTTTCGGAGGAGATGGACTTTGCTTCGGAGTAGGGCACGACTGGGCTGAGGTCGATGCCATTCGCTTTTTCCCAGATCATTTTTCCGTTTTTCCCAAAGGTGGCTTCTAGGAGTTGGGCAGGCATCTGCTGTAGGGTATGTACCTTTTTGACGCCCATGTTGTAGAGTGTTTGGGAGGTTTTTTCACCGATCATGGGAATTTTTCGTACGGATAGCGGGGAGAGGAAGGATTTTTCTTCGCCCAGGGGAATTTGTTTTTCGTTGTTGGGTTTGGCTTCTCCGGTGGCAATTTTGGAGACGGTTTTATTTTGGGAAAGCCCCATGGAGATGTTGAGCCCACTCTCTTGGATGATGCGTTGGCGGAGCTCATGGGCCAACTTGAAGCAGCCGAAGAAGCGATCCATGCCGGTGAGGTCGATGTAAAATTCATCGATGGATGCTTTTTCAAAAAGGGGAACACCCTCTCGGATGATTTCGGTGATTTCTTGGGATTTTTGGCTATATTTTTCAAAATCTCCCCGCACTACAATCGCTTCCGGGCAGAGCTGTCTAGCGGTGCGCATGGGCATGGCAGAATGGACGCCAAACTTTCGTGCTTCGTAGCTGCAGGAGGCGACAACCCCTCGGTCGCTTGCACCCCCAATGAGGATAGGCTTGCCTTTGAGCCGGTCGTCAAAAAGCCGCTCTACAGACACAAAAAAGGTGTCCAGATCTAGGTGTACAATGCTTCGCTTTTCCTCCATTTGAATTGTCAATTATTTAAACATTTTAATGTTTATAAATTAAACAAAATTTCTATCTTTGAATCGTTTAGAGACGAAAGTTGTCGGGGAGAATGAGAAATACAGTAGAAATACGATAGAAATAGTCCCCGCAAGCGGGGAGAAATAAACCTAGAAGGACTAATTTATTTTTTGATATGGAAACCAATAAAAAATTTATTCCGCTACAGGAATTGGAGGTATATCGCTTGGCAAGAAGGCTATCTTCCATGGCATGGGAGATTTACCAACGGCTCGCGTACCAGCAGCGAAAAGTTTGGGGAGATCAAATGTTGGAATCTATTGATTCTGTAGGTGCAAACGTAGCGGAGGGATATGCTCGATTTCATTTTTCCGAAAAAGCACGCTTTTATTACATCTCCAGAGCCTCTTTATCTGAAGGTGTAGACCATTGGATTGATCTAGGTTTTGAAAGAGGGATGGTTTTGGATCAAGAATTTGAGCAGATCAATAAAGTAAAATCCGGAATTCAAGTAAGGCTAAATAACATGATTAAATCAACTTATGCTGCAAAAGAGCAATTCTCTGGGAAGCTGTAATCGTTATTTCGCCCCGCTTGCGGGGTTTATTTCCAGTTTATTTCTACTGTATTTCAAGAACGTTATAATTTGAGGTAATGAGCATCCATACTAACTTAAAATTTCTCCGCAAAAAGAAGGGCTTGACTCAGGAGGCGCTTGCTCAGGCCCTGGGAATTTCTCGGTCCAAGTTGGCCGGCTACGAATTGAGTATCACCCCTCCTTTGGAGGTACTCCTTTTGTTTGCCGATTACTTCAAGGTTTCCTTGGATGTGTTGGCTCGGGAGGATCTGGCTTCCTATTCGGAATACAAGTTGCGCGAGCTCTTGGAAACGGACCAATTTTTCCGTGGTCGTAACCTCCGTATCCTCTCCACCACGGTAGATGCGGCAGGACGAGAATTGATTGAAGTAGTTTCGCAACGGGCCAAGGCGAGTTACTTGGCGGGATTTGCTGATCCTGAATTTATCTCTGACTTGCCGAGGTTTTCGTTGCCTTTTCTCCCTACCAACAAAAAACACCGGGTATTTCAAGTAGATGGGGATTCCATGCTGCCGATTCCGGATGGTGCCTGGATCGTCTGTGAATACCTAGAGGATTGGACTCGCTTGAAGGATGGAGAGCGCTACGTGATTGTCACCGAGCAGGATGGGGTCACCTTTAAACTGGCTTACAACCGGATCAAGGCCAACCAAAACCTGTTGCTCTGCTCTGCCAATCCCATCTATCCTCCCTTTGAGGTGGAGGTGACGCAGGTACGTGAGGTCTGGAAATACCGCTTGTGCATCAGTTAACCCATCTTCTCTCTTTCACCTTTTTCCCTCTTTCCCATGCCCATCATCGCTACCCCAATAGGAAACATCCAATTGAGCATCCGAGAAGAATGTCTTTCGGAATTGAAATTTACCCAACAGCAGCCGGAGGGGGAACTGTCGGATCCACTCTTGCTGGAAGCCAAGAAGCAATTGGAGGAGTATTTTCTGGGGCAACGAAAAATTTTTAACCTCCCCATTGGCTTGGGGGGGACGGACTTTCAGCGAAAAGTATGGTTGGCCGTGGGTAAAATTCCCTTTGGGCAAACCACTACCTATGCCAAGTTGGCCGAGCAGCTGGGCAATCCAGCAGCCATTCGCGCGGTAGGTACGGCCATAGGAGCCAATCCCTTGTTGATTATTTTGCCCTGCCATCGCATCATCGGAACGAATGGAAGCCTCATTGGTTATGCCGGAGGTTTGGATAAGAAAAAAGCCCTCTTGGAGTTAGAGGGCCATCCTTTTCAGGGGAGCTTGTTTTAGAAAACGTGCACCGTGTGCTTCCGGTAGTGCTTACTTGTCTTCCAACTCGACGATTACCTCGATTTCTACGGCCATATTATTAGGAAGGGATCCTACCCCTACTGCGGATCGGGCATGCTTGCCTTTTTCACCAAAAACAGCCACCATTAGGTCAGAAAATCCATTGATGACGGCAGGCTGTGCCGTGTACTCGGGTGTGCAATTGACCATACCCAATACCTTGACAAACTGTTTGATGCGGCCCAAATCACCCGTTGCCGCTTGCAGCACGGCAATAATCTCTAAGCCGGTAGCCTTGGCTGCTGCATAGCCCTCTTCGGTAGTTAAGTCGGCTCCTACTTTTCCGTAGATTTTTGGCCCAGACCCGGCCAAGTAAAGCAAGTTGCCTACTTGCTTCCATTTCACATAGTTGGCTATGGGTTGGCTTATTTCAGGTACCTGCAAACCCAGTTGCTGAATTTTTTCTGCGGGAGTTTGTGCAGCAGTAGGGTTCACGAGCCCAATAAAGAGTAGGAAGCCGAGGAAAAAGAATGTGCTTTTCATAGAGAATCAGATTATTTTGATTTCTAAGCTACTTGATTTGCTTTATTTTTGATAAAATTTTCTGTGTATGGCTCAAGATTCATTTGAAATCATTCCTTTTTCCCCTGCCTTGCAACCTTATTTTGAATCCATCAATAAGGCTTGGGTGAGTCAATATTTTTCCTTAGAACCCTTTGACCTTGCTCAATTGGAAAATCCAGAAGAGACCATTCTCGCGATGGGAGGAGAGATCATTTTTGCCCGGCTAGGGGGAGCTATAGCTGGTACAGTGGCCCTAATTCCCAGTGAGGAGGGGATTTGGGAAATGATCAAAATGGGGGTAGATCCGGCCTTTCAAGGAAAAGGAGCTGGGGAACAACTTGGGAAGCATATCTTGGCGATTGCCCACCAAAAGGGGGCGAATAAAGTTCGTCTCTATACCCATACCAAGCTGGAAGCTGCCATTAAACTCTACCGTCGACTCGGTTTTGTACCCTGCGAACTCGAATGCGGTGCCTACGGGCGCTGTAATCAAAAAATGGAGTATACCTTTTAAATTGAAATCATACCCTAGTTTTTATCAGGTTTTTAGCTGATTTTCAGCAGGTTATTTTTATTTGCTTTTTTTGATTTTTGGCAACCGCATACTTAACTCTGTTGCCATGAAAACGATCCTTGTTCCCTTTGATTTTTCAGAATATTCACTTGCTGCCTTGCTTACTGCTAAAAAAATAGCAGCCAAAGCAGAGGCCCAATTGATTTGTGTTTCGGTGATTCCTTCAGAAATTGATTGGGATTTGCTCCCTGAGAAGGCAAGGTTGGCCCATCCGGAGCTATTGGAAGAGCTCGAAGAAGCTCATCTTCGAATACCGGAGTACCTCAAGATGGTGGCACCTACCAAGATTCAACCCCTTCTGCTCGTGAAAATAGGGGTTCCCACCGAACAGATTCTCCGAGAAATAGTCAAGCATAAGGTAGACTTGGTTGTTTTGGGAGCTTATGGAAAGGGATTTGCAGCAGGCAAATTCATTGGGTCTACCCTCCAAAAAGTATTAAGAAACGCCCCTTGTCCTGTTCTGGCAGTGAAAAAAGCCTTGGATGGAAATGCATTTCGAAAAATTGCATTCGCTTCTGTTTTTGATGCAGCAGCCAAAAATGCATTTTCTGCTTTTGTTCCCTTTATCAAGTTATTTACAGCTTCGATTCATTTGGTATATGTCAATACCCCAGAGCATTTTGTAAATTCTTCGGATGCGGAGCGGCTAATGAAGTCCTTCTCGAAAGGCAATGAGGAACTCACCTTGCACATCCATGTGGTCAACGATAAGAATAGTGTCGATGGGATTCATTCCTTCTGTGTGGATAAAGGGATCGCGCTTGTGGCGCTCTATTCTGAAGATAAAAAGGGGAAACCAAGCTATCAGGTGGGAACCACAGAAACCCTAATCTTCAAATCAGACCGTGCTGTCCTTAGCATCAAGTCTGCAGGTTAAGGGTGTCGAGACTTTACTTTGCTGCTATTTTTGTTGGGTTTTTGAAAAGTAAAACATCAAATCCCCCTCTGCAGCCAAGTATCCAAAGGAAGTAAAGGCTTTTCCTGCAACTAGCGCCTCAAGCAATTGGATTCCTTTGCTGGAATCTCCTTGGTGTAGGTACCAATTGGCAAGTCCATAATTAACTGCATCATTGGAAGGGTTGCCCGGGCTAGCCTGGAGTAAGGTGTCTGGAGAAATCCATCCCTTGTACAGTTGACACAAGTCTGCATAGCTTTGGTTTTCAATGACTATCCCCGCCTTTTGAATCGGAGCGAGCAAGGAGTCTGCTCTTTCAGGATTACCCAACCGGAGCTGGATTAGGTAAAGCCAGTGCGTACTGGAAACGATGTTGTCGTAGTTATCGCCACTTTCTCTACACTGGATGTAGGCGGTGTATGCTTTCTCGTACTCCTGAGTAAGGTAATAGGCTAGGCCCAAGTGGTACCAAACATTGCTGTGCAGGGAACTCAAGGGGATGTTTTGGGCATTGGGCATGCCGTCTGGTTCGATTTGATCCGAAGTTCCTTGGATCAAGGAAGCAGCTTTTTCCAAATCCGCGATCGCTGCCTCGTAATTTCGAATGCTGATGTACCGATGTCCTCGGTGACGATACAGGCGAGCATCCTGAGGGAAGTTTTTGATTCCTTCCGTGTAAATGGCTATGGCTTGGCGGTATCTCCCCAAGTAAGCAGTTCTACGACCATACCAAATTAGTGTCTCCACATCCTTAGGATTGGCCTCGTACTCCTTTTCTGCTTGTTCAAAATTTGCTAGCGCCGCTTCATTCGGAACAGGTATTGGATAGGTTTTGCCAAGAGGTGTGGTAAAAATGGAATCTTCTTCTGGCAAAGCAATTGCCTCGCTTTCGGAACTGGTTTTTTGATCACAAGCCGCAAAAAGGGTCAAAAAAAGTACGAATAGCAGGTGGCGCATGGAGTTCAATTTCT
>JBJOOF010000087.1:0-6528 GCA_046051425.1 Bacteroidota bacterium
CAACACAACTTGAGTGATGGGAAGTTGAATGACTGCATCGTAGTTTGCCGAATTGACCTGTACTCCAGAATCCAAAACCAGGTAGCGGTAGGTTTCCGAGGATCCTGCATAGCCCTTGTTAACTTCAATTTCCCAGAAGCCTTCACCCTGGTACAACTTGAATCCTGTGGCAAAATCCAGAGGAATAGCGGTTTTGAGGAGCGCTTCAGTTTTCTTTTCCGCACAGGAAAAAAGCAGCAAAGCAACACCAAACCACAGCAAGTAGTTTAGCCGGTAGTGTAGGGATTGCAAAATGCTTGGAGAAAATTGCATGTAGGCCTTGGAGAAATTTTCCCACAAGGTAAGTGGTAGCGGTTGACTCTCAAAAAAATGCCCATCAAGTCCTTTTTTATGCAAGAGAATTGGCGTTATTTACATCGATTTTGGTTTCCAACCCGAGCGTTTCGGTTCTTGGAATTAAAAGGGAATCCGGTGCAATACCGGAGCTGTCCCCGCAACTGTAAGTTTGATTTCCTGAAAGGTATTTAGGAAAAGCTTTTGCAACCCCCGCCATTGGTTTCTGTGAAACTGAGAAGGCCTGCAAAAAGTCAAACGAGCCAGGAGACCTGCCTTGATCATTGATTCTGAGCTTTCGGAGGAAAAGCAGGTAGGAGCGTACAATGGCCTTAACCCCTTTTTGGGTTAGGACTGGTTTTCATTTCTATTTTTTCCTTCGCAGCCGGATTCGACTAGATCTTCTAATCGGAGCCCAATGACTTTTGCCCTCTGGTGTGCATTTTTTCTTCCTTTTGCCTCGCCCCAAGATACGGTGGCGCTGGCTGAAGTGGCCGTGCATTCCGCAGCTTTGGATCGATTTGCAGCGGGACAAACGCTCTTGACTTATGAAAAATCCACCCTGGAGCGCTATGCAGCTCGATCTTTGGGGGATTTGCTACAAGAGACTTCTCCGATTTTTGTTCGCCAATACGGACCAGGCATGTTGGCTTCTCCATCTTTTCGGGGTACCTCTCCAGGGCACACTGCCCTCTTCTGGAATGGGGTACCTATCAACAGCATCTCGTTGGGGCAATCCGACCTCAGCATCCTTCCGATACAGGCTACCGATCGGGTAGAAGTTCAGTTTGGAAGTGCAGGAGCATTATTTGGAAACGAGGCCATCGGTGGTTCGGTGCACCTCTCTACCGCTCCCACGAAGAAAGAAGGGCTGCAAGGGGTCTTCAGCCAGACGATCGGGAGTTTTGGACTGAACCAGACTTCCTTGACGGCAGCCTACGGGAATTCAGGGCTCCGCTTTCAAACCAAAGGCTACCTTCAAGATCAACCGAATACCTTTCGGTTCCAAGACATTTCCCGAGCAGGAGCCCCCTGGGAGCGCCAATCCCATGCTGCCTTCAAGCAGCAAGGTGTCCTCCAAGATATTTGGTGGCAGGCATCTTCCCATGCACAAGTCAAAGCCTCTTTCTGGTGGAATCAAGCCCAACGGGAGATTCAACCGCTGATCGGAAGCAGTACGCAGGACAGGCAAGCCGACGAAAGTTTCCGGGCAGTGCTAGACTACCGGTACCAAAAGAAGTCTTCGGTATGGAAACTAAAAGGAGCCTGGGTGGCGGATCAACTGCAATTTAACGCACAAGCAAATCAAACCAGGCAGGGCCTGCTAGGACTTGATTGGGAACTCCCATCGGCTGGGAATTGGGCACTTCGAGCAGGAGTGCGCGGGACTTGGATGAATGCCCAACTTAGCACCTACACTGCCACGGAGCAGCGTTGGGAAGCCTACCAGAGTTTGGGTTGGCAAGAGGGTGAGCGGATTTCGGTTTCCCTCAACCTCCGCCAACTGGCCTATCCCAATGAATTGGTTCCCTTTCTGCCTAGTCTAGGAATGGACTGGCGGCTTTTTGAAAGTGACCGAACCAGTTTTCACCTTAAAACGGCATTTGGGCTTGGGCTAAAACTGCCGACGCTCAACGATCGCTACTGGGAACCAGGAGGAAATCCCAACCTACGTCCTGAGAAAAGCCAAAACGCAGAAATGGGTTTCCAACTCAAGCAGACTGGGACTTTTTCCTGGTCTCAGCGCCTGACTTACTACCGAATGAAGGTGGACGATTGGATCATTTGGCTTCCCAAAGGCAACTTATGGACTCCGGAAAATATCCGAGAGGTGCACAATCAAGGGCTGGAATACCAAGGCGAGAGTGCCTGGACTACGGGCCACTTGACCTGGCAAGCCAATCTCGCCTACACCTATTCCAATACACGAGACCTCGCACAAGAAGGATCGCAGCAACTGCCTTACAGCCCCAAGCATCAAGGAAATGCGGGACTGCAGGTGAAACGAACCGATTTTGCCCTTGATTTATCGGGCTTTTATGTGGGTCCACGCAGTATTGCTTCGGGAAATTCTCGGATTCTGGAAGGCTTTGCTCTCGGCAACTTGGGTCTTACTTATTCAGGAGCCAAGTGGAAATCCCTGCAATTGCCCCTGCGCTTTCAAGTCCTCAATGTATTTAATCAATCCTACCAAGTACTCTACCTACGGGCCATGCCCGGACGATCCTACCAACTTAATTTAACGCTTACCCTATGATCCAATTCAGCAAGTCTTTCCTTGCATTATCCTTGTTGGTCCTGACTTTTTCAGCCTGCGATCCTACGACCGATGAGCGTCCGCTAGGGGTATACGATACCGGAATTTTGATCCTAAACGAAGGGGCCTTTGGGGCCAATGACGGAGAGGTAACTCACCTTGATCCAAGTACTGGGTCATTGACTTCTTCCCTATTTGAAAAGGCAAATGGGCGACCTTTTGCGGGGTTATTGGAGGATCTGGTCTTGGAAGAAGACCGGTTGTATTTGGTGGCGAACACGGGTAAAGTGGAGGTGGTGCAGCCTGGAGATTTCAAATCGATTGGGGCCGTGGAAAAGGGTTTGGACCAACCCCGATCTTTGGCCACTGTCCGCGGGAAGTTATTTATTTCGGATTATGGACCCTACGATGCCAATTACAATACACCCTCCTCTTATGTGGCGGTGGTGCAAGGTTTGGACGGGGGAGTAGTGAAGAAAAAGATCCCCGTTTCCAGCAAACCTGAAGACCTCTATGCCTTTGGATCCTATGTCTTTGTAGCGGCTTCGGAAGGAAAAAAGGTGGAGGTGCTGGATGCCAACGCAGAACTGCCCTTCAAAACCTTGGATATGCCTGGGCAGCCGGTTCAGTTTTTCGAACTGAATGGGGACCTATGGGTATTTTGTTACGATGCGCAGAAAGTCTATTTCGTTTCTATTTCCAAAAGCGCTATAAGCCAAAAAAACATTCGCACCTTTCCCATTGCTCAGGCTACGGGACGAATCGCCAAAGGCGATGACGACACCTTCTATGTGTTGACGAGTTCGGGCTGGCCAGACTATCAAGACGGAATTTCTGTAGTTACTATTGGCTCTGGTACTTTGGTATCCGATTGGAAAAAAGGATCGGGCTTCTATGGAATCGGCTACGACTCCGATGCTCAGCAAGTCTACCTGGCCAATGCCAAGGGATTCCAAGGCAATGGGGAGGTTCTGGTTTACCAAAAATCTGGAGCAGAAGTCAATAAACTAACGGTTGGCCGAGGGCCTTCTGGGTTTTTTTTCCGGTAAGTCCTTCGGCAACCTACTTCATGGGTTGACGTTGACTGAAGGCGTATTTATTGGTGTTTTTGGTACTTTGGATCCCCGGATTTACATCCAATTTTTTAAAAACTCACAAAAAAATCTAGACAAAAATTAGCCCAAGCGCTAAAATCTGACGAGACGTACCTAGAAATTCAGTCCAATTGGTAATTTTGTCAGTTCACACCCCAACCTTCTTCTCTGAACTAGGTTATAATTTTTATAGCATCACCTAAATGACATCAACCAAGCGCGTAGCACTTCTTGGAAGTACAGGGAGTATTGGAACTCAGACCTTGGATGTCATTCGTCAGCATCCTGAAAAGTTTAGTGTAGAGGTCCTCACCGCCCAAAACAATGCTGACTTATTGATTCAACAGGCTTTGGAATTTGTTCCAAATGCCGTGGTGATCGGTAATGAGGCAAATTATTCCAAGGTCAAAGAAGCCTTGGCTTCGGCGCCAATTAAGGTCTTTGCTGGGCAAAAAGCAATCGCCCAAGTGGTGGAAATGGAGACCATCGATGTGGTGTTGACTGCACTGGTTGGGTACTCCGGTTTGATTCCTACCGTACATGCCATCCGGGCCGGCAAGCAGATTGCCCTAGCCAACAAGGAGACCTTGGTTGTGGCAGGGGAGTTGATTACCGCACTTGCCAAGCAGCATGGAGTCAATATCTATCCAGTAGATTCCGAGCATTCCGCTATTTTCCAATGTTTGGTTGGGGAATTTCATAATCCCATCGAAAAAATCATCCTCACCGCTTCGGGTGGGCCCTTTCGGGGAAAAGACCGAACCTATCTGGAGACGGTTACCCGTGAGCAGGCACTCAAGCATCCCAACTGGGATATGGGTGCAAAAATCACCATAGATTCTGCGTCCTTGATGAACAAGGGCCTAGAGGTCATTGAAGCCAAATGGCTTTTTGGACTCAAAACGGAGCAGATTGAGGTGGTAGTGCATCCCCAAAGTATAGTTCATTCCTTGGTTCAATTTGAAGATGGGTCGATCAAGGCGCAACTTGGGTTGCCCGACATGCGTATCCCTATCCAGTTTGCACTCAGTTATCCCGATCGCTTGAAGAGTAATCTAGAGCGGTTCAACTTTGCCAACTATCCACAATTGACCTTTGAACAACCCGATTTGAAGACTTTTCGAAACCTGCAACTTGCCTACGATGCCCTAGCGGCAGGAGGCAATGCGCCTTGTGTGTTGAATGCGGCCAATGAAATAGCAGTGGCAGCCTTCCTCAAGCAGCAAGTAGGATTTTTGGAAATGTCCGATTTGATCGAAGAAACCTTATCCCGATCGGAGTTTATTGCTCGTCCTCAATTGGAGGACTACATCGAAACTGATCGTAGTGCCAGAGAATTCACAGAAAATTTACTTAAGTCAAGAAACTAAATGGAAACCTTAATTATGGTGGGCCAACTGCTCCTAGGATTGTCAATTCTAGTGGGACTTCATGAGTTGGGACACTTGCTTACCGCCAAACTTTTTGGCATGCGCGTAGAAAAATTCTCCATCGGATTTCCTCCAAAAATCGCAGGATTTCAATGGGGTGATACCGAATATTCCATCGGGGCCATCCCGCTTGGGGGCTTTGTAAAGATTTCAGGGATGGTGGATGAGTCCATGGACACCGCCCAGCTGGCATCTGAACCCCAACCTTGGGAGTTTCGTGCCAAGCCAGCCTGGCAGCGCTTGATTGTCATGTTGGGTGGAATTATCGTCAACGTGATCACGGGTATTATCATCTTCGTGACGCTGGTGTATTCCAATGGGGAAACCTACTTCTCTCGGGATCAGGTTATTGAAAATGGAATCGTGGCCTACGAATATGGGGAAGCCATTGGATTGAAGACAGGTGACAAGGTATTGGATGTCAATGGACAGCCTTACCAAAGCATCGGTGAATTGAGTAGCGGCTCGGCACTCTTGAGTGAAAACGGCTACTACACCGTTGATCGCCAAGGTGAAAAAATCAAAGTAGAAATTCCGAAAGGATTTATCAATAGTTTCAACTCGGAAGAGGCCTTCAGCAAGTTTATTGCTGTTCGCATTCCTTTTGAAGTAGGGGCAGTGGATCCAGGTACGGGTGCAGAGAAAATGGGCATTGCCGCTGGAGATCAAATCATCGCGGTGAATGGCAGTCCCATCACCTATTTTGATGAGATGCAAGCTGCCTTGCAGCAGGTAAAAAATCAATCCGTATCCTTGGTTCGTCGCCGTGGAGCTCAGGTAGACACCTTGAATGTTCCGGTATCGGCTGATGCCAGAATAGGTATTGCTGTCAAACCGCTTTTGGAGCCTGTACGAAGAGAGTATGGATTTATGGAATCCCTTTCTCGCGGTACCTCTCGTGCCTTTGGTGCGGTGATCGTGAATGCGAAAGCCTTGGGTAAAATGTTTACCGGCGAGGTGTCCACCAAAAACGTGAGCGGTCCTATTGGTATGGCTAAAATTTATGGCAACCAATGGGATTGGGTGAAGTTTTGGAGCATCACAGGCTTGATTTCCATGATTTTGGCCTTTATGAACCTACTTCCAATTCCGGCCCTAGACGGAGGACACGTGGTGTTCTTGCTTTACGAAATGGTCTCTGGCCGTGCACCTTCTGACAAGTTTTTGGAATATGCGCAAAAGGTAGGGATGGTCATTTTGCTCGGTTTGATGGTCTTTGCTATCGGTAACGATATCCTCAAACTTATCTTTTAATTAGGCTGTCAAATTGGCCAACTCCCCGTTTGGCATTTCAATTGAATCTTAGGAAAGAACTTGGATCTAGTCCAAGTTCTTTCTTTATTTTAGTAATATCCTGACAGCAGGCTGTCAATCTGTCTATATGAGCCAATTCGAAAATTCTTTATTCCATAAT